>CAZXDD010000208.1:0-12109 GCA_964639415.1 uncultured Armatimonadia bacterium
CCGTTCACCCCTCTCCTGAGCGGTGTTTGCGAAGGAGAGGGGACGGGGGTGAGGCCTCATCAGTGCCGTCGCCCCGGCTTCTCTGCCCATACCTCTACCGCCCCTGCACCTTCCCCACAACTCGGTGCACCGCCGCCGCGATGCGGTCCTCGACGTCCCCGGCCCAGCGCCAGGCGGGACGTCCGTACTCGTCCAGGTGAGGGCCGCCTTCGTAGCCGCCCTCCTCCCACACCCGCCGCGAGGGGATGTAGGCGGCCATGTCGTTGACATACCCGCAGACCCATGTGCCCGGCCCAAACTCCCGCTTGAAGCGCAATGAGTAATCCACCACGGCTTCGCCCCCCAGGCCGATGAACAGCAGTTCCTGCCCGATCCGCCAGGCCTGCACCGGATATGAGTACGACGTCGGGAGCTGCACGCCCTCGTCGATCATCTTCAGCATCCTGTTGGCCCAGCGGGCGTGCAGCTCGCTGGGCCCATTGGCCACGGGCAGCAGAGTCTCGCGGGTCACCAGCTCGTCGTAGGCCAGGTCGATCCACTCCAGGTCTGCCGCGAGGCCCACCGAGAGGGGCTTCATCTCTCCGGCCAGGACATCCTGTACCGAATCGGCCAGCATCCGGCCGTACCTGACGCACAGGTCAAGGTCTCGGCGCGGAATGGGGTTGGCGTCCGCACCGCAGGCGTTGAAGAACAGCGCCATCGTCCCCGGAAGCTCCTCCTCCAGGTCCACCTGTGCAAAGCCGGGGTAGTCGCCACACCACATCGTCCCCACCAGCGTGGTGGGGTGGCAGGCGTAGCCGAACAGCACGGCCCGCAGACCACCGTCCTCGCCCCTGATCGCCAGCACGGGGACGTAGTGGTCCACGGCGCCCCGCAGCGGCTTGCCCTCGGCCAGCAGCCGCGGCACCTCTTCCTCCGTGTTCTCCCGGCGGTTCACGGCAAAGGTGCACTTGCCCTCCCCCATGTACAGATCGGAGGGCTCCAGGTTGTCCAGCGCCTCCCCGACGGCCTCCACGATCTGCCCGGACATCCAGTCGGAATACTCGTCCACCAGGCGGCGCTGCTCGTCATCCAGAGGGTAATAGTCGACCAGGTCGTCCTTCAGGATCGGGCCGCAGTGGTTGTGCGAGAATGTCAGCATGAAGCGAGACGCCTCGAGCCCGAAGGTCTCCTCGATCCGGGCATACAGGGCGTCGTAGACGGTGCGAGACATACCCATGTGGTCGGTGGTGGCCATCACAACGCGCCCGCCCCCGGCGTCCTGCAGGGCGAGGACCTTGACCCACAGGTCGTGAATCTTGCCTTCCGGGGCCCGTCTCATGCCGTATCCGGCCAGCCAGACCCCGGTCTGGGGCGTGATGACGCGTTTCGCGATGCCGACTTGCCAGGTCATCTCAGCACACCTCGCGGGAGCGGTTGTCAGAGCGAGCAGGGCGGCCAGCGTGGCCCAGAACCAGGGAACGTGGTACATGAGGAAGAACCTCCGATGAGCAGTTCGCCCATTGGGGCACATAACCTCCAGTGGAGGGCAGGGCAAACGGCAGACCACAGAGACACGGAGAGCACGGAGTTCCACGGAGAACGGCTAGACACAGAGAGCCGGAGAGCTCAGAGAGCGGCTGAAGACGGAGAACGGCAGAGCACGACCAGGAGAGGCCAGAGCAGGAGTGGTGGGGCGCGTCGTCCGTCGCCGCCGTTCCTCGCCACGCGCCACGCGCCACGAACCACGCGCCACAGCCGTTCCGCCGTCCGCCGTTCCCCCCTCCTCCCGTCTGCGCCCGCCGTATGGGCGCGTGAAGGAGAGGGGCGGGGGTGAGGACGCCGTCACGGCCGTTCGCCTTTCCCCCTCCTCCCGTCTGCGCCGTCGTTTGGCGCAGTAAGGGAGAGGGGGACGGCCCGCAGGGCCGGGGGGTGAGGCGGCCGTTGTCCGTTCGCGCCCTCGACGTTCCCCGCCACGCACCACGAACCACGCGCCACGGCCGTTCCCGCCGTCCGCCGTTCCCCTACTCGAAGTACCGCACCGTTTTCACGTTCCGTACCTCCAGCCAGACATCATCCGCTGAGGTGTTCAGCCCTACCAGCAGGTGGAGGATGGCGTCGGTGTCCAGCCTGCCATTGGGGTCCGGCGGCGAGAAGCTACCCCAGGACATGTTGCGGAACAGGTACGCCTGCTTCCGCCACTCCCCGCTGCCGGCGAAAGCGTCGGTAAGGTAGTTTGAGCCGGGACTCTCCGTGACCTGGATGCGGGGGGTGACGTTGGCCGGGTCCGGTCCGCAGCGGTACTCAAAGCTGATCCCGTCGTAGGCCGAGAAGTCCGCCGGAGGGTCGAAATCCACCCTCGGGTAGCACCAGCGATCCCCTGGGGCGGTGAAACGCACGTTGAACCTCACGCCGCCCTCGGCTCCCACGACCGTCTCCATCGTGCCGTTGCCGGAGATGTTGGTGTGCCACTTCGCAGGGTCCTCCAGGCCGAGGTCCAACGCGCGGGTGGGCTCGATGCGGCTGACGTCGAAGCGGAAGGCCGACACGCAGGGCATCGCTTCGGTGCCCTCGAAGCTGGGCACCGCCCGCACCTTCACCGCCTCGCCGTGCGCGTGCCCGGGGGTGATCCTGACACTCTGCACGATGCGACCCATCGGCTCGAGACTCGCCTCGAAAGCAGAGGGCTCGCACGACCAGCCGGCGGGAACCTCCAGGCGCACCGAGCCCCGGGCGGCCTTGTCTTCACTGAAGTTGTAGACCTCAACGTTGTAGTCGAAGGCCGCGCTGCCCACGAGGTAGCAGTCTGCACCCTTGTCGAGCTCGGCCACCTGAGCCTGGCCGCGAACCACCACCGGGCTGGGCACGTTTGTGGGCAACTGGCCCTCCGGCCGGACAGCGCCCGTCAGGCGCGATGCTATCCCGGCGGGCAGGCCGGCGATGTACACCGGCGCTGCGCCCAGCTCAAGCGTGCGCTTGCCTTCCGGCGCCTCCACCCGGCTCCGCCTGCCGATCTCATCGGCGAGCACGAAGCTCTCGGTTCCCAGGTCCAGCTCCACCTCGGTCGCCTCGGAGGCCCAGGCCACCAGCACCACGCCGTCTCCGCTGTCGAAGGCCTCGATGGTCGCCCCCTCATCACCGGTGTCATACCTCCCTAGATAGCGGGCCTCGCCCAGGAGGTCCAGGGAGGCGGCGATGGCGATGAAGCCCGGCCGTGGGGACAGGTCCTTACGCAGGGAGCCGAACTGCACGCCGTTCTCCAGGTACCAGGGGTAGACGAAGAAGAAGTGGCGGTCCACACCGGCCGCCAGAGAGGCCGCGAAGGACTTGGGCACGAACTCGGCCTGCAGACGCTCCAGGTCGGCGCTCAGCTCGCCCTCGGGCTCGTTGGCGACCAGACGAATGCCCGCCTCGGTCAACCACACCGGGCGATCGGCACAGTCGTAGCGCTCCAGCATCTCCATGTAGGGCCCTAGCACACCGGCGTACGCGCTGGGGGGGGCGTAGATGTGCCAGTTGAAGATGTCGAAGTAGTCGGCAAGCCCGGCCTCGAAGAGGTGCTCGTCGAAGGCGCAGTAGCCACGGCAGAAAGACCCCTGCAGGACGGGGAGATCGGGGTCTGCCCCCTTGAAGCCGAGGTAGGCGGCCTTCTGCAGCCCGGCGAAGGTGTCTCCCAGATCGGGCCAGAAGCCGATGTCCGGCTCGTTCCAGACCTCCCAGGCATCCACACTGCCCTTGTAGCGCTCCGCCACCCGCCTGGCGAAGCGGTACACGTCCCGCAGGTCGTCCGGGTTCCTAGACCCCTCCTTGCCCGGACGGGTCCAGCCCGGGGAATCGTGCCAGATCTGATAGACCCGCACCCCCTGAGCGCTGTAGGCCTCGGCGACGGCGTCGTACTGCTGCCAGTTCACCTTCCCCGGTTCCGGCTCGGTGCCGCCCCAGGAGAACCGCTCGCGAACCCACCCCATCCCCACGGTTCGCAGGATCTTGGCCAGGTCGTCGAACCGCTCCCGGGGCGACAGCCAGGCCGTGGCGCCATCCACATTTAGCCGCGTCGACGACGGCGCCGTGGCCGAGTGGTCCGTGACGACGCCGAAAGCCAGCGTGCCGGACAGCTCGCCGGCGTTGCAGGTCAGCTCATAGTACCCGTGGGGCAGTCGCCCCAGGTCCAGGACCGCTTCCTCCGGCCCGGCGGCCACCCGGCCGACGGCCACCTGCTTCTCGTCGTAATCGCGCAGCGACCAGTCGCACTCAGCGGCGGGGGCGGCCGTAACCGTGACTTGAACCGCACCGTCCACCGGGTACAGGTTGCCGGGCCGGCCGCTGCTGAGACTCAGCGTGGCCTCCTGGGCCGGAGCAATGCTGGTCATGAGCAGGACCCCTATGCCTATGGTGACCGCCAGAACGTTTCGCATGGGCAACTCCTCACTTGGCTCAGCGCCGAGCTATGCAGGTCTCACGACCGGCATCCGTAGCCGTTCATTTGGACGCGAACAGGCGCAGGACCTCCATGCCGGAAGGCAGAGCCGGCGGCCGGGTCGGCCAGAGCGGACAGGCCGAGACGTGCTGTGCGGCCGACTTCACCATCACGGAGGTCTGGCCGGGGAGGTGCGAACCCGTGGACGCGTCGCGTGGCGGACAGCCCTTGGGTCGCGGGGCAGCCTGCGGAGCGGGTAGGCGAGAGACCGGCGGCCAGGCGCGCCGCGGCTCTCCCCCATCCCGTCCGGGCCATCCGAAGCTCGACCGCGGCCCAACGGCGAGGCCGGCCTTGGCCCCACGCAGAACCGCGCTTTGGCGTGTCTACGACGCCGGTGGCTCGAGCAGCTTCAACACAGGCACCGCCGAGGGCCTCACCAGTGGGTCGCGCGCGTCCACGGCCCTGCGCACCAGCGGGTACAGCACCTTGCGCTCGGCCGCCGTGTAATCGTGGCTCTCCCCGTACCAACGCAAGAGCCACAGGGCGCCGCGCTGGTACTCCTGCTCGGGGCGCTTGAGACTGCCGACGATGGCGGGCATGGCCTGTGACAGACCGACGGAGAAGGACCGCAGGGCGTTGGCCAGGGCGCGTGAGGTCCCCAGCGTCTCGCCGCCCCCGACCAGGGCCTCCGACACCCCGGCGTCGTCCCGCAGGCATCTCAGTGCGTCCTCCACATACCAGCTGTCCCACGGCATCGCCCTGCGCGCAAGCCAATCCACCAGGGTGGCGAGGGCAAGCGGCGTGCCCGTCCAGCTCAGCCGGAAGATGGTGTAGTGGGGGCTGCCGTTGGCCGGCGTCGCCAACAGTGCCGCGTTCAGACGCGAGGCCTCCGCTGTCAGCTCGTCATCCGAGATCTCCACAAGCTGTATGCGGACCGGCAGCGACGCGGGGGCGCCCTGCTCTGCCTTTGCAGGCACGCCTGAGGCGACGTAGCCGGCCCGCACATCGAGCTCCCCCGGCACGAGAGGATAGCAGTGGTGGTTGAGGCAAACGGGCACGGCCAGGTACGAGCCCGGCCGGATCGAGAGCATCGTGGGCGTCACCTTCCCGCGAATCGGCATGCGGGCGTCTGCCAGGGGCCGACCCCTGGTGTCCGTGGCGCTCAGCCTGACGGCCACCACGCCCCACGGCTTGGGGTACTGAGCCACCTCGATCGGCCGCTCGGTGCGGTTGCTCAGCACGGCCGTCATCTCGACGGGCTTGCCCAGGGCGTAGGTGGGTTGCTGGGCGCGCAACTCCACGCTCACCTCAGGTTCGGCCGGGGCGGCCCCGGCGATGCATAGCAGTGAGAAGGCGATCGCAGCGGATCTCATTGAGTACCAAAGTCTCCTTCTGCTCGTGGCGTGGCCCGGTACCCGCAGATGGCTCGTCTCCAGGGACCGACGGCGGAGCACCTCAGCTACTGCAGGTGCTCCAGCAGGGCCGCCGTCTGCCTGACGCCCTCCAGCATCAGCCAGCGCGAGCCCCAGTGCTCCACGGTGGCCACACCCTCGTACCCGTCGGCCAGCAGGGCCTCGAACACTTCCTTGTAGGTGGCGTCCGTCTGCCCCACGGTGTCGATGTTCTTGTACCTGTTAGGTTTGACATGCACGTGCTTGATGCGTTCCCGCACCAGGGGGTAGCCCTCGCGCAGCGGGTGCTCGCCCACCGCGGCGGCGTTATTGCAGTCCCAGGCCACCATGAGGTTGTCATTGGGCGCGATGGCGTCGATGATCCGGGCGATCTCGGCGCAGGAACCGGAACACGTGGCGTTTTCGCACTCGAGGCAGAAGTACACGTCCTGCTCGATGGCCCGGCGGGCGATGGGCTCCAGGCGCGAGGCGATGTCGGGGAGAATCTCGTCCAGGTTCGGGCGGGGCATGGCTCTGCGGCTCGGGGTCCAGAAAGCGAAGCCACGGATGATCCTGGTCTCGAAGACGTGGGCCAGCTCACACATGCGGTCGAACCACTCAATGTGGGTGGCCAACTCCTCCTCATCATGCAGCGTGCACTTGCCCACCGGAGAGCCGATCACGGCGACCCTCGCTTCATGGCGGGCCAAGACCTCCTGGATCCGCGCCACGTCGGCATCGGTGCAGCTCTGCACATTGCGGCCCCAGATCCCGCCGCGCAGCTCGATACACGAGGCGCCGGCACGTCCCGCAAGGTCGATCTGCTCCTCGAAGTCCGCGGCAATCTCATCGGCAAAGACGCCGACCTCAATCATCACAGCACCTCCGGGGCCGCACGAGGGCGCAGAAGGGTGCGGCGCTGGTGGATCGCCTCTGACGCCGGTCGGGGTCACCGGGTCACGGCGCCGCCCGAGGCGGTCAGACTCCGTGCACATTGGCGCCCGCGGCGCGCAGATCGTCCATCAGCACGCTCGCGTCCAATTGCCGCGGGGTGGTCTGGCTGGAGACGCACAGCGCCGCCGCCGCGCCCGCGGCCTCCCCCATCGCCCGGCAGGTGGCCTCGATGCGAATGGCGGCCTGGGCCTCAAAAGTCGCCGAGATGCAGCGCCCGGCCACCAGGAGGTTGTCCACGCCCAACGGCACCAGGCAGCGGTACGGAACCTCGTGGTACTCCCCCGGCGGGAGCTTCTCCAGGGACACTCCCACCCCGGACGGGTTGTGGATGTCGATGGGGTAGCAGGACTTGGCGATGCCGTCCTCGAACTTGCGGGCCAGGCGGAAGTCCTCGGCGGAGAGCACATATTCGCCCACGATACGCCGACTCTCGCGCACCCCCACCATCGGAGCGGTGAAGGCCAGGTAGGCGTTGTCGAAGCCCGCCAGGTAGCGATGACAGAACTCCATGATCTTGGGGATCGTTCGCCGCCCCTGCACCTGGACCCTCGTGAGGTCCTCGGCGGCGGCACCGTTGACGTGCGTCACCCGCGGACAGTTGAAGGCCAGTTCGCCCGGACGACCGGGGACGGTGAAGAACTGGATGTACCCGCCCTCCTCCGCGGTGAACACGCCGTCTTCCTCGGCCTGCGCCATCAGGGCCGTCAGCGCGTTCTCCGGCACACCTCGCGCAAACCCGAGGCTGAAGCGGACACGGTCTCCCACCGGCTGGCCGCGATCCTCGATGAACTGCGCCAGGGCTTCCAGGTCCACGCCACCCATCACGAAACGCAGGCTGGCCGACTGGTTCAGCCCATCTTCAGGCCTGCCGCTCTCGAAGCGTACCCCGCTTAGCACGGCCACGTCCGCGTCTCCGGTGCAGTCCACGACCTGAGTCCCGGCGATCTGACGCCGGCCGGACTTGTTGACCAGCTCGATGCCGACGATGCGGCCGCCCTCCAGCAGTGCCCCGGAGACAAAGGAGTGGTAGAGCAGGTCACACCCGGCCTCCAGTGCCATGTCCTCCAGCACGTACTTGAGCAGCTCGAAGTTGAAGAAGATCCCCTCGTTGTCGCCGGGGAGGGCATTGCAGCGCTGGATGATCTCCTCGTTCAGGCCGTTCACCAGTTGCTGTCCCCCCGTGGAGAAGGCCATCATCGGCACCACGAGAGCCGCGGTCTGACTGCCGCCGAGGAACCCGAACTGCTCCACGATGAGGGTCTTGGCCCCGCGGCGGGCGGCGGCGATGGCGGCCGTCGAGCCGGCCGTGCCGCCACCACAGACGATCACATCGTATCGCATGCGCTACACCTCGAGTATCTTCAAGTCCCCCGGGCAGCCACCACCGCCACAGGATACGCCGCCGGTGGGCCGCTGGCAAGGTGTTTGGGCAGGGCCGCGGCGGTCGATAGCCGCGGCGACCCGGGGAACGGACCGCACAGGGGGCAGGCGAGACCGGCGGTGGGTAGCGAGGACGGAAGGACCGGCCGGTCGAGAGCAACGCAGCGCTGGGAGCCTGCGACGACCACGGCGGCGACCACGTGAGCAGGGCGTGCAGGGCGGAGGCACGGGGCCGCACCGACAGCCGGACACCCTCTACGGCTCCGGCCTGCCGTCCTCGCCGAAGCGGCAGGTGGGCCGCCAACCCAGCAGCTCGGCGGCAGCGGTGAGGTCCCAGCGGCGCCCGGAGTTGTCGCCCACGATGTGCACCACACCAAACGGTGGCAACTCCGCGGTGAGGCCCAGCGAGAAGGCCCTCGCGACGTCGTCGATATGCACCCGTGACCGGTGGTAGGGGCGCCGGTCGCCTGAGGCCAGTTCCGGGATGTACACATTGCCCAGGCGCAGCACCGCGATGCCGCCGCGCTTGCGGGCCCCGAACATGCGGCACAATTCCTCGCCGAAACCCTTGGTCACCCCGTAGATCCCTCCGCCCAGGTGCCGATGCTCCGAGGTCACCATCACGTCGGGCCCGTAGGCATCCACCGCCGACACACTGCTGGCGTACAGGAACCTCTCCACTCCGCAGTCGGCCGCGGCCCGCAGCAGATTGTGGGTGCCGATGACATGCACCTTGAGGCTGGCGTCGTCGTACTGCAGGCTGTCTGCGCGCCCGAAGGCCGGCCCGTCAACGATGGCCAGATGGATGACCGCCTCCACGCCCGCCACGGCCTCCCGAACCGCGGGAACGTCGAGGATATCCAGACACAGGTCCGCCGGGTGCCCTGTAGGGCGTACATCGACCCCGACGGTCTCGTGCTCGGCGCGAAGAGTGGCACAGACCCTCGATCCCACACGTCCGGCGGCACCGGTTACCAGCACGCGCATTGTCGATTCTCCCTCGTTGGCCGGGGCACGGCCCCGCAGCAAAAGACCCCCATCCCTGTGGCGGGCTGGGGGTCTCGAGGTTCAAGGTGGGGCCCGGCGCGGAGGCTCCGGGCGATTAGGTACAACACTACGGCTTCTCGGCCGCACCTGTAGAGGCGCGGCCGAGGAATCTGGCCGGCCCGGCTCCTGTCATCCTGAGCGTCCATCTCGCGGAGCGAGATAGCGAAGGACCGCGCCATATCCCAGGAGACTCTTCGAGCCGCTCCTTGCGAGGGCGGACGCTCTCAGACCGACACTCCAGGCGAAGGCGAGATCTGCGGCCGGGCGTCTACGACTTCGCGCCGGGCTTGCGCCTGGCCCCGGTCTTCGCGTCCTTCTTGCCGGGCTCGACGAGAGCATGCGCCAGCACATCGCGCATACTCTCCACATAGGCGAACTCCACATCGCGATGCACCTGCTTGGGCAGTGCGTCGTCGTCCAGCACGTTCTTGGCGTTCTCCTTGGGGAGCATGACCTTCGTCACTCCCGCGCGATGAGCGGCAAGCACCTTCTCGCGGACCCCGCCGATGGGCAGCACACGCCCGTGCAGGGTGACCTCGCCGGTCATGGCCAGGTTGCTGCGCACCGGGACGTTCCTGATGGCGGAGACCAGCGCCGTGCAGATGGCGATGCCTGCCGAGGGCCCCTCCTTAGGGATGGCTCCGGCGGGCACGTGCACGTGAATATCGTGGGTGCCGAAATAGTCGTCGGGCAGCTCGAGCTCGCCACTGAGCAGACGGGCGTAACCCAACGCAGCCTGGGCCGACTCTCTCATCACCTCACCCAGGTATCCTGTGAGCATCATCTCACCCTTGCCGGGCACCACCGAGACCTCGATGTTGATGATGTCTCCGCCCTGGGGGGTGTAGGACAGTCCGGTGGCCACACCGACGCGGTCGCGGTCGTTGCGGCGGTCGTGGCGATGGGGCTCCGGCCCCAGCATCTCGGCCACGGTCTTGGGCTGCACCGTGACGGTGGGCTCCTCCCCGGAGGCCACCAGCCGCGCCGTCTTGCGGCACAGCGTCCCGATCTGTCGGTCCAGATCGCGTACCCCCGCCTCGTAGGTGTAGTGAACGGTGAGGAAGCGCAGACCGGCGGTAGTGAACTTGATATGCTTGCCCGACACACCGTTCTCGCGGCGCTGCTTGGGCACTAGAAAGCGCTTGGCGATCTGCAGCTTCTCGTCTTCGGTGTACCCGGCGAAGTCGATGATCTCCATGCGGTCGCGCAGCGCCGGCGGGATCGGGTCCAGCATGTTCCCGGTGGCGATGAACATGATCTTGGATAGATCGAAGGCGACCTCCAGATAGTGGTCGCGGAAGGAGTCGTTTTGCTCCGGGTCAAGCACTTCCAGGAGGGCGGAGCTGGGATCGCCGCGGAAGTCGGTGCCGATCTTGTCGATCTCGTCGATCATGAACACGGGGTTATTGCCGCGGATCCTGCGCAGGGCCTGGATGATGCGGCCGGGCAGGGCGCCGACGTAGGTCCGCCGATGCCCGCGGATCTCGGCCTCATCGTGCACGCCGCCCAGGGAGATGCGGATGAACTCGCGCCCCATGGCCCGGGCGATGGACCGCCCGATGGAGGTCTTCCCCACACCGGGGGGCCCGACGAAGCACAGGATCGGCCCGCGCGTGTGGGTCACGAGCTGACGCACGGCCAGGAACTCCAGCACCCGCTCCTTGACCTTCTGCAGCCCGTAGTGGTCGTGGTCCAGCACGCTCTGCGCCGCCGAGACATCCAGCTCGTCCAGAGTCTCGGTGGTCCAGGGCAGGTCCAGCAGCCAGTCCAGGTACGTACGGACCACGGAAACCTCGGGAGAGGCGGCGGGCATCTGCTCCAGGCGCTCCAGCTCCCGCAGCGCCTTCTCGGTGGCCTCGTCGGACATGCAGGCGGCCACGATCCTGTCCCGGTACTCATCGGCGTCGGCCGCCGCTCCGCTGACCTCGCCCAACTCGTCCTGAATGGCCCGAAGCTGTTCCCTAAGATAGTGCTCGCGCTGGCTGTCCTCCAGCTCGTTGTGGACCCGATTGTGGATATCGCGCTCCAGCATGAGGATATCCAGCTCGGACGCGAGATACCTGTCCAGCAGGCGCAGTCTCTCATCCACCTCGAGGGTCTCCAGGAGCCTCTGCTTGTCCTCGACGCGAATGCCCAGGTACGGAGCAACCACATCCGCCAGACGGCCGGGGTCCTCGACATTCAGCGACATGACCAGGGCTTCCGGCGGGATATTGCGGCTGAGGTTCGTGGCCTCCTCGAACTGGGCCACCACATTGCGCATCATGGCCTTGAGCTCGTCCGAGCTACGCTCGATGCCCAGCAGGGGAAGGCACAGGGCCTTGAGGAATGGGCTCTGCTGGCTGAACCGGACGACCCGCGCCCGCTGCACACCCTCGAGCACCACCCGCAGCGTCCCGTCGGGCAGCTCGAGCACCTGAACGGCCCGGCAGAGGGTCCCCATGGCGTACAACCCTCCGGCCTCCGGGGTCTCGTCGTCGGCATCGATCTGTGTCAGGGCCAGGATCTGCGTGCCGTCCATCTTGGCGGCCTGGATCGCCCTCACGCTCTGATCGCGCACGACGCCCAGCGGCACAACCATGAACGGGAACACAACCACATCCCGGAGGGGGAGCACCGGAACGTCCACGGGGCCGTCATCGATCTTGAAGATCGGCTCGTCTTCGTCATGCGTCTGTTGCACTTCGGCAGGCTCGGTCATGGGCAAAGGTACACTCACAATTGCGGCAGACGCCGCCCACGTGCGAAGAGGGGCGGCGTCTGCCTGCTGCTTCTGATAGATGGTATCGGCTTGCGCAGCGCCGTGGCTCTCCACAGCGCGGTCGGCCTCGGGCCCCATGGACGCCGGTCGGCTCCAAATGGCGGTCTAGAAGCGCGGCCCAAAACCCCGCCTTCGCCAAGAGTGTCATTCTGAGAGCGTCCGCTCCCGGAGGGAGCAGCT
>CAZXDD010000209.1:0-12091 GCA_964639415.1 uncultured Armatimonadia bacterium
GCCCGCGAAGGCCTCGAAGTCGTCAACGATGAGGTCCTCCTCGGCCTGAGGGGCGATGGTGGGGGGCGCCTCAGGCTCCTGCGCCATCGTCGGAAGGCTACACGACAGGCACGTCAACGCCAACCACGCTATCCGGCACAGGTGTCGGTGGACCATGCTCGCAGCCATCCGTATCAGCCTCCGTATGCGCTCCGCGGGTGCCAACCGCCCCCTACTCCCCCGGCTCGATCCGTACCTCGTGGCTCCCCTCGGCCAGCGTCAACTCCACCAGCCCCGTTGCCGCGTCGAACCTCACAGCCTGCCCCTGCCCATCGACGGTGATGCTCTCCGGCGCATCGGGGCAGTGCACCTCAATGGTCTGCTTCGGCTCTGCGACGAGGATCGACGCGTGCGCCGCGCCGGCACCTACGTCCACCGATGCCCACAGCGGCGTGCCGCTTCGCAGCAGCACGTGGCCGCCGTCCGACAACCTGCGGATGCCGAAGCCCGAGAAGCCCGCCAGCCGCCCTTCCGCCGAGTGCGTGACCACCGCCACCGTCGGCGGCCCTTGGCCGTCCGCGTTGCTGCCCCACACAATGCGATCCACCGCACCCTCCGCCCGCGTCACCTCGACCCCGGCGCCGCCGAGGCTGTGCACGAGCCGCGCCGGGCAAGTCGGCGCGTCGGGGCCGCGCTGATCCAGCGGCCACGGGTACAGCACCGTGGCCAGGAGCGCCTCCGGTGCCGGCTCCGTCACCTCGAAGGACACGTACCTGTCGCCCCGCGGATGCTCCTGCTCCCGGGCTTCCCACGCGCGGCCCCACAGCGTCTCGATCCTCAGCGCGGCGCGGCCGCCCGCGAGCGTGGCGCCTGTCTGGTCCACGGAGAGCCGACCGGTGTACTGACACAACCACTCCCAGCGGGTCTTCCACCGGGCGGACAGCTCGTCGAGCACAAGGAAGTAGTCCGGCCTGATGAAGAGGATGTCCCGCACCACCGCATTGGCCTTTGCGGGGTAGACCGCCGTGGCGTCGGAGCGCACGTAGTCGCAATGGGGGCCGTTTAGGAAGTGCGTGATGTGGGAATGCTCGCCACGGTCGCAGAGCTGCCCCTTGCCGTCCATCAGAATGGCGTTGTGCCCGCGGGTGTCGGACCACCAGTAGCGAGCCTTAGCCCCCTCGGTGAAGTAGTCGGAGGGATAGGGCCTGCCACCCCAGTCGGGCATCAGGGTCTCGCCGTAGGCATGGAGGAGGAAGCTATTGGCGTCCAGGTGGGAGTGAGGCGTGAGCTGCCCGCTGGTGATCACCAGCACCCGGGCGTCGTCATCCCACCCGCTGCGCAGGGCGGCCCAGTTCAGTTTGGGGAAGAGGCGGGCTGGAGGTCCGGCAGGGGGCGAAGTGGCCAGAGATGGGTCGCAGTAAAGCAGGTCCAGAGGGGTCCACGCCATGCCCGGGCACTTGCGTGCGAGCCACTGGAGGTCGCCCCGTCGCGTGATCGTGGCAAGCTTGCGTGGCACGGCCTTGGACAGGAACGCGCTCTCGCTGTCCCCCAGGTCCGCGAAGGGCCCGTGGAGCCGCCCAGCCGCGTGCGCCCTGGGCAGGTGCAGGTGCAGGTAGAAGTCCCCGGCCGCCGCGAAGAAGGGGTGAGAGAGGAAGTCGGGACCACCTGGGGCGCGCCGCACATCGGCGTAGGCCAGGATGGGCAGCAGGGAGTAGTCCAGGTAGGTGATGCCCTCCGCCCACCCCCCCGCCGCATCGGCGCCGTCCAGGATGCCGCGGAGTTGGCCATCGACGACCTCCATCACGTCGGTCGCCTCTGGGATCGTCTCCTGAAGGAGTGCCGCGGCGAGGCCCGTCCAGCAGCAGACGACTGGGCACCAGTTGTTCGAGAAGCTGTCGATGGGGAACGCATGACTCTCATGTAGCGCGAGGAGTGGGATGATCGCCTCATTGCGGATGCGTGCGCACACACGCTCACGCAGGTCGGGCGGCACTCGGTCGCCCATCCACTCGCACGCGAGCGCACACGCCCCGGCGATCTCGGCCACCTTGAGGTCGGCAACATGGGACGTGTTGGCATGCGACCGCCAGTCCGGTCTGCACAGCACCCCGTCCAGCAGGTCACGACAGGTGGCCTCCGCGGCTCTGTCGTCAAGCCAGGCTGCGGCGCAGGCGAACTGCAGCAGTCTCTGCTCGGGGAGGCCCGTGGGATCAGCACCGTCGCGCGCGAGCGCGGACACCAGCGCATGCCACTGCGCGACCTCAGCTGACCAGGCCTCGGCGACAGGCGGGTCGCCGTGGATGTGGAACTGGGGGCTTGGCGTAGTCCCCCCCGACCCAGCACCGTGCGCTATCCCGCTGCAGCATAGAGCGGGGAGCAGGACGACGGCCAGCGTCGAGATGGTCGTGGGCTGCATGGTCAGTGCGGCCCCTCCTGGGCCATGCGGCGCACCTGCGCTCCGTGGGCGGGGCCCAACGTGATTAGGGCCCCGAGTGCTAGTCAGCGCGACCTACAACGTGCGCATAGACCGGTATGCGCACGGTCTCCTCACGCGGCATGTCGGTGGCGACGGCGATCACGCCCTTCAGCACGCCGGGCTGATCGGGGGTCAGCCTGACCGTGAGGCAGTATCCACTGACGACCGGCCTGCTCACGACGGAGACGCCAGACAGGTCGGCGCTCCAGCCCAGCACTCGGAAGCTGCTCCCCGACGTCGCCCTGATCGTGACCTCCCGCGGCGGGACCTCCTCCCCCTGCCGGACAAGGCCGAAGAACGCCGTCGGAGGGTAGGGACAGAGGTCGGTCAGGATGCGACCCTCCACAGGGATGACGACCTCCCGCTCCTGCTTGCGCTCGTCTGCCACGCGCGCCTTGACATCGCATCGGAACTCGCCCAGCACGCGCGCTCCGTCCACCGATATCGCGAGTGCACAGCGCTTGACACCCTTGTCGTCCACCACCGGCTCAGAAGCGACCACACTGACCCCATCTGCCTCGCACTCGGTGCCCAGCACCTCCATCTGCTCTGGGCCGGAGAGTTCCACGCTCGCGACGGCCGCGTGCCCCTTCTCAGCGACCAGCCACGCCCGGGCGGGGATGCACCTGATCTGTGGCGTTGCGTAGCACGCAAGCGTCAGGTAGAGGATCGGGTTGACTGGGTCATTTGTCATCAGCTTCGCGACGGCAGAGGACCTCCCCGGGCTCCGCACGGCGAGTCGGATAGTCACGGTGGCGACCCCGCCTGGAGCGACTGCGCGGTGGTCGACCGCAGCGGTAGCCGACGAGCAGGTCGCCGCTGACGGGTTGAGCACGAGGGTCTCGTCTCCTTGGTTGGTGATGCTGAACCCGAACGATAGCTCCTCGCCTTCCCTCACGGTGCCTCTGTCGTGGTGGAAGGCCTCCAAGCCAATGCGAGGGCCTCCTACCTCGAGAACGTCCGGTGGCAGCACCAAGGCCATCCCGTCGTAGCGCTCGCCCAGCTGGCCCCATGTCCACGTCTCAAGGCGGTCGCTATGCACCTGTACGTAACTGCTGGACGTGCGGGCCAGGACGAGAAAGTGCTGGGGACCCGTGAGGTGGACTATCATCGGACCCGGAAGCGCGCGAAGCTCTGAAAGCGACGCCTTGACCCCAAGGAGCTGGACGCCTACCGTGCGCGCGGCGTCGCGGATGTCGAGCATCGAGCAGGCCGGGGCCGGAAGCGTGCGGAGGAGGCGCTCTCGGAGGGGCCACTCGAGGTCGTATCCCAGCAGCTCGCAGAGCTCGAAGAGGCTGGTAAGGCCGCAGTTGCCCGGCGTCGTGGGCGTCGCCCCTGGCGACGCCCACGCGGCACGTAGGGGCAGCACGACGTATGCCAGCGACAGCACGGACAGCCAGCGTGCGAGGCAACGGGTCACTCGGCCATCACCTTGGCCTCCCGCCAAAGGGATTCCATGGTGGTCGGATCCGGCGGGGTTGCGGGACCCGCTGGAACGGGGAGCACCAGGGGGACGACCGTCCGCTTCCCTGCTCCGCCGCGTGTCTCGACGCGCGTGCCGAAGGGGAACACGCGTGGCGTGTCCAGATCGGCCTCGTCGCCAACGCGAAGGTCAAGCACGCGGCAGACCGAGCTCCGCTCCCAAGATGCCGATGCAGGGGCAATCTGCAGGCTGAACTGGTCCAGCCGCGCGGTCCGCGGGCACCACACGCCCGGCCGGACCTCGAAGAAGTCTGTGCCGTACGCCACGAAGCCCACGTATAGTGGCGGGCGATCGTCGAGAGGCACCTGGGACCACGATGTGCGCTGGACCACTGCGTAGCCGTAGGACGGGCAGATGAGCAGGCGTGCAGCGCCGCCCGACGCCGCGGGGGCGCCGATGAAGACCCCGTGGCAGTCGCCCCAGGCCCCCGTGCGAGTGGTCCCCTCGTACCGTACCTGAGCGGTCCCGGCCTGCCAGCGGTCGATCGGGTGATCCGTCGTGCCTAGAAGACCGTGCCTGACTATACCGTACCAGCGCTCGAGCACGTACTCGTTCTCGAACGGGGAAACGAACCCTTCCTGGGTGCTTCGGTCGTACTTCGTTACCGTGATGCCGTCACAGACGGTGGAGCAGTAGAACACGCCTGGAGGGATGGCGCGTCCGCTGGGGGACATTGCGTCGAGGCGGCAACCGGGGTTGGGCTGGCCGCTATTGGTCAGCGCCACGCTCTCGAGGAGCCACCTCCTCACCGGGCGGTCCATGCGGAGCGACGCCCACAGCGCATCGTGGTCCCCTACTGGCGGGAACTCCCGGGCCACCTTGGCCGCCGCCTCAGGCCCGCCTTCCTCCAGTCTGGCCCTGTACAACTCCTCGGCGAGCCGGGCGGCCTCCTTGTCGAGGTAGGCTCGGTAGGTTGGGCCTCTGGTCTCCTCGACTACGCACTCGCATGCAACGCGCTCCAGGCACGCCCGCCTGAACAGGACACCATCAAGTAGCGTCTGCAGCAGGTCGTTCGCAGCATCGGCACTCGAGGGCGCCGCGATGGCGAGGCAGGCTAGTACGGCGACGAACAAGACTGCATATGCAGGTATCCTGGCTGGCAACGGGACCATCTCCTGAATGCGGCCACCCAGAGAACGCGCACCGACGGTGGTGGCTGACCAGCAGCGAGCCGACGTCAGCGGGCCCCTCCCGGTGGTCGCCGAGACGCTCGTCGTCCAGGGACGGTGCAGCCCGCACACCGTGCCCTGCCTCCCACGGGCTAGTCGTCCCCGCAGCGCTCGCCCAGTCCAGTGAGATCCATGTACTGGCCCGCCGAGTGCCGGAACGCCTCCTCGCCCGCGCAGCCTTCCTGCTCGAAGGTGACTGCTACATAGCAGGGGGTCTTTGTCTCTCGCGTGATCCCGTACCATCCGACGGTGTTGAGGTATACCATGTATGTGTAGTTCACCGCGTACCAAGTGTAGCCGCCGCCAAAGCAGCCGACCATGCTGTAGCAGTAGTCATCGTCAAGCGCCGGGCACGCTGTGCACGCGGCCCCACTCACCTCAGCCATCTGCGCGTCGGTCAGCGGGGTCGCGGCCCACGCGCTGTCCAGACACAGCACAACCAGCACGACGGCGAACGCCACTACTCTCGACATTGCAGTATCCCTCTCTCTCTTCCTGCGCCTCTGGCGCGGTATCGGCAGCTCGGCCGCATAGACGACCCACAGCCGACCATCGGAGCGACACACGCCCTGTCATCGGAAGGGACTCTCTACCGCACCCCAAACAACTGCCCCGACACCACTGCGAGGTACGTTCCGAGCAGCGCAAACACGGCCGCCGTCAGGAGCTTCGCGATGGCGAGGCGCTCGCGCGCCCAGTTCGCCAGGTGGCGGGAGCTCAGGCCGCCGTATACCCCGCACGTGAGGGCAACCACCGGAAGTGTGAACATCGCCGCATACAGGATCAGGTACGCCAGTACCCGCGACTTGTCCACGCCCGAGTGCCAGATGTACATCAGCGTCGGCAGGTAGATCTGCCCCGTGCAGAACAGCTCGAGGATCGAGACGGCCGCACCGATGAGGAACGCCGCGACCGCGTACGCCGGGTGGGAGGGCAGGCGACGGATGATGCCGTGATTGGCCAAAGTCAGGGCGCGCGGCAGCTTCAGCATGATGGCGCGCTCTCCGCCCCGGCACGCCTTGCGGTAGTCCGCAAGGCTCAGGACCGCCAGCGTCAGTGTGAGCAGCGCCAGCGCCGGGTACACGAGACGCGAAGCCAGAGACAGCCGGTCGACGGCGCGGATGGCCCCGAGCAGCCCCAGGCCTACGGCGAGATACGCCAGGAACACCCCTGCCGCAAACGCCAGCCCGATCCGTAGCACCTGAACTCTCTGTCTTCCCGAGGCCGCAAGGTACGACAGCAGGAAGATCAGCGAAGCAAGGGCACACGGGTTCACACCGTCCAGCAAACCCGCCCCGACGACCACGAGAGGACTGAACCTCTCGAACGCGCTCCGCAGGGCGGCCGCGCTGCCCTTGCCGTCCTCGTCGACCACGGGTCGGGGCGACGATGCTCCCAGGCTGCCCTCGAGCTGTGCCAACACGCTGTCGCCATCTGTCCACCACCGCTTCCCGTAGAAGACGGCAATGGTCCCGCTCCACTTCTCCTCGGGAACAGCGTACTCGGCGTAGTACCGCGTCATCAGCTCAATGTTCGCCGGGTCTGTCAGGACGTGCCCTTCCCACCGGAAGCCGGGATGCTCGCTCTCAATGCGCCCAAGAAGCTGTCTCACCGGGTGGCAGTGGACACACGTCGGGCTGTAGAAGAAGTGACAGGCCAGATCCCCGCCGGTCTCTCCCCCCCACGCCGCTGCCAGAAGCACCATCGCCATCGCGCTGGCCCAGACGGCCGCACGGCGGCCTGCCACGCTACCTCGCCGCCCCGGGTGCCGCGCGAGTAACGAACGTGACTACGGTGTTGGTCTGGAGGCCCTCCCATTTGTACAGCTTGGTGCCGGCTTCGCCCCACACGCCGTTGCCCTTCAGCCCGGCATCCTCGGGTCCGGCCAGGTTCTTGGCCGCCGCCCCCTCATGCTTGGCCAAGCCGTCGCGCGCAATGATGAACTTGCGTCCGCCGGACACGACATACCCGAAGACGGCCACTGTCACTGCGTTGCTGTTGCGCTTGATCGCAGCCGACGTCGACCTCGCGGCTCGGGGGTCGTAGCAGAACGTCACGAGTACGGGGCGCCCAGCACCGATGGCTGCTTTCACGTCGCTGAACTGCACGGCGCCCTCCGCCTTGGCCGGTCTCGTGCAGGCCTCTCGCACGGACACCGGCGCCCCCCGCTCCCGCGCCATAGCGGCAATGCCCTCGCCTATGGGCCACGTGATGCTGTCCGGATCGCTGCAATCACCGCATTGACGGATGTAGACCCAGGCCGTCGCGATGAGCGTCTTGTCCCGCTCGCCCGTCCGCCCAAGCCCGATCTGCTTCACGAGCCACGCTGCCGAAGTGGCATGCGTGTTCCTGAAGACGGCAAGGGCCGGCAAGGCCCGCGCGACGGCGCGCACTTCGGGGGCCGCCAGCGCGGGCGCGGCCATTGCCGCGAGGGCGACGAGTGCCAGTGCTGCATGGGCATCGCGGCGACTCAGACGTGACATCGCGGGATGCGACCCTCCTCCCAGCGTCTGCCCTTCGGTCGCTCGCATCTCGCCCCCAGCCGGGGGAGGCGGCGAGCCGATCCTGCTCCGCAAGCAGGCCCCCTGCCCTCCGCTCCGCGCCACATGCGCGCACCCGCCATCCCCTTGCGAACGCCATCATGGTACCCCCCCCCCAAGCCCCATTGTCAACCCATCTGCGTCATTTTCTTTCTGTTATGATGAGACTAAAATGATCTCGCTCTCTGCAATGCTCGCCCACGCCGGACGCCCTACTGCGCGGCCTTGACCTGCACGTCTCCGAACGTCACGATGCAAAGCGGCGTCCCGTCCTCGCGGAAGGCCTTGTACTCGTCGAGGAGCGCGGCGCCGCCCTCAGCCCGGAACTGCAGGGAGACGCTCCGCAGGTCCAGTCCGAGTGCGGCGCTCCGGGACCGGGGCGTCCCAGCCTCTACCACTGTATCCGCCACGGCAACCCGTCTGTGGGAGAACTCGACGTTCACGAACGGCGGAAGACCGGCATGGCCACTGGGATCGGCCTGCCCTTCGCCCACGAGGCGGGCGGTTGTCTGGCCCGTCTCGTCGCGCAGCACTATCGCATCGGTATCTCGCGACGCGCTGGCGGCCCGAGGCTGGGACAGCCACAGCAGCGGCGACAGCCCGGCGGCCCAAAGGCGGTGAGGTCGCGGCCCGTCGCGATTGCGGCCCGTTTGGCCGGGGCGAGGGTCTTGGATGCGCCTGTCCACGTGGCACTCTTGTCCTCACGTCGCTGTCACACATCCTCAAAGCCAGCATCACCTGCCCATCGCACGGGCCCCCCAGCGGCTCAAGGTTTGGCGGGGCCCTCCGGCATCGGTTGGGGTATGACCATGCCGTCCTCCCCGATGGTCCACTGCGGCAGGCCGTCAGGGTCCACGACCGGCCGGAGCTTCAGGGGCGGCCATGTGTACGTCAGCGTCAGGCTCTGCCCCTGTCTCTCCACCACGAACTGCGAAGTCCTCCCAGCCCTCGTGCTCTGCTGCAGCCTGAGGAGACTGTCCCATTGGCCGAGTGGTGCCCCGTCGACGCTCACCAGGACATCATTGTTCTTGAGACCCGCCTTTTCAGCTTCGGTGCCCGGACGCACGGTACCCACGAGGACGCGCATCTGCCCCGGCGGGCCGGAACCTGTGCAACTGAAGTCCGCCCACACGCGCCCAATGCCGGTCCCGGAATCTATGATGGACGCCATGGATGACCACAGAACACTGATCGGCCGCACGCGGGTCAGCGCCGGAGGAGGGCTGCCTCCTCCCACCAACCCGATAAGGCGCCCCTCGGCACTGAAGACAGGAGCGCCTTGGTACCCGCTGTGGAAGGGGGCGTCTAGCTCAACGCATCGATCCTGGACGAGCCAGAACGGCGCACCGGAATCGGCGGACAGGGCAGTGACCCGGGCTACGATGGCCCGCAATTGGGGATTGGCTATGCATGGGTGGCCGACCACCAGGACCTGCTCCCCTGCCCGCCAGACGTGGGCCGTGTCAACGGCTACCGCCGGCACGGGTGGGCTACCGACCGAAGCTGTCCCGGTGAGAATTGCGACGTCGATATAGAGGTCAGTGCCGACTGGAACCGCCACGATCAACTGCTCCCCAGCCATCAGGCCCACCTGACCGGCGTCCGCGACGCGGGAGGCGCTTGTCACGTAGTGTTCGCCGTCGCCGACACAGACGGCGGTGCACTCGTACCGGGGGAGATGGGTCTTCTCGTCCCCGCTGACGCAGACCGCCAGCACGGAGGGCGTGACTTGCTCGATCACAGACACCCAGTCGGTCTCCGCAACCGCGACGCCGAGGCCGACGCCAAACCCAAGGGTAACCAACGCGAACCAGCGACAAACCGACATCATCAACACTCCTCCCGGGCAGCGCGCGTTCTGTGCCGTACGACAACGACCGACGCCACGCCCTTCTGCTCTGTAGCCCGTGGGCGTTCGAGAGCCACGCTGGTGCATGGCCGGATCTACCGCGCCAGTGCGTCTCTACTCGCTCCGCGGGACGCAGGTGGTCGGGCCGGACCCCCCCCGCTTCATCGCGTTTCCGGTCACGGGCCTCGCTGCGACAGTTCAATGCGCGAAGGCGTGTCTCGAAAGAGCCGTCCAGAGCGGCATTGGGCCCCAACGGACGCCTTCGCTGTCTGGTTCCACGGCCGGACAGGCAAGACCCGCACCGGCGGGCGTCATCGGTCTCCCTTGGCGGCCCTGGTGAAGCGAGGTGGCACGATGCCCACGAGCTACTCCGGGCACAGCGTGATCTGCTCGTGGACAACGGCCGCGTCGTCCGAACTGCCGGCTGGAGCCGTCGGTAGCGCCTTGTCGTTCACGGTCCAGAGCGAGCGGACGTAACCTGGGCCACCGAAGTCAAACCCAAAGCCCTTCCATCCAGCCTCGTCGCTGCCGAATGACTGGGACGAAGCCAGACCTTCCACCTGGTGCAGGGCAGCACACGTACAGCCATCCACCATGTCGTGGTCGTCGCCCTCGCCCAGGCCCGCACAGTGCTCACCTGTGTCCTTGTCGCCGAACTGAATGCGGTGTGAGTTAGCGAAGTCACCAAAGGGTCCGTGGTTCACAGCAGTGTAGATCTCCGGATAGGGAACTGCCAGATACATGCAATGGGTGCTGCTACACTGACCTGCAGGTACAGGACCCGCAGTCGCCGCGATGAAGGTCAGGCCAATCAGCACGGGAATGCCTGCACACGAGTGCCATCGGGTCGCGTTGCTCAACGCCATTGGTATGCACACTCCTTTGGATGAACGCCCTTGCTGGGCCGATTCGCTGAGTCCAACCCGAGATGCGCACAGCATCAGACCATGAGTCCTGCTCAGACCTGATCTCGTGGTCTGACACATCATCCTGCCTCCGCCGAGCCCTGGCCCCGTGGCGCCGCAACGCTCTCGCTCCTGCCGTCGCGTGCGACCCACCACGCCATTCAACTGCGAACACCGTCATGGTACCCCCCCCAAGCTCCGTTTTCAACCCATTTGCGTCATTTTCTTTATGTTATTATAAGCCATCGCGGTTTTCTTTATTGTAATGGTTTCAAATGTGACGACGTCCTACTCCGGGGCCTTGACCTGCACGTCTCCGAACGTCACGATGCAAAGCGGCGTGCCGTCTTCGCGGAAGGCCTTGTACTCGTCGAGGAGCACGACCCCCGAAACGGAGCGGAACTGGAGCCGGGCGCTGCGGACGTCGAGGTCCAGCGCGGAGATGACCTCCTTGCGACCCTTCCCCTGCACCGTCATGGCCAGCATCCCGGTGACCTGTCGGTGGGCCAGCTCGATCTCGATCGTCTCAGGCAGGCCCGGGGCGCGCTCGGGATCGGCCTGGCCCTCCCCGACCAGACGCGCGACGACCTGTCCCGTGGCGTCGCGCAGCACTATGTGCTCCCCCGCGCGTTCTGCGCTGGTCGCACGCGGCACGGACCTCCACAGGAGCGGGGCCAGCCCCGGCGCGTACAGCCGTGAGAGGTCGACAGGCGGTGCCTCGCCCTGCTGCCACAGGGGCAGGACAGCGCCCCAGAGGAGCCGCTGCGAGGTGGCTTGCAGGGCCATGTCGGTAGCCATCTCCGCGTCATTGCACTGAGCGAGGGGCGGGATCTCGACTGGAAGCGCTGTCCCGGCTATCTCTGCGGAACCCAGGCCGCTGCGCAGACCCACGGTGTTCCCTGTGCGGGCCAGTCTCAACTCCAGGCCGTCCCACACGTCGGCCAACCACGTGCGTGCGGGGTCCTGGCCCGACAGGGCGGCCTCTGTGGTTCCCTCGGCTTCGGCCGACCACTCGATTGTGCCGGCGGCCTTGGCGACCAAAGCCCCGTCGTCCCAGAACTCCGCCGCCACAGCGGCCCTCACTTCGCCGGGACGGGGCGCTGCGGCCTGTATCAGCTCGTGCCACAGCGCCAGGGCGTCCACAGCCGCTGACGAAGCGAGCGTGAGACGGACATATCCCCCCATCGTCGACCGCATGATAGACCCGTAGTGCTGAGCCTCGAACTCGGCGGAACCGGCGTCACGGCGCCGCTGGTGAGCTTGGCGCTTTGCCTCGACGGCCGCGGCGACCCGGGGGGGCGTATCCTCTGGGCTGAAGCCCGTGCTGTACTCCTGCAGACGGCCGTTGGTTGAGGCCAGCGCGAACTGCAGGAGACGCCGGGGTTTGCCGGGGCCCTCGCCCTTCTCGACGGCCTTCCGGAACATGGCTACGAGCTCATCGAGCTGGGCCGGCGACATGGGATGCATGGGCCCGCCCTTCAGTAGCGATCTTGCGCAGAGCAGGCGGGCTTCGGTCACCGGGCCCAGCGTCCTGTCGCGGAACTGATCGGCATCATCGGGCAACAGCTCCTTCGCTGCCGCGTAGAGGCGATCGCGCAACTCGGTGCACTGGGTGCACACCCGAGCCGTGTCCTCCTCGGTCAGGGGCGCCCCCGCAAGCCTCTGGGTGGCCATGTACATCCAGGCCTTG
>CAZXDD010000210.1:0-12076 GCA_964639415.1 uncultured Armatimonadia bacterium
CGGGCGCGCGGGTGATGGACGTTTCGCCGTTGGCACAGGCGGCCGGGATTCGCCCGGGCGCGGCCCTGTGGGAGGTGCGGGCGGCTCTGGGCGACCTGCCGGTGGTGCCGCCGGACGTGCAGGGCTTCGGCCTGAAGCGCGCGGACGCCATCGACGTAATGCTTCGGTACACACCCCAGTTACAGCCCCGGGGGCATGACGAGGTGTTCATGGACGTCAGCGGGAGCCTACGCATGTGCGGGGGGCTGTCGTCACTGCTGGAACGGCTGCAGGCGGACATGGCCGAGGAGATCGGTATCCTGCCGGCGATCGGTGTGGGGCCCAATGCCCTGCTGGCGCGGATCGCGGGGAGGCTGGGGGCGCCGACGGGCGTGAGCCACCTGCCCTGCCCGGCCACGCGCGAGGGTCTGGCCGGGTTGCCCGTGGACCTGCTGTGGGTCGTGGCGGCCAAGCACCGCGAGCGCCTCGTGCAGATGGGAGTGAGCACCTTTGGCCAGCTCTCCTGCCTGGCGTCCTTTGTGCTGACCCAGGAGTTCGGGCCTGCGGGAAAGGTGATGTTCGAGGCCTGTCGGGGGCGGGACAGCACGGTGATCCCGGTCTACGAGCTGGGCGACCCGCGGCTGGCGGTGCATCACCGGATCGACCTGGCCCACCCGACCCGCGAGCCGGCCGCCCTGCGTCCGTGCGGGCTGGGGCTGGCGCAGCGGGTGGCGCAGACGCTCCGCCAACGGGGCCAATCCACGCGGCGGCTGGAGCTGGCCCTGACGCTACGGGACCGCAAGAGCCTCCACCGGGCGCGGAGACTGGCGGCTCCGGCCGACCTGGACGTGGAGCTGGCCCGCTGCGTGGAGGGGATGCTGCAATCGCTGCAGCTCGGCGCAGGGCAGTGCGTGTCCATGGAGCTATGGGCCACGGACCTGCGCCGCGGCCCCGGCGCCCACCAGCCCTCGTTATTCGACGAGGCTTTCCAGGGCGAGGCAAAGCTGGCCGCGGCGAGGGACCGGATCCCCACGCAGGCGGGAGGCATCGAGGTGGTGCCCGGGACGCTGGTGAACTCGCGCTCGGCGCGAACGGCGGCGTAGGAGCATACCTGCAAAGCCCGCCCTCGCCGGGAGTGTCATTCCCAGAGCGTCCGCTCCCGCAGGGACCAGCTCGAGGGGTTTCGTGCCGGCCCGAAGATGTCATTCCCAGAGCGTCCGCTCCCGCAGGGAGCAGCTCGAAGAATCTCCCGCATTCGACGAGATCCTTCGCTATCCCGCTGCGCGGGATGCACGCTCAGGATGGCGGTCACGGGGTGCGCGGCACAAGCAGCCGGTGGAGGAACGCGGTAGTGGCCCTCTTTGCGGCGGCGAGGTCCGCCGGACTGCTGTAGAAGTGGCCCGCCCCCTCCAGAGCCACCACCCGGCAGTAGTCCGAGCTCCGGTTTGCCGCCACGATGGCCTCGATCGTGGGCAGCCACGAAATGTTGTCCTCTGTGCCGCTGAGCAGCAGGACCGGGAAGCGGATATCGGCGAAGTAGCCGTGTCTGGCGATATCCTCCTCCGCCGGGACGGGGAAAGACAGGCAGACGCAGGCGGGCACATGGCCATCACTCACGGCGGCGCGGAGCCCGACCCAGGAACCGAAGGAGTAGCCGACCAGGGCGACCCGGGCCGGGTCCACGCCCGGAGTGCTCCGGAGCCTGTCCAGAGCGCCGAGGCAGTCGGCCACCTCACCCTTGCCGTCGTCGAATGCTCCTCCCGACCTGTCGACGCCGCGGAAGTTGAACCGTAAGGTCGCCCAGCCCATCTCGCCGCAGGCCCCCTGCACCCCCGTCACCACGTGGGAGTTCAGGCTCCCGCCGTAGCGGGGATCGGGGTGGCAGATGACCACGCCGGGAACGGGTCCGGCGGGTCCCTGGGGAACCTGCAGCAGCCCCTGGAGGTCGATGGCGTCGTCGCCGCGGGGATGAAACGTCAACGGCTTCTCGGAGCCGGAGGCCTGTACTCGGCACAGGGCGAGAATGGCGAAGAAGGCGATAGCGGCCGGATGGCGGCGCATGACGGATTCCCCCGGACATAGTGGGTACCGGGATCGGCCTACCCGGTCGGGACCAACACCTGTGCAGTTCTCCTAACTTCCGCGTTTGTGACCGCCTGCCCTCCCGCAGGGCAGGACCGGGCCCCGTGGCCCGCGAAATACTCGGCGAGATTGCTCATTTTGAAGCACGACACGAGGTGTCTTGGGGCCATGAAGCTGTGCGGGCATACCATGGGGACGCCGGGCAAGGACGCGCTGGAGGCCATTGAGTTCTTCTCCGGCCTCGGCCTGGAGGGCATTGAGCTGCGCTGTGCCGCCAATGGGCAGCTCGACACGGACCGGGCCACCGACGAGGACCTCGCCGCCATCGGGCGCGCGGCTCTCTCCGCCGGGATCAAGGTGGCCTGCCTCACGCCATACCTGAGGAACTTCGCCACGCTGGCCGCGGCGGTCGAGACACTGGCCGGCTACGAGCGGGCCTGCCGCGCGGCGGCGCTGCTGGACTGCCCCCTGGTTCGCGCCACCGGCGGGGTCTGGCCCCTTGACGGCGCCGAGCGCGAGGCGGTCTGGCACCGCACCGTCGAGGGCCTCCGGCGCGCCTGTGACATCGCCGCGGAGCATGGAGTAGCTCTGGCGCTGGAGAACCACTCGGGCACGCTGACCCAGAGTGCCACCGATACGCTTGCCATGGTGATGGAGGTGGACCGGCCCAACCTGGGAATCCTCATGGACCACTACTGGGTCGTGCTGGCCGGTGAAGAGGACCCGCTGGAGGCCGTTGAGCTTCAGGCGCCCTATGTGCTGCACTGCCACTGCAAGAACCTGATCTACCGGGACGGCAAGCCGCAGGCCCATTTCCTGGACGAGGGACAGATCGACTGGCTTCAGGTGCTGACCATTCTCCATCGCTACGGCTACGAAGGCTATCTGTCCGACGAGTACGAGAAGCTCTGGCGCCCGGAGCTACCGGAGCCGGAGGAGGGTATGGCCAGGAACGCCGGGTTCCTCCGCCGGTGCCTGGACAGGCTGCGCGCGTAGAGGCCCGGCCGGAAAGTCCGGCCGGTCCGTTTCGTGTCATTCTGAGCGTCCATCTCGCGCAGTCAGAGAGCCAAGGATCTCGCTACATCCGGCGAGCTCTTTCGAGCTGCTCTTGCCGGGAGCGGACGCTCCCAAAACGACACTCCCATGCCGATGGGGGTCCTCTGGGCCGCGCTTCTCGCTGTCATATTGTTGTGCATCCGTCGACCGTGCCCACCGCTCCTGCAGCATCTGGAGGCGTTCGTCTTGGCAGCTTCGCCTGTCCGCTCGCTGGCCCGCCTGCTCGCCGCCTGTGCCTTCCTTCTCGTGGCGGCGCAGCTCGGTGGGGCCGAGAACCTCCCCGGGCCCTTGTCTCTCGACAGGCCTCTTGTGGCCTACTGGGACTTCGACGAGCCCTTCGGGCTGTCGTGCACCGATCTCAGCGGCAGTGGGGCCCATGCCGAGCCCGGCAGGCCCGGAGGCCTGGAGCGTGTGGAGGGGGTCTTTGGCAATGCCATGAGCTTCTCGGGCGGCCACCTGCTGCAGGTGGCAGCGCAGCCGGCGTTTTCGAACCTGTCCGCCCTCTCGCTCTCGGCCTGGGTGCTGCCCACCGACCTGTCCGAGTACCGGGAGATCTTCCGCAAGGAGGACGGGGATCAGCGCATCTTGTTCTCCTTCCAGGGCGACGGCACCATCCTCTCCCTGGGGGTGAACATCGGCGGGTACGTGGAGTGCGACGCCTCCATCGACCCGTCCCGGGTGCTGGACGGTCAATGGCACCACTGTGCGGCGAGTTTCGACGGCGCGATGATGCGCGTCTACCTGGACGGCGAGCAAGTGGGCTCCCTGGAGCGCCCCGGGAGCATCGTGTCCGGCGGCCCCGCGCCGGCCTGCATCGGCTCCAGCGCGGGCTCCGAGAACTTCCAGGGCCTGATGGATGAGCTGCGCCTGTACTCGGCGGCGCTGACCGGCGAGCAGGTAGTGGCGCTGCACGAAAACGGCCGGGCCGCCCTGCGTCGAGTCGCCGACAGTACCGCGACGGGCGAGCCGGCGGTGGACAAGCCCCTGCTTTGCCACTGGAGCTTCAACGAGCCCGGCATCGGCGCGGCGATCCGGGAGGCCTCCGGCAGGCCGGAGCTACAGATCGTCTCGGGCGCCGCCCCCTCGCGGGCCAGAGGGGTGCACGGTCGGGCGCTTCGGCTATCCGGTGCGCACTCCCTGCAGACCGCCGGCGGACTCGGAGCGGGAGAGCTGGCGGGCATCGCCTTCTCGGCCTGGGTGTTGCCCACCGAGCTGGGGGGCCACAGGGAGATCTTCCGGAAGGAAGACGGCGACCGGAGGCTCCTGTTCTCCTTCCAGGACGACGGGACCGTCCTGTCTTTGGGCCTCAACATCGGCGGCTATGTGGAGTGCGACGCGCCCATCGCCCCCGGGCTCGTGCTGGACGGGCGCTGGCACCACTGCGCGGCGACCTTCGACGGCAAGTGGATGCGCGTGTACCTTGATGGGACCGAGATCGGCTCGTTGGAGCGTCCGGGGAGGGTCGTCACCGATCCAAACTCTTCAGGCTTCATCGGCTCATCGACCGGCCAGAGCGAGCACTTCCAGGGGCTCTTGGATGACCTCCGCATCTACTCGGCGGCCCTCTCGCCCGAGGAAGTGGCAGCCATCTGCGCCGCCGGGCAGGAGACCATCGCCGCGTTCGACGAAAGCCTCGCCCGGCGCCTGGAGGCCTTCTACCGTGAGGAGGACACCTTCGCCAGGACGCTGGCGGGCTCGCGCGAGCGGCTGGTCAAGGGCGGCCATCGCATCGACCTGGACCTGGCGGGAGCGCTGGTGCGGCGGCTGCGCGGGGCCTTCGCCCAAGACTATGCCGACTTCACCGAGTGGGTGGGCGCAAGTCCTGTGGAGTACCTGGCGGCACGAGACCAGGGCTTCCAGGCATCGCAGGCCGGCCGCCTGATCGACCTGCTCATGGAATACGCGCCACTGAGCGAGGAGCAACGGGCCCGGCAGACGCCGGAGGAGGCGGAGAAGTGGCGGGAGTGCGCGGCCCTGCAGCGGCTCTACGAGGACCTCAAGGCCCGCGGGGATGAGGCGGCCTTCTCCCCCGAATGGATCGACCTGATGCTGCAGGCGGGCGGCCGCATCGAGTTCCGGCCCCGCATCCATGAGCCGGTGGCGCCATATGTGAGGCCCTCCACGCCACAGACGCGGTCTCTGCGCAGGGCGGAAGCTCGGGAAGCGCTGGAGCGCGACTGGCTCCACCAGGCGGACTACAGCCCGAGCCCGGAGCGCATCGGAGCCGAGATCGGATGGGCGCTGGAGCTGGCCGACCGCATCGAGGCCCGGGGCGGGGCCGGCCTGCCTGGCGAGCGCCGCGAGCTACTCCGCCTGCGGCAGCGCGCCCGCGGGCTCACGGCTCCGGATGCGGAACTGTACTTCTCCGTCCGCGAGCTCAAGCGGCGAATCATGCTCGCCGATCCTGTGGTGGACTTCCGCGGCGTGCTGTTTGTGGATATGCCCTACCCTCAGGGCTCGGAGTGGCGCCACGAGACCCGGCACCGCCTGGGCTACATGTCGGTGCCCGGGGCGCGGCTGCTTGTGCTCGAGGGTCTCTCACCCGAGGGCAGGCTGCGACAGCTCATGCCGAAGGCCCCGCTGCACGGGGCCTTCTGGCGGCCGGATTTGTCCTTCGACGCGAGGAAGGTACTCTTCTGCTTCCGGCCCCACAATGAGAAGTCGTTCCATCTGTACGAGATCAACCTGGACGGCACCGGCCTGCACCAACTCACCGACGGCCCCTACGACGACCTCGACCCCATCTATCTGCCCGACGGGCACCTGATGTTCAGCACCACTCGTGCCCATACATACGTGCGCTGCATGCCGCCGACGAACGCCTTCGTCCTCGCCCGCTGCGACTCCGACGGGCGCAACGTGTACCTGATCTCCACCAACAACGAGCCGGACTACCTGCCCTCGGTGATGCACGACGGCCGCGTTGTCTACACGCGCTGGGAGTACACGGACAAGCCGCTGTGGCGGGCGCAGGGGCTGTGGACGGTGGCCCCGGACGGCACCCGGGTCAGCACGCTGTGGGGCAATCAGAGCGTCTGGCCGGACCTGCTCAAGGACGCCCGCTGCATACCCAATTCCTCCCGGATCATGTTCACCGGCAGCGCCCACCATGACTGGTTCGCCGGCTCGGTGGGGATCGTCGACCCGAGCCTTGGGTTCAACTTCCCCCACGGGGTGACCAAGATCACCGCCGACGTCCCCTGGCCCGAGTCGGGCAACGGCCCCACGGACCCCCTCGAGTGCGCGGACTATCACACCAGTGGCAGCTACTCGGGGTACTACTCGCCATACCCGCTGAGCGAAGACGTCTTCCTCGTCTCCGCCTGCCGCGGCGGCAAGTTCGTTCTGTACCTGATGGACACCCACGGGAACCGCGAGCTGATCTACGAGGGGGAGCACAACATCCTGCACGCCCTTCCGATCCGCCCCCGTCCCGTCCCGCCGATGCTGCCCAGTTCGGTGAAGTGGCCCACGCTCGAGGACCGCGACCGTCCGGAGGATGGCGTCTTGTTCAGCTCAGACGTGTACCAGGGCGCCCCGGCGGCTCTGAAGGACAACGCCCGTTACCTGCGGATCATGAGCATCGACGCCAAGACCTATACGTACTGGTACCAGCGGCCGTACATCTCCACCGGGCCGGTGGTCTCCATGGTCCAGTCCGAGGGCGTCAAGCGCATCATCGGCACGGTGCCCATCGCCGAGGACGGCTCAGTGGCATTCAAGGCACCCGCGGGCAAGTCCCTGCACTTCCAGTTGCTCGACGGGGAGCAGCGGGCTTTGCAGACCATGCGCAGCTTCGCCAACATCATGCCCGGGGAGAGCAGGGGCTGCGTGGGCTGCCACGAGTTGCACTCCACGGCGCCGCCCGTCAAATCCCCCCAGGAGACGCTGATCTCAGGCGCCGCGGAGATCACCCGGCCGCCGTGGAAGGACACCACCGTCAGCTTCGAGCGCTACGTGCAGCCGGTACTCGATCGCCACTGCGGCCAATGCCACCAGGGCAGTGGCAAGGCCCGCGAGGTACTCGACCTCACCCGCCGCCCCGGCTACGCCATGTTCGACGAGCCCTATGTGACGCTCACGGGCCGTCCCACCTGGGCCGAGCCGTACTCCCGGCCCGACCCGCCGCCCGCGGGTTTCGGCATCGCCGCGCCGATCATGGTCGAGGGCTATTCCACCGTTGACCCGGCGGCCTATGTCACACCTGAGCCGATGGCGGCGCTCTCCTACAGGAGCCGGCTGGTCCACATCGCCTCCAGCGGAGAGCACCATGGGGTGAAGGTGGATCAGGAGAGCCGCCTGCGACTGATCACCTGGATCGACGCCATGTGCCCGTATCTTGGGGACGACGAGATCCGCAAGATCCCGGACCCGCAGTTCCAGGGCATCGACTGGCTGGCGATCCGGCCGAGGATCGCGACGGCGCCGGTGATCGTGAGGCCGGGGCCGGTGGACGGGGAGCGCAGGCGGTAGGTGAGAGGAGAAGAGTGACGGCAAGAACCGAGGGGAGAGGCCACGGCCACCGCCGTCGGCTTCTCCCCTCGGGCTGTTGCTCTCCCACACTCAGGCCCGTTGTGAGCCGAAGGCCGAGTATGGAGTAGTGGGAGCGGATGTCTTCCACATTGGGGCGGTCTATAGCCCCCTATCCTGCGAACTGCACCGCCACCGTCGTGTCCGGCGCGACGGCCTCGACTCTTTGCTTCGCGCCGCCGGGCCAGGTGATCTCCAGGGTCAACGGCCCGGCGTGATCGCCCAGGCCGAAGTGCAGCGTCAGGTCGTTCTGATTGCCCTCTCCGGTGCCCGCTTCGACCTGGCGCGTCAAGACCCTCTCTCCCACCGCGATTCGCACCTGGGCGCCGATGGCCGCGCGGTTGACGGCCACCCCGTCGCCCTGCAGGCGCACCTTGAGATAGTGGCCGCCGCCACCCTTGTTGACAAACAGCCGTCCGGCGGTGAGCAGGTCCAGGTCTCCGTCATTGTCGAAGTCCGCCCAGGCCGCCTGGTAGGTAGAGGGCAGATCGGTCAGGCCTGCGGCCGCCGTGGCATCGGCGAAGGCGAAGGCCCCGTCATTGCGAAACAGGACGGGGTTGTTCTTGCGCCCGAAGGAGGCCGTGCCGTAGACGGTGGTGAAGAAGAGGTCCACGTCGCCGTCGTTGTCGTAGTCGCCGGCGGCGGGACCGGCGTAGGACTCCTGGTAGAACACCCCACAGGTACCCAGATCGTCGAAGCGGTACTCCCCCGCGGGCCCGAGGTTGCGCAGGAAGCGCGACTTGGGTTGGTCGCCGCGGTTGTCCACATGGGCGAAGTTGCCGGCGAACAGATCCATGAGGCCGTCGCTGTCGAAGTCCGCCCAGGCGGCACCGATGGAGTGCCCGCCATGGAAGCCCGGTGAGGTCGCCACCGCATTGTAGCGCGCCGCCACCTCGCTCAGCTCCCCCGTCCCGTCGTTTTGCCACAGCAGATTCGGCTGCAGGCGGTAGTTGGAGACGTACACATCCATGTCGCCATCGGCGTCGAAGTCGCAGGCGGTGACGCCCCGCGCGCGGTACCGCTCCTCGCTCCAGGCCAGCCGGAAGCCCCTCCCGCCCTCATTGAGCAGAACCATGTCCGGGTAGGTAACTCCGGCGTCCCAGTCCTCGTAGCCGCCCACGTACAGGTCGACGAAGCCGTCGCCGTTGAGGTCGGCGAAACAGGCGCCGCGGGAGACGCAGCGGGGAAGCTCCGGCATCTCCAGGGGTGCAAAGCCCTGCCCGGCCTCATTGCGGTAGGCCGTCAGCTTCGACCACGAGAACAGGTCGATGAAGCCGTCGTTGTCGAAGTCCGCGGCCACAGTGGACCCGAACCCGTCGGCCAGGCGGGTGAAACCCTCGCCGCCCTCGTTGCGCCAGACCGTGCCGCCGGTGGACAGGTCCGTCCAGCCGTCGTTGTCGAAATCGGCCCAGCAGGCCGCGGAGTTGCCGGGCTCCAGGCCCAGGGCCGCCGTCTCGTCCGTGAACTGCGGGGCTTCCTGGGATTGGCAGATCGGCGCGATACACACCAGGACGATGACAGAGATGATTGGCGGGACCGCGCAGGCGGGGCGGATCAGGGCACGGCGGGGTGCTGACATCATGGCGACCTCCTGCCGGGTTTCGGATGGCACGCCGGGCGATGAGGAGTATACCCCCAAAGCGGGGGGCGGAGGAACCCGGACGCCCTTCCGGGAACCCTGATGGTGGTGCCCCCGGACACCTACCTACCGCCGCACCGGAGATGAGCATGCAAGAGCCCTGGATCACCAGCGGTTTCGACGGCTTCCGACTCGGGAGCTTCGGCAATGGCGGGCAGAACCTGTACGTATCGGCCGCCGGCGTTCTTCAGCGCATCCACCACATGGACCTGGACGGCGACGGCCGCGCGGACTGGCTGATCTGCAATAGCCAGAACCACTGGGAGCGCCCGCCGTGCTATGTCTACCGCGAGCCGTTCTCAGACCAGCAGCCGGTGGCCCTGCCCTCGGACGGCTCCATCTCCGGCACGGTGGCCGACCTCAATGGCGATGGGTACGCCGATCTGGTGCTGGCAATGGACTACAACGGCTCCCGGTCGGATCTGAATGCCTTCATCTACTACGGTGGCCCCGAGGGTCTCGGAGAGCACAGCCGGTTGGAGATCCCGGTGCCGCGGGCCCGGGCAGTGGCCTGCGGCGACTTCAACGGCGACGGGCGGCCCGACCTGGCCTTCGTTTCCGAGGGCCGCCTGCGGGTCTTCTACCAATCCGAGCTGGGCTTCGAGCCCCGGCGCTTCACAGACCTGGAACTGGAGACGGGAGAGCTTGCCGCCGCCGACCTCGATGGCGACGGCTACGCCGACCTGTACGTCCTGGGCGAGGGGGGCCGCGCCCACGTCTACTGGGGCGGGCCGGAAGGGCTGGAGGCGAGCAGATGCACGGTGGTGCAGTCCGAGGCCGATGCCGCGGCGACCCGGGAGGAGGCCGACGGGGTCCCGGAGACCGAGGCCGTGCAGCCCATCAACCCCCGGGCGGCGGTGGTGAGACTCAACGCGGTACCGCACCTCTTCCTTCCGGCCACAGACCGCGTCCGGCTCATCCCTGTCTCGGCGAGCCGCGCCCTGCGAGAGGCCACGGTTATCCCGTGCCCGCACGCGCTGGCGGTGGCCGTGGCGGATGTCAATGGCGACGGCCAGGAGGACCTTGTTTTCGCCTCCAGGGGCGTCTTCGAGGGGCGCGAGTGCTCGTGGGTGTACTGGGGCGGGCCGGAGGGCTTCAGCGCGGCGGCCCGGACTGCGCTCCCCAGCCGGGGGGCCTGCGATGTGGCCGCCGGCGACCTTGCAGGGGACGGCTGCGCCGATATCGCCCTGTGCCAGGACCGAACGGAGGACTCCTTCACCTACCACTCCCTGCTGTATCGCGCCACGCCGGCGGGGATCGAGCCGGAGCCGGTGCGGCTGGAAAGCCACGATGCGCGGCGGGTGTTCATCGCCCGCACCTCGCCGGCCCGGCGGCCCCAGGTGATCGTCGTCAACCACAGGGCCCGCAGGTCCGGCGGTGATGTGGACCCCGTCATCTACTTCAACGGTGGGACCGAGGGCTTCTCTGCCGAGCGCAGCCGCCGCCTGAAGGGGCGCGATGCGGTGGATGCGGTGTGCTGCGACCTGTCTGATAGCGGCTATCCGGATATCGTCACCGCCAACTGCTCGGAGAACGCCGTCAAGCTCGATCCGGGCTCCTTCCTGTTCCCCGGCGGGGCGGAGGGCTACGCCTACGAGCCGGCGCTGGCCTTCCCCACCACCCGCGCCCACGGTGTCTGCTGCGGAGACCTCAACCGGGACGGCTACCTGGATCTGGTGTTCGTGGGGTTCAACAACCCCGACCTGCTCATCTTCTATGGCGGCCCGGAGGGCTTCGACCTGGAGCATCCGCAGGCGATCCGGATGGAGATCGACGGGGTGCTTTACAAGGAGCCGCGCTGGGTATACCTGGCCGATCTGAATAACGACGGATGGCTTGACCTGTTTGTCCCCGAGATCACGGCGGATCGTAGCTTCATCCTCTGGAACGGTCCGGAGGGCTTCAGCCTGGAGCGGCGGCAGACGCTGTCTGTTCTTTCCGCGGCCTGCGCCCAGGCGGCGGACCTCACCGGCAACGGGTACCTCGACCTGGTGATCGGCGGCCACACCCCGTCGCTGCAGGGTCCGCACGACTCGTTCATCTACATCTACTGGAACGGCCCGGAGGGCCTCAGTGAGGACCGCCGCACGCAATTGCCGGCTCTCGGGGTGGAGGCGCTGGCGATCGCCGACTTCAACCGCGATGGCAACTTGGACATCTTCGCCGCCAACTACCACGACGGCCGGGTGCGGGACATCGATTCCTTCATCTACTGGGGCGGCGAGGGCGGCCGCTTCAGCGCGGAGCGCAAGAGCCGTCTGTTCATGCACTCGGCGGCCGGGGCCGTGGCGGCGGACTTCAATGACGACGGCTGGATCGACGTGGCCGTGGGGTATCATAAGGTGGCCAACGACCACCTGGGCCATTCGGCGGTGTGGTGGAACGGCCCCGAGGGCTTCTCCCCCGAGCGCACGACGACCGTGCCCTCCGAGGGCCCCCACGGCATGACGCGCGTGGGCACCGCCAATCAGGCCGACGGCGGTGCGGAGGAGTTCTACACCTCGGCGCCGCACCCGATCCCGGAGGGCATGGCGCCCGGCCGCATCGACTGGGAGGCGACGGTTCCGGGCAGGACATGGGTGCGGGCGCAGATGAGATTCGCCGACTCGGAAGCCGACCTGGAAGAGGCTCCTTGGCAGGGCCCGGAGGGCGAGGGAAGCTGGTACGAGCGGGGGGATGCCATCGCGGCTCCCGCAGCGGGCCGCGGGTGGCTGCAGTACCGGCTGGCCCTGGGAGCGCCCAGTGGCGCCGGCAGCCCAAGGGTGTCGGAGGTGCGGGTGTCGTGGCGGG
>CAZXDD010000211.1:0-12053 GCA_964639415.1 uncultured Armatimonadia bacterium
GGCGGTGGGAACGGCGGTGGGAACGGCGGTGGGAACGGCGGTGGGAACGGCGGTGGGAACGGCGGGTACGGCGGGTACGGCGGGTACGGCGACATCCACGCCTCCAGTCGTTCTCGGGCCGTTCTCGGTGTCTCTGCGTCTCTGTGTTCAGCCGTAGCCGCTCTCCGCGGAGCTCCGCAGTCTCCGTGTCTCCGTGGTGAGGCTCGGGCCGTGCCCGCCGTTCGCCGCCGTACTCGGTGTCTCTGCGTCTCTGTGCTCATAGGTTCGCCCGGCGACGCGCTTCGCGCAAGGACTTGGCCCCTACCTCAGCGAACCCCCTTGGCACCACTTGGCACTTCAGGGGGGTACTGCCATGACCGGCGTCTCCGCCCGGACGGTTGCCCTGTCGCTGACGGCGGCGACCATCGTCTGCTGCGCACTGGCCGCCGATGCACCCAACCTCGTCACCAATGGCGACTTCGAGCTGGACAGCCCCGACAGCCCGCCTCCGGGCTGGACGATGTGGGGCGCTCAGCAGTACAAGGACCCCGCCAACTACACCCGCGACACCCGAGACCCCCATCGCGGTGACGCGAGCTTCCGCATCCACCATCCCGCGGACACCCGGGGGTATATCGTCTCTGCCCCGGACAGCGCCATCCGGCCGCGGAGGGGGATGATGTACGAGATCAGCTTCTGGGCCCGGTCTGACAGGCCCGCCGGGTCGCTGTTCCAGATCACCGCGTACGAGACCATCGCGCCGTACAGGGACGCCCCCGCGCCGGGGCGCTGGGCCCTGGACGTCGAACCCGAATGGAGACCCTTCCGATTCGCCATCCGCGAGGGCTGGGACTTCTTCGCCGACCGCAGCCGCTACCTGCTGCTGACCTTCAATGCCACCGACAGGCCCGAGGAGGAGCGGACGCTGTGGGTCGATGACGTCGTCGTTACCGAGGCGCCGGTGGACCGCGAGGGGCGGATGATAGACGAGTCGACGCTGGAGATCGAGCCCCTGCCACACCGGCTTCGTGAGGGCGAGCGTCTGGCGTTCACGGTGGATGCCCACAGACGCCTGGGGCCGGCGGTGGCCGGAGCCGGAGGCATCTCGTTCCATCGAGTAGCCGGCTGGACAGGCCAGCCGTTCAACCGGGAGGGTGACTACACGCTGGACCCCGAGGTCGAGGACGCCATCCGCGAGCTGCGACTACCGATGACGCGGTTCTACGCCGTTGGTGACGAGCCCTTCGGTGCCAATGCGGCCATCGACAAAGCGGCGGCGGTCCTGGCGAAAGTGGGCATTCCGCAGGAAGACACCGTGCTGGAACTGGAGACCCAGGGCGCGACCAGCGGCATCGCCGCTGCCGACTGGGGCAGCGCGGTGCGACACTCCGTGGAGCAGGGCTACGGCTTCCGCTACTGGGAGGTGTGCAACGAGCCGTACCTCACTCGGCCGGAATCCGCCTACCAGACGCCGGATGAGTATGTCGCCCACCTGCAGGAGGTGGCCGCGGCGGTGCGCGCCGCCCAGCCCGAAGCACAGATCGGTGTCGCCATCAGCAGCTACAGCGTCCCGTGGGGCAACTACGTTCTCAAGCGCGCCGCGGGCTCGTATGACTTCGTCGTCGCCCACTACTACTGCGCCGCACGGGAGATTGGCCGTCGCAAGTTCGAGGCCGTGGTCCTGACCGAGAACTACAAGACCCTCCACCGCGTCCTGCAGGTGGGCGCGCTGGCCTCGGCCTACAACCCGGACCGCGAGGTGTACCAGCTCGACACCGAGTGGGGGATGCACAGCTCGGGGCCCAATGGCGAGCGCGCCGACTACGTGGATCGCAATGCCAACATCCTCGGCACCCTCCATCGGGCGGTGAGGCTGATCTACTACGCCAGGGAGGGGATGCTCCGGGGAGCAAGCTCGTGGCAGATGCTCAACCGTGTAGGGGCGCAGGGCTTCGGGATCCTCACCCAGGAGCAGCCGGACAAGCGCTTCATGCTCTACTGGCTCTACTACTACTTCAACCGCCACGTGGGCCAATGGGCGCTGGAGCTGGACGGCACGGCGCCGTACTACTCGGCGGCCGAGGGCGACGACCCGCACACCAGGCCCGGGGAGTTCGCCGGACCGCTCACCCCGGCCCTGGCCACACTCAGCGAGGACGGCAGGACACTGTACTTGATGATCGCCAACGGTTCGTGGGATCGTGAGGTGCCCTGCGAGGTGCGGATGGAGAGCTTCACTCCCGCGGCGGCGGAGGCCGTGTTGCTCTCCCACTCCGACCCGGACGGCAAGCCGCTCCTGGAGCGCAAGGAGGATTTCGTCCACGACTTCACGGTCTTCGTTCAGGGACAAGAGCTGTCCTGCAGCCTCCCACCCCATTCGGTGGTGTTCGTGCGGGTGGAGGGGGAGTGAGGTTCGTGAGCATCGAGCAGATCGGCTGCTGCGGAGCGTACTGCGGGACTTGCCCAGCCTTGCGGAACGGGACGTGCAGGGGCTGCAAGCTGGGTTACGCCAGCGGAGAGAGAGACCTCTCGAAGGCGCGCTGCAAGATGAAGGTCTGCTGCCTCGGCCGGGGCCTCACGACCTGCGCCGACTGCGAACAGTACGGGACATGCGACGTGCTGCAGCCCTTCTTCGCCAAGAACGGCTACAAGTACCGAAAGTACCGGGAAGCGCTGGAGTTCATCCGAGCCAATGGGTACGATGAGTTCGTCAGGATAGCGGACGGCTGGAAAGCGCCGTACGGGAGGTATGGGTAGGCGGGAGGCCGCACAGGTCGCGCCCTCGGCGTGGCGCGTGGGCGGAGGACGCGCGGGCGGGCGGCGGCACACGACGTCCCCGAAGGACTTCTCCACTCCCGGCGCGAAGCTTCCAAGCAATGCGCTTTCCGTCAGACCATCACGAGGTCCCCACGCCATGCTCCCGCGCGAACGGGTCGAGGCCGCCATGGATCTCCGGCCTCCGGATATTGTCCCCCTGAGAATACTGCCCTCCGCCGGGGGCCTGTACGAGCACGGCGAGCCGCTGCTGGAGCTGCACCGGGCCTGCGGCCATGACTTTGGCGACCTTGGCGGACTCTCGCTGCCCGACCCGCCTCCGCCCGAGGATTTCGACTCCGACGGGCGTTATCACGCCTTCCGAACCGACGCCTGGGGCACGCGCTGGGAGTACCGGATCTTCGGAATCTGGGGACACCCCGTGTACTGGCCGCTGGAGGACCTGTCGAAGCTCGAGGATTACACCCCGCCCCCGCTTCCCCCTACCGAAGGACCTGCCGTCGAGCAGGCCAGGGATGCCATCGCCGTGGACAAGCAGCGGTACTTCACCCTCGGCGGCTCCGGGAGCCTGTTTGAGGCCCTGCATTCGGTGCGGCGGTTCGAGGACGTGCTGATGGACATCGCCGAAGACCGGCCGGAGATCCATCGCATCGCGGACATGCTCGTAGAGCACGCCATGGCCGGAGTAGAGGGCTCCCTGGCACGAGATGTGGATGGCGTCTGCTTCGGCGACGACTACGGTACCCAGAGCGCCATGATCATGTCGCCCGCCACGTGGCGACGCTTCTTCAAGCCCCGGTACCAGACGCTCTTTGCGCCCATCAAGCGCGCCGGCAAGCGCATCTTCTTCCACATCTGCGGGATGGTGGAGCCGATCTTGGAAGATCTCGCGCAGCTCGGCGTGGATGTGATCTGGCCGCAACTGACGGCCTTCGAAGTGCCTGCTTTGGCCCGGCGCTGCCGAGAGCTGGGCCTGACGGTGGAGCTGCACCCGGACCGCGGGGACCTGATGCAGCACGGGAACCCCGAGCAGATCAGGACGTACGTATTGAGACTGCTGGAGACTTTCGGCACCGCCTCGGGCGGCTCGTGGCTGTACGTGGAGATCGACCCCGGTTTCCCGTTCGACAACGCCAGGGCGCTGTTTGAGGTGGCGATGGAGCTGAGGGGATAGGGGTGAAAGGGATCAGGGAAGGGAGGAGCGACAGTGAAGCTGAGCGATGCAGAGCTTGAGGGCATGATCGCGGCGGGCGAGAACGAGCGCTGTGAGTTCAAGGGACAACTGAAGAACGACAAGGATGACGTCTACCGCGATATCTGCGCCTTCTCCAACGACCTCGCCAGTTCGGGTGAGCCGGGCTACGTCTTCGTGGGCATCCAGAAGGATGGCACCCCCTCAGGTGTGCCCATCACCGAGAACGACATGAGCGGGATCGCCGACATGAAGTACTCCGGCCACGTGCTTCCATGGCCCGCAATGACCGTCCAGAGGCGCCGGCTGTTCGGAGGCGACGTGGCCGTCATTAGGGTCGAGCCCCATCCGCATCCGCCCGTGCGCTACGGGGGGCGCGTGTGCATCCGCGTTGACCAGACGCGCCGCATCGCCTCGCCGGTGGAGGAGGTGCGCCTTGCCGAGCGCCGCAGGAGTGGTGATCTGCCTTACGTGCTGCGGCCCGCTGTCGGCGCAGAGATAAGCGATCTCGACCTCGAGTTCTGTGAGCAGGCGTATGTCCCGGCGGCGATCAGCCGTGAGGTGCTGGAGGCCAACGAGCGCACACTCCACCAGAAGCTGGCTTCGCTGCGTGTCATCACTCCCGACGCGGCCTTGCCGACCATCGGCGGCCTGCTGCTGGTGGGTCTCGACCCGGCGGTGCACGTGCCCGGCGCTCGGGTGGACTTCGTACGGTTCGATGGGATGGACCGCGCAGGCAATGCTCGCGCCCAGCATACCCTGAGCACCGGGCTGCTGCGCGTGTTCGAGCTAGTCGAGACTCTCCTTCCGCTCTACATAGACGTGCGCTCTGCGCCCGGCGACGGCCTGCGCCGCGTCGACACGCCGGCGTATCCCGAATGGGCCCTGCGCGAGTACATCTTCAACGGCATCATCCACCGCAACTACGACAGCACCTCAGCGGCGGTTCGCGTCGACTGGTACGACGACCGTGTCGAGATCACCAGCCCCGGCGGGCTCTACGGTCACGTGACCAAGGACAACTTCAAACACATGAACGACTACCGAAACGAGCTGCTTGCCGTGGCGGCGCGCACGATGGGATGGGTGGAGAAGCTGGGACAGGGGATCGCGCGGGCCGAGCGCTTGCTCCGCGAGAACGGCAACCCCGACCCTGAGTACGCCTTCGACGCGGAGTACGTACTGGTGACCGTGAGGAGCGCCCGAGCATGAAGACCATCGCCTTTTTCAATAACAAGGGCGGGGTGGGGAAGACGACACTCTGCTTCCATCTGGCCCACATGATGGGCAGACTGGGCAAGCGCATCCTGGTGGTGGACCTGGACCCGCAGGCGAACCTGACGGCCTACTTCATGGACGAGGAGCAGATCGAGGAGCTGTGGGCGGAGGAGAGCCGGCCGGTCACCGTCTCCCATTGCCTGGGACCGTTGCAGGAAATCGAGGCCGTACCGTTTCCGACGCCCGTCCTCCACGAGGACGGGCCGCGCCTGGCCCTGTTGCCGGGCAACGTGAACCTCGGCTCCTTCGAGGACCTCATGGCTCAGGCGTGGCTGCAGCTAGGCACAAAGATGCCGCAGAGCTACATCCGCACCACCATCGCGTTCCACTCGCTGATCCGCAATGCGGCGGCCGACTGGGCGCCGGACGCGGTGCTGGTGGACGTCGGCCCCAATCTGGGCGGGGTCACCCGTGCGGCCCTGCTCGCATCGGACCTGATGATCGTCCCTCTCGCGGCGGACGTGTTCTCACTCCAGGGGCTGCGGAACCTGGGCCCAACCATCGACGGCTGGCGGCGGCAGTGGCAAGAGGTGCGATCCGGTGTTGAGGCGACGGGCTCGGCGGCGAGCCTGCCCGCCGGGGAGATGCGACCGGTCGGGTACGTGCTGCAGCAGCACGTGGTCCGAAAGGGGCAACCCACTAGGGCGTTTCAGCGCATGTTCGCACGCGTTCCCGACGTCTACCGCGAAGCCGTGCTCAGAACCGAGGGCTGCAGCGTCGGTGACTCGGCCGATGACCCCAACTGCCTGGGGCAGGCCAGGAACTACCAGAGCCTCGTGCCCCTGTCGCAGGACGCGCACAAGCCCATCTTCGACCTGAGACCAGGCGACGGCGCCATCGGCGCTCACCAGGCCTACGTTCAACGGGCCTACGAGAACTTCCGCGAGCTGACGGAGGCAGTCGTTGAGCGGTGCAAGATCTGATGGCGGTGCAGCGCCGACACCTTCGGGCAAGCCCTGGCCACAGGAGGCCCTACTATGCCGACACCCACCCGTTGTGGCCCCATCTACCCTTTGAGCGGTATCCCCCTGGCTGTGTGCCTGGCGGGGGCCCTGTTGACAGGCGTCGGCACCCTCGCCGCCGACAGCCCCCTACTACTTTCTGTCAGCGATAGCGGCCGCTATCTGGTGGACGGGGAGGGCAAGCCCTTCTTCTGGGTTGGCGACACGGGATGGGCGCTCCTAAGCTCGCTGACGGTGGAGGAGGCCGCCCTCTACCTGGACAAGCGCAGGGAGCAGGGGTTCAATGTGATCCAGTGCATATTGGCCCATTGGGACCCCGGCTCGGAGCGGCCCAGTCCCGACGGGCATCCGCCGTTCCTGGGCGGCAACCCGGCCACCCCCAATCCCGACTACTTCACCCATGTGGACAGGGTCTTGCAGTTGGCCGCCGATCGTGACATCATCCTGGCGCTGCTTCCGGCCTGGGGGAGTTTCGTCATCGGCAGCGACGCCATCAACCCCGGCAATGCCCGGGAGTACGGCCTGTGGCTGGGAAGCCGCTATGCCGACACCCCCAACATCGTCTGGGTGCTGGGGGGCGACCAGCCTCCCACCGGCAAGGAGCAGGTCTTCCACCTCCTGGCCGAGGGGCTGCAGGCGGGAGACGGCGGCCGGCACCTGCTGACCTACCACCCCCGCGGCGGCGGGCACAGCTCCGGTGAATTCTTCCACGATGCCCCCTGGCTGTCTTTCAACATGATCCAGTCGGGCCACAACATCGGCTACCCGGAGGACAGGCCGGTGGCGGCCGACTACGCCCGGACCCCCGTCAGGCCGACCCTGGTCGGTGAGCCGCGGTACGAGAACATCATCCATGGGCTGCGGGATTCCGGGCCGCGCATCGACGGGCACGAGAGTCGCAAGGCCGCGTACCAGGCGGTGCTGTCCGGGGCGGCGGGACACACCTACGGCTGCAATGGAGTGTTCCAGTTCTACGAGCCCGGGGGCGAGGAGAGGTGGCGGCCGCGGCTGACGTGGGAGCAGTGTCTCGATCTGCCGGGAGCCCGGGGCATGACGCACCTGCGCGCCCTGATGGAGAGCTGTGAATGGTGGAAGCTGCAGCCCGATCCGGGCATGATCGCCGAAGGCCTCGGGGAGGGCGGTAACCAGGTGGTGGCGGCGCGTGCCGCCGACGGTACCTTCGCCCTGGTCTATCTCCCGGAGTACGGGGAGATTGCGGTGAAGCTCGAGGGCATCGGCGGCAGCGGGGTCACGGCGGCCTGGTTCGACCCGTCCACGGGGGAGAGCACACAGATCGGAGAGCTCCCCAACTCCGGCACCCGCCGCTTCCTGCCGCCTCTTGGCGACCTGGGTCCCGACAGTGTGCTGGTGATGCGGACCGCCGGGCCGGACGTGACCCCCCCCGAGATCACCCACGTCCTCGCCGGCGGTGACCCGACCCGGGTCCTGGTGAGGTTCTCCGAGCCGGTGGACCCCGTCACCGCCGGCACGGCCGCCAACTACACCCTCACTCCAGGCGTCTCGGTGACCGCGGCGGCGCTGGATGACGTGGCGCGGACGGCGACGCTGACCACATCGGCGCTCACCGACGGCGAGACGTACACGCTGACGGTGGCCGACGTCCTGGACCAGGCCCCGGAGCCAAACAGAATCGCCGACGGAACCGCGCTGCAGTTCACGTACGTCGCGTCACCGTCCCGGGTGGTGGAAGGCCTTCTGGCTTTCTATGTCCCGGCCGGAGCCGGCGACGTGATCGATGACCTCTCGGAAGCCGGCGAGCCGCTGGAGATGGAGATCCCTCAGGAAGCCGATGTCATCCGCGCGGCGACCGGCCTCATCATCAACGGAGACACGACGCTGAGCACCGATGGCCCGGCGTTCCGACTCACCGAGGCCTGCCGCAAGAGCAATGAGCTCACCCTCGAGGCATGGCTCAAGACCGCCGATCTGAACCAGACCGGGCCGGCGCGGATCCTCTCCATGTCCCTGGATTCCGGGCAACGCAACTTCACCCTTGGCCAGGACAGAGACGGCCTCGTCGTCAGGCTGCGTACCACGCAGACCACGGAGAATGGGACTCCCTCCACAGACACACCGCGCGGGGTGCTCACCACCGACCTGACCCACGTTGTCTTCACCCGCAATGCTCTGGGCCTCACGCGCATCTACCTCAACGGTGAGCCGGTGGTGGACGGCCAGGTGGATGGGACCTTCGCCAACTGGGCCGACTACCCGCTGCTGCTGGCCAATGAGGGCACGGGGGACCGTCAATGGCTGGGGGAGCTGCGCCTGGTGGCCGTCTACAGCCGGGCCCTCACCGAGGATCAGGTGAAGCAAAACCACGACGCGGGCCCGGGGGTCGGGGATGTCCAGGGGTAGTAGTGAGCCCGTCGCGCACGAGGCGCAGACCAATCGACGCGGGCGACATCCCGGGGCCGGAGGCCAATCGGTGTGCCCGGTCGGTCCCGGGCTTGCCCGGCCAAGAGGGAGAAATAGCATGCAAGTCCTGCCGATGTGTTTCGCGCTGCTTTGGGGGGCGATGATGGTGCATGCCGATAGCGGGCTTCTGTTTCACGCCACCTTCGACGACAGTCTCGAGGCCAATAGCCTGGCGGGCGTCGTTTCCCCGGTGTCTCTGGCGGGCACCGAGCAGCCCCAGTACGCACCGGGGAAGTTCGGGCGCGCTCTGGTGTGTGGACCCGGGGAGGCCCTGGTGAGCTATGCCACCGAGGGCAGTCTCATGGGGCCCTGTGGCACGGTGAGTCTGTGGGTCTGTCCGCAGAACTGGACGCCGGAGGACGGCAACTTCCATACCTTCTTCGAGTGCGGCAGAGACGTGGCCGGCGAGGGCTGGCTGATCCTCTACAAGTACTATCAGGGCGGCACTTTGCTCCTGCGCTACAAGGACGAGGACGGTCACGTGGGCATGGCAACGGCGACCGATCTGGGCTGGGAGCCCGGCCAATGGCACCACCTGGCCGGCACGTGGTCCGCAAGCGCCCTGAGAATCTACATCGACGGGAAGCTTGTGGCCACCGCTCCGCGAGCGTTCGTGGCCGAGAAGCTGGCTCAGACCTTCGTGGTGGGCGATAACGGCTGGCACCTGCCGCATGAGGGCGCCAGGACCCTGGTGGACGAAGTGCGCGTATATGCCTACCCCTTGAGTGAGGAGCGCATCCAGCGCCTCTCCGGCCGCGGCGAGCTGCGCGTGTCACGTGTCGGTGGACAGGCCAGGTGGCGCGCGACCTTCATCCCTCCGGACACCACGGCGGCCGAGGTGGCCTTCTCTCTCAGCGCCGAGGGCCTGGAGGATGAACTCCAGAGTCTGGTCGCCCCGGTTCTGGACGGCCGGGCGGAGGTTCTGTTCCCCGTGGTCGATCTGCCGGCCGGAACCTACAGCGTCCGGACTGTGGCCAGGAACGCTGCGGGGGAGGTGGTGACGGACGTCTCGGAAGCGTCGGTTCGCAAGCTCGAAAAGGATGAGGTCATCCTGGGCAATGACCGGCTGCGGATGGTCTTCGACGGCGCCACCGGAGCGATCATCGGTGTGTCCTCGCCCACGCTGGGCCTGTCGGCGACCGCCCCGGCCGAACCCGCGCCCCTGTTCTCGCTACAGACGGTCGATTTCGCCAACCACGCCCGCTTCTACCAACCCTCGGATGTGAAGACCCTCACCGCCGACGAGGCCCATCTGCAGAGCCTGTCTATAGAGCGAGATGGAGCCGAGCAGACCCTCACGGCCCGTTACCGCTTCGATCCCGGGATCGAGGTGACGTGCACGGCGGCGCTGGCCGATGGGGAAGAGGTGGCCCGCCTCTCCCTGAGTGTCGCCAATCCCCGGCCGGTGCTGCCCTCCGAGGCGGTGCGCATTCCGCGGGTTAGTTTCCCCGCCATCGCCGGGCTTTGCATCGGCGACCGGGCGCAGGACAACGTGCTGGCAAGCGGGCTCGTTCAGGGGGAGCTGCGGCCGAACCCTGCGGCGGAGCTGGCTTCGGAGCGCGTCTTGCAGTACCCCGGACGGGCCTGCCTGCCGTGGCAGGACCTAAGCAACGGCGTCGGGGGCCTGTATCTCGGGCCGCAGGCGGACGGCACCTGTCAGCTTGAGATCGTCTGCGGGGCCACGGATGGCCTGCTGAGCTTCGGCAATCGCTGGTGGACGCTGCTGGAGCCCGGAGAGAGCTGGCGCTCGCCGGTAGTGGAGCTGGCGATGCACCAGGGCGGCTGGCACTGGGCGGCGGACCGCTTCCGCGATTGGGCACTTGAGAGCACCCCGCCCCGGCAGCAGCCCGAATGGCTGGCCACCTGCGACGGCTGGCTGGGCCAAGGCGGCCCCAGCTACCGGTTCGCCGACCTCCCCGGGCTCCTGGACGCCGCCGAATACTACGGCTTCTCGTATCTGCAGCTCTGGGCGCAGATGATCCTCGGCGGCGCCTACTACAGCTACTTCTACCCCAACCCGGACCTTGGCACCGAGGATGACCTGCGTCGGGGGATCGCCGAGCTTCACCGGCGCGGAGCGCACATCGGCTTCTACAGCAATGCCATCTGCTTCGACGCCTCATGCGACAACAACGCCACGCTGCAGGCCAAGATGGATGAGTTCGGCCTCAAAGACCTGCCCATGCTGCCGCGCTTCTATGACGAGGCCCACAGGGCCATCTTCGTCGGCCCGGGAGGGAGGTACGGCAAGGCGGCGCCCGCCGGTCACAGCATGTACGGGTATCTCGACGGGTACTGGGCCATGGACCCCTGCGCCCGCTGGTGGCAGGACTATCTGGCCAACTGGATCAAGCGCTGGCACGAGGACTACGGCGCCGACATCTGGTACCTCGACAGCTTCCCCATCCACGGCTACGGCCTGGAGCCGGCCTCGTATGCGCTGCACCTGGATCAGCCCAAGAACCTGGGGCAGGGGCAGATCGAGCTCCTGCAGCGCATTCGCAGGGATTTCGACGGTCCGATCCTCTACGAGGGCGTGGCCTGCGCCGCCCTGATGCCCTACACCAACTGGTGTCTGGGGACGGAGTTCTCCTTCGGCGTAGGCACCTGGTCGCGGCCGGAGATCTTCGTCTACAGCCTGGGCGACGTGTACCCGGTGTTCTCGGGCTCCTGCAACACCTGGAGCGGCATCGGGGCCCTGTACCCGGACCTGACCCAGCCACGACAGGAGGACGCGGTCAACAACGTCTTCCTTATCGGCGAGCGTTTCGATATCTTGGGGCTGTATCCGCTGGACACCGCGAACCCCTTCGGGGAGCATGTGCGCAGGCTCGTGGCATTGAGGCGCAAGATCGTCGACACCGTGTACTCAGGACGCATGATGGACATCCGCGGCCTGGGCGGGATGCCGGGGTTGGTGGAGGCTCGAGTCTTCGTGCATCAGGAGCCGGCAGCGGCGGTGGTGACGATCGTGGATCGCCGCACCGACAGGCAGCCGTGGACGCTGACCATCGACACCGGCGAGCTCCCCTGGCCGCAGGTACCGCAGGAGGCGACGCTGCTTCTGCTGGACGGGGCGGAGCAGGAGGCGAAGGTCTCGCTCGAGGGCGAGCTTTGGACTGTGGAAGTCCCGGCGGGAGTGGAGGTGGGGGCGCTGCGGTTTGGGGAGGGGTAGGCCCGTCCCCGCCGTCCGCCGTTGCCGTTTCGCACCGCGCGCCACGCACCACGCGCCACGGTCGTCCGCCGTTGCCGTGCACCCCTCTCCAAGCGCCCGTCGTTTGGGCGCGTGAAGGAGAGGGGGCCGGCCCGAAGGGTCGGGGGGTGAGGCGGCCGTTCGCCGTCGCCGTTTCGCACCACGCGCCACGGCCGTTCCCGCCGTTCCCCCTCCTCCCGTCGCCCGCGCCGTTTGCGGGCGTAAGGGAGAGGGG
>CAZXDD010000212.1:0-6167 GCA_964639415.1 uncultured Armatimonadia bacterium
ACACCCTATCCTACACTCTTTCCCTACACGACGCTCTTCCGATCTGCCGCGGGGACGGGATGAAGGCCATGGATGACATCACCCGCATCATGGCCGCCGACTGTCTCCCCGTGGGCAAGCCGGTGAACATCTGGCTGCAGCTCTACGGCTACGATGACGCCGTCCGCGAGCCCACTCCCGCCGAGCAGCGTTGCCAAACCTACCTGTGCCTCATCGCCGGGGCCCGCTCGCTGATGTACTTCATCTACAAGCCCATGGGGCGGGCGATGTGGAACTCCATGCTGCCCCTGGGACGGGAGATCGAGACGCTGACGCCGATCCTTGCTACCCCTCCGCCCCACCGACAGGTCACGGCCGACGGCGACCTGATCCGCTTCTCCCACCGCCACGTGGACGGCAAGTGGTACCTGATCTGCGCCAACCGCAGTGCGTCCACCGTCAGGGTGAGCTTCGACCTCTCCGCCCTGCAAGTGACGGGCCCGGCGAGGAAGCTCTTCGAGGGCGGTCAGGTGGCGGTGGCCGCGGGGAGGCTTGAGGACACCTTCGCCCCACTGGCGACGCGGGTGTATGTGATGCAGGGGAAGTAGGAAAACGAGCCGCGAGCCGTGGAGGTACCGAATGCCGCCGGCAGGCGGCCGCCCGGCGGCGGCCTGCCCGCCCGCATCTTGCCGCCTGCGGCGGAGGGCCCGGTTACTCGGTCCCGGCGCCCGTGCCTCAGCCGAGCCGCTCCCTCAGTGCCGCCTCCAGGCCGTCCGGCGGCTCGCAGGGGAGTTGCACGGGCTCGGAGCGCAGGGCGCTTTCGTACAGCCCCAGGATCACGTTGAACTGCTCCAGCGAGCGCTCCAGCCGCGTCGGGTGCGGGCGGGCCTCATCCAGGAGCCAGTCGAAGACCGCCTCCGTCAGGCGCCCCTGGGCCAGGTCGTCCTCCTCGCCGTAGTCGTGGGAGCCGCTCTCGTAGCCGCCTGCCACAGTCCGACGCTCCCAGCCGCCCATGGTCCAGTGCACGAAACCCTCTGTCCCGTAGACGGCGACCCGCTTGTGGTAATAGCGGTTCTCCCGGTTCTCCGTGGCAAAGGGCGCGCAAGCCCCACACTGTAGCAGCCCCGTGACCCCGTTGGCGAAAGACAGAGAGCCCACCGCCATGCCCGGTGACGGCTGCCGCGAAGCGATCTCCGAGGCGTCGGACACCTGCCCGAACACGCTGGTGAACGGAGAGAAGCCATTGTAGCTGTGGCAAAGCTCCAGCACGTGCACGCCCTGATCCAGCGGAGTGGACCTGGCGCCGGCGTCGATGAACCGGACATCCCCGATCCTGCCCTCTGCCACATCGCGCTTTAACTCCAGGTTGCGGGCGTGGAAGTGAAGCTGCGTGTTCACGCAGAATCTGGTTTCCGTCCTCTGTGCCAGCTCACGGATTCGCCGGAAGTCCTCGCCCCACAGGGCGATGGGTTTCTCGATGATGACCGCCGGCACCCTGTGCTCCGAGGCCATGGCCATCAGCTCGAAACGCAATGCGGGCAAGGTCACGATGTGCAGCACATCGGGTTTCTCATCCTCCAACATCTGATGCGCGTCGGCGTAGCGGGCGGTGACGCCGAACTCCTCGCCGAACTGCTCGCGGCGGTCCCCGTCCAGATCGCAGATGGCCACGATGCGTCCCCGCGTGACGGTCGCGTAAGCCTTCGCATGTTGGCGGGCGCGGGGCCCGCAGCCGAGGAATGCGCACTTGAGCATGGTACGCCCCCTGTGGTGGTGGTCTGCGACGGTGAACGGCGCCGCCCCTTGGCTTCCCTATTGGCGCCACGCCTGCTCAGGCGATGCGAGCCCGGCCGTTTGCCGTTCCTCGAGGTGAGGCCGCAGAGTCTTGCTGGCCCGGCTCCTGTCATCCTGAGCGTCCATCTCGGGCAGCGAGATAGCGGAGAATCTCCCTGAATGCCGGGAGATCCCCCGCGCAGCTCTCTCCGGGAGCGCACGCGCTCAGAATGACATTCGCGGCGAAGGCGGGGTCTTCGGCCGCACCTCCAAAACCGCGGGCGTCTCGCCCACATGCCGTCGGGCGTGTGCCGTCGAGCGCCGCAAGGGCCCGGTGACGGCCACGGTCCCGCCGTGGAGGATCGCCTCACCCCCTGCCGCTCACTCTCCGCTGAAGAACCCGAACGCCCGGTCGTTCACTCCCGGCAGGCCCTCGTGGCCGAAGTCCGGGTAGATCACCATGTCCTTTTCCGAGATGATCTTGTTGTAGGCCGCGAACTGCGTGGAAGGCGGACAGACGGTGTCCATCAGGCCTGTGGCCATGAGCACCCTGGCCCGGATCCGATGCGCCAGGTGCTGGCAGTCGATGTAGCCCAGCCGCGTGAAGATCTCCTGCTCCCGCTCGTGGGTCGGGTCAAAGGATCGGAAGTACTGGCGCAGTTCATCATAGGCGTCCTTGGCCAGGTCCATCTCCCAGACCCGCAGATAGTCGCACAGGAAGGGGAAGATGGGCATCGCCTTGCTCACCCGGGGCTCCAGCGCGGCACAGGCCAAAGTCAGTCCGCCGCCCTGCGACCCGCCGATGGCGTACACGCGGGTCTCGTCCACCTCCGGAAAGTCCAGGACGATACCCGCGAGCTGGGCCGTGTCCAGATACATGTGCCGGAACAGCAGGTCGTGCGGGCCGTCCTGCAGGCCGCGGATGATGTGGCCGCGCAGCGTATTGCCCGTCACGCCGCCCACGTCCTCGGACTGCCCCGCCTGGCCGCGGCAATCCAGCGCCGCCACCGAGTACCCCATGGCCACGTAGCTGAGCTTGTCGTGCCAGTCGCCGGAGCTGCCGCTGTAGCCGTGGAACTGCAGGACGGCGGGGTGCGGCGAAATACCGCCCGCGGGCCGCAGGTACTTGGCATGGATGCGCGCGCCCCGCACGCCGGTGAAGTACAGATCGAAGCACTCGGCTCCGGGGACCTGGAACGCCGCCGGGCGCAGCTCCACATTGGCCTCCGTGCCCCGCATCTCGGCCAGGGCGGTCTCCCAATACTCATCGTGGTCGGCGGGGCGTGGGTTGCGGCCCTGGTACGTGCGCAGGGCCTCGAGGGGCATGTCGATCAGTGGCATGTGGAGATCTCCTGTTCCGGGTCTTCGATGGTCTGGCGGCCGTCTCGCGCGACCGCGAGCAGCAACGGGCAGCCCAATTCGCCACCGGCCGCAAGATACCTGTGTGCCGTCCCTTGGTGCGGCAGCCTCTCGCCTCGGACGTGCATGGAGACGGCCGGCCCCACTCGCAAGGCTCAAGCCGGAGGTCTGTAGTCCCGGCCAACAGGCGTACACCAGCATGGAAGTGTCATTCCCAGAGCGTCCGCTCCCGCAGGGAGCAGCGCGAGGAATCTCCCGGCATTCAGAGGGACTCCTCGGTATCTCGCTGCTCGGGATTGCCGCTCGGGATGACATGCACCGGGCCGGCCGGACTCTCCGGCCACGGCCTACAACCCGTGACGCGAGGCGAAGTAGTCACGCAGAATGCGGTCGTGGTCGAAGGCAAGCGCGAATTCACCGGTCAAGAATCGCTCCGGGTCAAGGTTGCCACCCACCGCCAGGCACGGATGCTCCGCACCGCGATGCAGCGGACTGAAGCAGCGGTCCTCGATCTCCTCCCGGGTGAAGCCCCTCACCGCCGACACCTCACCATCCTCGTCTTCCCTGTGCAGCTCGCCGATGCCCACGCCGGTGTACACGATGGCGATCGTGTTGCGGTCGCTATGCATATCGCGGCGCGGATCGTCGTACACACCGAACAAAGCCACACTTGCCAGGTCCAGGCCGGTCTCCTCCCTGGCCTCGCGCACGGCACTGTCCACGCAGCGCTCGCGATAGTTCATGTACCCGCCCGGCAGCGCCCACTTGCCCTCCTCACTCTCGCCCGGCTTGGCGCGGAGGATCAACACGATCCTGCCCCGGTACTCCACGATCGTGTCCGTGGCCACCTGGGGGCCACTGATGAGCTTGTGGGGCGCGGCGTGGTTCGGATTGGGGCAGTCCACGGAGCCCACGAAAGTGTCGCAGGTGGCGCAGTAAAACTGGGTAGGCATCTCATCCCTCACTTTGGGTCGGGCCCGGAAACCGGGAGCTGTCGAACAAAGCCAGCTTCACCATGACGGGCGCCGGTCCCTTCCGGCACAAGTCCGGAAGGGGCTCCACCGAGCACCGGCGAAATGGCCGGCGGTGACATCGGCGAGACCGCACGGGAGATACCCCCATGACCCACAGGCCCAATGTCCTGTTGCTGTATACCGATCAGCAGCGTTTCGACACCATCGCCGCCCTGGGCAACCCCTTCATCCAGACGCCCACTCTGGATCGGCTGGTGGCCGAGGGCACCAGTTTCACCTCGACCTATACGCCCTCACCCGTGTGCATCGCCGCACGCTGCAGCCTGATACTGGGGCAGTACGCCCACCAGACCGGCTGCACCGCGAACCTGCCCATGCCCCAGGAGCGCACCTCCCTGATGGCGCTGCTGGCCGCCGAGGGGTACCAGACTCACGGCGCGGGCAAGATGCACTTCTGGCCCGACAGTCACAAGCTGTGGGGCTTTGGTTCTCGTGACTACAGCGAAGAAGGCGGGATGCGCGAGGGCGATGACTTCTGCGACCACCTGCGCCACCATGGCTTCGACCACATCCTGGACCCCAACGGTGTGCGCAGCGAGTGGTACTATCTGCCTCAGCCCTCGCAGCTCCCGGCCCGACTACACCACAGCACCTGGGTGGCGGACCGCTCCATCGAGTTCCTCGGCCGACGCGATCGCGCCCGCCCCTTCTTCCTGTGGTCCAGCTTCATCAAGCCGCACCCTCCCTTCGAGTCGCCCGTGCCCTGGAACAGGCTGTACAAGCCGGTGGAGATGCCCTACCCTCACGTGCCCCGGGGCCACGAGCAGCTCCTGACCTACTGGAACCGGCTGCAGAACCGCTACAAGTACCGGGACGAGGGCTTCGACGGCAATCTCGTGCGCCTGATCCGGGCGGCCTACTATGCGGCCATCTCCTTTGTGGACTACAATGCCGGACGCATCCTGGCCGCCCTGGAGCACAGCGGAGACCTGGAGCATACTCTGGTGATGTTCGCCTCCGACCACGGCGAGCTGCTGGGCGACTACGACAGCTACGGCAAGCGCTCTCTCCTCGACCCCGCGGCGCGGGTGCCGCTGCTGGTGCGCTGGCCTGACCGATTCACCCCCGGGCGGCGCTGCGAGCGGGTGGTCAGCACGGTGGACGTCATGCCCACACTGCTAGAGGCCGCCGACATCCCGGTGCCCGGCGAGGCGGCCGGCGTGGACCTGGCTCAGGTCGCCGAGGGCCAGATCGAGCGCGATGAGGTGTTCACCCAGTACCAGGAGGGTGGCTGGGGGCTTTTCGGCATCACCACGGGGCACTACAAGTACGGCTACAGCGCGCCGGACAACCGGGAGTACCTCTTCCGGCGCGAGCCGGGAAGACTGGAGGAGCGCAATCTGGCCGGGAACGCCGCCTACGCCGAGGTCCTGGCCGACCTGCGCCAAAGGCTCGTCGCCCGCCTCCGCCACGACGGGTACGAAACACCTCTGGACGGCGAAGGCTGGAAAGTCTGGGAGGAGAAGACGCTGCCTCCGGAGATCGACGCCTGTCGGCTTTTCCAGGAGGGCCAGGTGGACCACCTGTTCCCCGAGGGCTATGAACCCCGCTGCAAGCCGGCGGGGGGACTGCCGGTGCACGGGATCTGAGCCGACCGCGCCTCCGACGCACCTGCGGACACCCTTGCGCGGGAGCACCCTGAGGCCGTAAGATGGGCCTGCCACCGGCCGCAAGCTGCGCTCCCCACGTGCAGGCCGCGATCTGTTCCGAGGTCAGCCATGGATAACAGACTCAAGCCGCCACCGATCTGCATGAAGTGCAAGTACCTGGGCGACATCGTGGCCGGGCGCCGCGTCTGCGTCGCATTCCCCGAAGGCATCCCTCTGGAGATCTTCCTCAGCGAGCACGACCACCGACTGCCCTACCCCGGCGATGGCGGCGTGCAGTTCCGGCCCCGCGACGTGGAGCAATGGCGTCGATCCACCACCAAACAGGCCATGGATGAGCTGTTTGGAGACAACGATCCCCCCGAATCATAGGCCGCTACAGGGAGACACCCATGCCGAAGTCATGGACGCCGAA
>CAZXDD010000212.1:6177-11986 GCA_964639415.1 uncultured Armatimonadia bacterium
TCCCCCCCCACGACGCTCGGCCGAACTGAGCGGGTGGTCAGCACGGTGGCCGTCATGCCCACACTGCTAGAGGCCGCGTTGCGCTTCGAAGACGTAGACCACGTCCCCTTCACCGTCTATGAGTGCATGATCCCGCAGTGCACCGACGAGCGCACCATGCGCAACGAGGGCCTCTGCATCGTGCAGCGCGGGCCGGGCGTCTTCGGTACCCGTACTCCGGGCATCACTCAGGAGACCGTGACCTTCGTCGAGGAAGGCCGCACCAGGGTCCGCACCACCATCCACACCGAAAAGGGCGATCTCACCCGGGTTGACGAGCCCGCGCCCGGCACCTCCTGGAACGTGGAGAAGCTCTTCAAGGGGCCCGAGGACTACGACAAGATCCTCGCCACCATCACCTGCCGCGAGCACTACCCCGCCTACGAGGGCTTCCTGCGCAAGGCCGAGGAGATGGGGGAGGATGCCACCATGCGCGCGGGGGTGGGCTACTCGCCCCTTCAGGAGATCATCTACCGCATCCTCGGGGTGGAGGAGTTCGCCATCCAGTGGACCGAGAACCGCGATGAGGTCATGAAGCTCTACGACGCCCTGAGCGAGGACCGCCGGCGCATCTACGAGATCGTCGCTCGCTCCCCGGCGCTGTGCGCCAACTATGGCGGCAATGTCTGCCCGGAGATCGTGGGCGTGGAACGCTTCGGCAAGTACATCCTGCCCCACTACGACGAGTTCGCCGAGATCATGCACGCACACGGCAAGCTGATGGGGGTGCATCTGGACGCCAACAACCGGGCCCTGGCGCCCCTGGTGGCCACCTCGAAGATGGACTACGTCGAGGCCTTCACCCCGCCTCCGGACTGCGATCTCAGCGTCGCCGAGGCGCGAGCGCTCTGGCCGGACAAGGTGATCTGGATCAACTTCCCCTCCTCGCTGTTTCTGAAGTCCGATGAGGAGATGGTGGCGGCGGCCCGAGACATCCTGCAGCAGGCCGCGCCCGGCAACGGGTTTCTCGTCGGCATCACCGAGGACATGCCCCCCGACCGCTGGCGCCCCGGCATGCTGGCCATCAACAGCGCGGTGCGACAGTTCGGGAGGCTGCCGATACGGCGGGGGTAACGCCGGAGCGACGGGGGGAGGACGGTCGCAGAAGCGGCGTCTGTTGGTGTGAAGCCCGCGCGTGATCTCTCCCCTGGTTCCGGCGGCCTCACGGCCCTTGAACCTCGCCAAAGTAGCGGATCATCGGCAGCGAGGGGCCGAAGCCCGAGTTGACGTACATGCACCGGGCCGGACTGTGCCCGTCGTCCAGCCCCGTCATCACCGTGGCCACCGTCACGCCCCGCTCCCGGAACAGCCCCATGGCATGGCGCACTTGCCGCGTGCCGATGCCCAGCCCCTGGTGGCCCGGAGCCACCGCGTTGTTACCGATCTCGGCCACCGGCTTGTCGGGCCACAAGTGGTAGGTCAAGAACCCCACGACACGGTCCTCGAGCTCGGTCACGATCGCCATCTGGGGCCACTTCGTGAGGAACTCCACCACCTGCCCGCGCTTGACCGCCTCCCAGTCGCCGTAGACGGCCTCAAACAGCTCCTCCCCCAGCAGCTCGCGCCAGGACGCGAAGATCGGGCGCCACGCCTCCACGGCGATCTCGCCACAGCGCTCCGCGTCCTCCGGGCCTGCAGGACGTATCACCGGCTCTGCGGACACCGACATCTCCCCCCTTGCTCATCCATCGCTGTGGTACATGACGCCGGCCGTAAGAGAGCCTGTCGTCCTGTGCCTCGGGGCACCGCCCGCAGGCGTCTCCTACTCCGAAGCCTGTCCGACCTCTCCCGCGGCCGGGGTAATGGTGATCACCCCGTGCCGGGCGGCCTCCGAGAACCGGAACTGCCCTTCGCTGGTGGCGGTGAAGAGACCCTCGAAGCGCTCGACGCCGGCGACCATCACCACCCTGTGCACCGAGCCGGGCGCCACCGGATACTCACCGTCGGCGATGGTATAGCGGGCCCGGGTGAGAGCGCCGTCCGTCAAGGACAGCGCGCCCGCGCGGTCGGCCACCACGTCGCCGCCGTCGCCGGCCACCTCCAGCACGATCCGCTCCGGGCCCACCTCCCGCGGCAGGGCCCAGGAGCTGTCGGTATAGGGCTGCACGAGGATGGGCAGAGGGCGGCACTCCTTCGTCTCGCCACCGCGGAGGTGTACCGAGAGCCGCGCGGCACCGGAGCGGGTACCATCGCGGTGGCGCGCAAGGGCGGAAAACAGCCCCGCACCGCCAGAGTGCACGGCGTGCTGAGCCTGGGCGCGGATGACCTCGGCGATCGTGGCCTTGTGCGTGGCGTTGCACAAAGCTACGCCGTCCGCGGTGAGGGTGGCGCAGATCCCTGTGGTCCAAAAGGGCGTTGACTGCAGGTCGATGGCGGGCCTCCGGGCGCACATGTCAAGATGGAAGCCGATGTAGACCGGGCAGTCGCTGCGCCAGTTCGCCCAGAGACGGTGGGTGGCGTAGCAGGCCACGCCGCTGCCGGTGGCACAGCCCAGCAGGCCGCTGATCGCCGACGTGCCCCGCACCGTCTTGGCATCCAGCGTGGCCACGGCGCCGCCATCGCCTTCGAGCACGGCGTAACAGGCGGGGCCGACCACATGGTAGTCCCGGAGCTCCTGAGGCGTCCCGCGCCGGGTCCCCGAGTTGTAGGAGCCCTGGGTCTTCATGCCCCACGTCAGCGAGTGCAGCCAGTCCGGTCGCCAGGTGGTCGTGCTCAGAGTCCCAAGAGCTTCGTGAGGCTCGACAAGCTCCAGTATCCCGCAGAGCTCCGCCACGACCGGGGGCAAAGAGAGCCACGAGCCCGTCTCATACATCCCCGCGCCGTAGTCCAGTACCAGCGCGCCACCGTACCGCACGTATTGGGCAAGCCGGTTCTGCAGCGTTCCGGAGAGCCGCAACGCCATCGGGGCCAGGATGGCCGAATACTGCTGCAGGTCTACGCCCGGCGCGTCCTGGAGAGTGATGTAGTCGGCGATGCCGAACTGGGTGCCGACCCGAAACGCCCCGAACGGATTGCTGGGCTCGCCGGGCAAGAGACCCTCGATGTAGCCGTAGGCCGGCAGGTTGTGCTTCTGCTGCTCCGTGGGCTCCGGCCGCGGGCCGGGCCGCGGCCCGCGTTTGGGCGCACAGTCGCCGGTGTTCAGCCCCCCCACGTACGGCTCGTAGAGGAAGGCCATGCTCGCCCGCGGGACGATGCGCATGGTCTCCAGCGGTCTGGAAGCCTCCAGCGCCAATGCCACCTCCTGACGGCTCAAGTGCGGCGCGGGGCTGTTCTCCAGCGCCCACCAGTTGTCCAGGGCCACACCCCGGGCGCCGTGCAGAGCCGCCACCGCGATCCAGGAAGCCAGCGAGCGGCTCTCGCCCTGCTGCAGCGGCACCCGCAGGAAGGGGATCACATCGAAGCGGCCGCAACGCCGGGCCATGTCCACCGAGTGCACATTGTGGGTCAGATAGTCCGGCTCCAGCTCATCGGGCGGCGTGGCCGGGCACACGATGTCGTACTGAGGCGGGATCGCCGTCAGCGAGCGGTAGAGAGTCACCGGGCCGGTCATCAGCGGGCGAGATGAGTCCAGCGACTTGATGGTCCGCGCCCACAGCGTCAGGATGTCGTGGTAGGCCAAACGCCTGTACTCAGCCAGGTCTACCGAGGCCCGCCCCACACCGAAGGGGTGTCCCGCGTCGATCTGACCCACCGTCTCCATACTCACCTGCTCCAGGTCGGAGAAGGCCGTGCCCCACGACTCGTTCAGCGCCGCGATGTCCGGATACCACGCAGAGAGGTACTCGCGAAAGTCCCCGTTGCCGCGGTCGACTTCCCATTCCGGAAGCCCCTCCACGGCCCACGCGATGACGTGCTCATTGTCCCGGAAATGGGTGACCACCGCCGTGATCTTCTCCGTCACCCACTTGCGGTAGTTGCTTCCCAGAGGGGAGGGCATGTTGAATGAGTGCTGCAAAGTGGGGATGGCGACGATGGTGCGCAGGCCTTGCTCGGCGGCCAGCGCGACGCGCTCGTCCAGTGGGGCCATGTTGGAGGTGTTCTCCCGGGCGGTGTCCAGGTACAGGCAGTTGGCACCCATCTCAGCGACCTGCTCGATCGCCTCCCGCGACTGAGCGCCATACACGAAAACCATGGGCTCGCGAACCGGCCGCTCGGCGCAAAGGCCGGGCAGCGACGTGACCGCACAAAGCAGCAGGGCCAAAGCAGCGCGCATACGTGTCTCCTGAACCGATCTCCGACGAGTTGGGGCGCGACCTCAGATCACTTCACCAGTTGTAGCAAGATCACGCCGCCCACCAGCAGGCAGGCCCCGAAGGCCAGCAGGATCGTGAACCGCTCCCTGAACAACACCCACCCGATGAGGGCCGAAAGCAGCGGGTAGGTCGAGGTCACACAGGCCACCCGGGTGGGGCTCATGAGCCCTACCGCAGCCACGAACAGGCCGTACGCCACGGAGAAGCTCACGATGCCGTGGATCGCGAAATAGCCGATCTCGCGGGCCGCGATGCCCCGAAACTGCCTCCACAGGCCCGAGATCAAAGCATAGGCCAGGTAGATCAGCAGCCCCGACCACAGCATCAGACCATTGGCCGCCAGGGCCGGGACTGATTTGGGCAAGGTGCCCATCATGGTCTCACCGATCGCCCAGAACACACAGGCGCCCCCCGCCAGCAGCAGCGAGCGGCGGTGTCCGTCCAGGCCGGAGGCCGGGACCTTCTCTCCGGGACGAATGCCGATCAGCACCCCGCCCAGAACCACCAGCACGCACGCCCCCAGCAGCGGCCAGGTGAAGTGCTCCAGACCCAGAGCGATGGACAACGGCAGCATCAGGATCACCTTGGCCCGGGTGATCGGGACCGCGATGCTGATGCTGCCGCTCTGGATGCACTCGTAGTACAGCGCGCAGCCCACGGCGAACTGCACCGTACCGATCAGGGCGATGCGGGCAAGCTCCGGCCACGGCAGACCCAGCGCCGAGAGCATCTGCGGCCCCGCCAGCGCCGTCATCGTCAGGGCGCCTGTGGTCATGGAGATCGCGATTCCCAGACGCCCGGGCAAGGTCGCCAGTTTCAATGGGATCACAACGACGCCCCAACACAGGGTTGCCAGGGCCGCCAGGACATAGGGATTGCCAAGCAGCGACGCCGTCGAGGTGCTCACAGCGGCAGTTTCACCACGGTCGCAGTGCGCTGGGACCGGTAGATCGCGAGATTGAGCTCCACGGCGCGTCGCGCCTCGAGACCGTCGACCAGCGGCAGGCCGCGGCCCTCGATCCACGCGATCAGCGCCTCCAACTGCACCCGGTGGGCCCCCACGGCGTCGCCCAGCCCGGCGCGCGGATCCGCCGCCGAGGTCGCGGAGGCCCGGGCCCCCTCGACGAGGCTCTGCTCACCCTCAACATCCCACAGGGTGATCCTGTCACCCTCGATGACAACATTGCCCCGCGAGCCGTGAACCTCCAGCCGCGTCGGCAGGCCCTTGTACGTCAGCGTCGTCCCCTGCAGAACGCCGTGGGCGCCGCTGGTGAACCGCAGAGCCGCCGTGCCGAGGTCCTCGGTCTCCATCTCGTGGGCCCGCGTGGCCGCATAGCCCGCCACGCACTCCACATCCCCCATCATCCACAATAGCAGGTCCACCCAGTGCACGGACTGGTTCATCATCGCCCCGCCGCCGTCGAACTCCCACGTCCCCTGCCAGCGGTCGGTGTAGTAGCTTTGCTCGCGCCACAGATCGGAAGAGCACACGTCTGAACTCCAGTCACCGCTCATTA
>CAZXDD010000213.1:0-11964 GCA_964639415.1 uncultured Armatimonadia bacterium
GGCGTCAGGTGAGCGCCCGCACCCGGGCTCTGACCCAGCAAAACACACAACTGGCTGGCCTCAACCAGGCGCTACAGGACAGCGAGCGCAAGTACCGCGAGCTGGTCGAGCATGCCAACAGCATCATCCTGCACCTGACCCGCGACGGCGAGATCACCTTCCTCAATGAGTTCGGGCTGCGGTTCTTCGGCTACTCGGAGACCGAGATCATCGGCCGCCATGTGATCGGCACCATCGTGCCGGAGACCGAGAGCACGGGGCGAGACATGCGCTCCATGATGGACCATATCTGCGCCAGCCCCGGTGCCTTCGAGCACAACATCAACGAAAACGTCCGCCGCAACGGGGAAAAGGTGTGGATCGCCTGGACCAACAAGGTGGCGGTCGACGACGAGGGCCAGGTCTCGGGAATCCTCAGCGTCGGGACCGATATCAGCAAGCGCAGGGAGGCCGAGGAGCAACTGCGGCGGCTCAACGCCGAGCTGGAGCAGAAGGTCCTGGAGCGCACCGCGGACCTGGCCACGGCCAAGGAGCGGGCCGAATCCGCCGACCGGCTCAAATCCGCCTTCCTGGCGGCCATGTCTCACGAGTTGCGCACCCCGCTGAACTCGATCATCGGCTTCACCGGCATCCTGCTGCAGGGACTACCCGGCCCCCTGAACGAGGAGCAGGCCAAGCAGCTCGGAATGGTCCAGACCAGCGCCCACCACCTGCTGGACCTGATCAACGACGTCCTGGACCTGTCGAAGATCGAGGCCGGGCAGTTGCAGGTGGAGTGCCTGCCCTTCGATGCGCGGCAGTCTGTGGAGAAGGTGGCTCGCGTCGTGGCGCCGTTGGCGGAGAAGAAGGGGCTCTCGCTGACTGCCGATTTGGCGCCGGAAGTGGGTGAGATTCGGGGAGACCGGCGCCGGTTCGAGCAGGTGCTGCTCAACCTGCTGAACAACGCCGTGAAGTTCACGGAGCACGGTGATGTCCGGGTACAGTGCGCGCCCGCCGGCCGGCGGCTCGTGACCCGGGTGATCGATACGGGCATCGGCATCAAGCCCGAGGACCTGGGTGAGCTGTTCCACCCCTTCCGACAGGTGGACAGCGGCCTGGCCCGCAACCACGAGGGCAGTGGCCTGGGGCTATCTATCTGCAAGCGATTGGTCGAGATGATGGGCGGCGGCATCACGGTCTCCAGCGAATGGGGCGTGGGCAGCACCTTCTCATTCTCAGTGCCCCTCGGAGACGCATATGAGGGGCGATTGGCGCACCGCGTCCTGGTCATCGAGGACAACGAGCAGAACATGTACCTGATCACCTTCATGCTGGAGAGGGCCGGACATCAGGTGGTGCAGGCCCAGGACGGCCTCGAGGGTATCGGCCTGGCCGAGAGCGAGAACCCGGCCCTCATCCTGCTCGACATCCAGTTGCCGGAGATGGACGGATACGCCGTGGCCGGCGAGCTGAAGCGCAACCCGGCCACCGCCCATGTGCCCATCGTCGCCGTCACCTCCTACGCCATGGTGGGCGACCGCGAGCGCGCTCTCGACGCGGGGTGCTCCGGCTATATCGAAAAGCCCATCGACCCCGACACGTTCATCCATGAAGTTGAGGCCTTCCTGCCCCGGTGATTCCCGCATCTGAGAGGCAACCATGGAGCATGTCCTCATCGTCGATGACGATTCGCAGAACACCTACATGCTACACGCCCTGCTCAGCGGGCATGGGTACCGGGTAGCCACGGCCGCCAACGGAGCCGAGGCCCTACAGCTCGCTCGTCAGGACCCTCCGGACATGGTCGTCGCCGACATTCTCATGCCGGTCATGGACGGCTTTGAGCTCTGCCGCCAATGGAAGAAGGACCCCGTGCTCGGCCGGGTACCCTTTGTCTTCTACACCGCCACCTATACCGACCCGAAGGATGAGGAGTTCGCCAGGAACCTGGGGGCGGAGCGGTTCATCGTCAAGCCCCAGGACCCTGACGCCCTGATCGAGATGCTCGCGGAGGTCCTCCGGGAGCACCGCGTCGGCGGCGCGACACCGCCGGCGGAGCCGCAGAGCGATGAGAAGGTGTACTTCCGCCAGTACAACGAGGCCCTCATCCGTAAGCTGGAGCAGAAGATGGTCCAGCTTGAGGGGGAGGTGGCGACGCGACGAGAGGTCGAAGCGGTGCTGCGGGCCTCCGAGGAGAGGTACCGGCGGCTCTTCGAGACGATGCTGCAGGGAGTGCTCTACCAGGATCGAGACGGCACAATCACCGACGCCAACCCCGCGGCGGAGAGAATCCTCGGGCTGTCTTTGGATGAGATGAGAGGCCAAACCTCGTTGGCACCCTCCAGGCTGGCTCTCGCCGAGGACGGCTCGGAGATGCCCGGCGAGGCCCATCCCGCCACGGTTGCCCTGCGCACGGGCCGCGCCGTCGAGGGCGTGGTCGTGGGCATCGTCGCCCCGCACGAAACGGCGCCGCGCTGGGTCCGGATCGATGCCATCCCACTCTTCGCGCCGGGAGAACAGGCGCCCCATCAGGTCTATGTCATCTTCGAGGACGTGACGGAGCGGCGGCGAAGCGAGGCCGAGCGCGAGTTGTCCGCGCGCTGCCTGGAGATCCTCAACGGCACCGGTGACGGCGGCTCTGCCCTGCGTCAGGTGATGCTGGCGATCAAGGACTTCGCTCAGGTGCAGGCCGTCGGCCTGCGGCTGCGCGAGGGCGACGGGTTCCCCTACCGGCAGAGCAGTGGCTTTCCCCAGGAGCTCCCGGAGCGGGGGGATTGCTCTTCTCACATGGGGCGCGATGCCGGGCCGCCACGGGACGAAGAGGGCGGCTCTTTGCTGGAGCATCTGAGCGAGATGGTCCTCAACGGGTGCGCGGACCGATCGCACCCGCTGTTCACCGAAGCCGGCAGCTTCTGGACCAACAGCACCGCCGCCCTATCGGCCGTTGCCGCGCCCTGGAGCTCGCAGACCTTCTCCGGCGATCGCGAGTTGGGCTACGAGTCCGTCGCCCTGGTACCCGTCCGGTCGGGACCCGAAGCCGTGGGCCTGCTGCATCTGTGTGATAGCCGTCCCGACCGCCTGAGCCCGGAGCTCATCCGCTTCCTGGAGGGGCTCGGAAGCACCATGGGCATTGCCCTGGCCCGCAAGCGTGCCGAGGACGCCCTCCGCGAGAGCGAGGAGCTGTACCGACGGATCGTGCAGGACCAGACCGAGATGATCTGCCGCTGCCTCCCCGACGGCACGATCACGTTCCTCAACGATGCCTGCAGACGCTTCTTCCGCCGTCCGGGGACGGACCTGGTGGGCACCGACGTGTACGCGCTCGTGCGCAAGGAGACAGCCACCCGTCTGCGCGAGGCGGTGGCGAGCCTGTCCGTGTCGCAGCCCACCGTCACGATGGAGTTGCCGTTCCCCCTTCCCGACGGGCGAGGCGGCTGGAGCAGATGGACACACAGAGGCTTCTTCGACGAGACGGAACAGCTCCTGGCGGTGCAGTCCATCGGCTCGGACATCACATCGCTCAAGATGGCCGAAGGCGAACACCGCCTGGCGGCGCTGGGGCAGTTGGCGGCCGGTGTGGCCCATGACTTCAACAACCTCCTGCAGGGCATGTCGGGCACGGCCGAACTCGTGGAAATGGGCGCCGACTCCCAGAAGTTGGTTGACATTGTCCTCAGGTCCACCCGCAGTGGCAGCGAGATCACACGGAACCTCATGGCCTTCGCCCGCCCGGAACAGCCACGCCGAGAAGGGGGCCACCTGGAGCGAGCGTTGGAGGCGGCCCTGGCCGTGGCGGACCGGCAACTGCGCAATGCCGACGTCCGTGTGGTCAGGCAGTATGCGCAGACGCCCCACACCGTCGTCTTCGACGCTACCCAGATGCAGCAGGTCTTCTTGAACCTCATCATCAACGCCGGCCACGCCATGTCCGCGGGCGGCACGCTGACTATCGGCACTCAGTACCAACCCTCCGGTACCGGGCCCGTAGAAGCGCTGGTCTGGGTCGCCGACACCGGCACAGGCATCGCCCCGGAGCACCTGGACCGCATCTTCGAGCCCTTCTTCTCAACAAAGGGCCGCTTCGGAGAGAGCGAGGCCCCCGGCTCGGGGCTGGGGCTGTCGGTGTCGCACGGGTTCGTCACGGCACACGGGGGCACGATTGCCGTGAGCAGCGAGCTCGGGGTGGGCACGAGGTTCGAGGTGCGCCTGCCTCTGGCCGAAGAGGCCGCAGCGGTTGGGATCGCCGACCCCGCCGCCCTGACCCCGGAGGACGCCGCCGGACTCAGGGGTGCCCGGATCCTGCTGGTGGAAGACGAGCCCCCGATTCTCGATCTCCTCCAGCGGTTTCTTGGCGACACAGGCTGCGAGACGACCACGGCACGGTCTGCAGCGGAAGCCCTCGACGCCCTGCGGGCAGAGCGGCCCGACCTGGTGTTGTGCGACCTGATGGTGCCCGGCGGCGGTGGCCGCGCGGTCATGGAGTTCGCCCGGGGCATGGGCACCGCGGCGCCACCGGTGGTCATCATGTCCGGCCGCATTGAGAGAGCCCTGCATGATGAGATACTGGCGTTGGGCGCGGCCCGCACGATAGAGAAGCCCTTCGCCCTCGGCGCCCTGTTGCGAGCGCTCGCCCAAGTGCTTGGCTCGCAGCCCCGCTGACAACCCGACGGGCCAAGGGTGCGGGGCCTTGTCTGCGGAGAGCGCCCGAGACAGGGCCGACCGGGAGACGCTCGGCGACGCGGCGGCGCACGTCACCGAGGCTCGCGCGGTGGCGGTGGCTGCCCGCCGACCAGACCTGAGGGCGCGACCGACGCCTCCGCCCAGGAGTGACCACTCCGGCGCATCCGCCGGTCCGCAACTGCCCCCCAACTTCCGGAGGTGCCTGAGATGACGTCACGCCTCATCCTTCTCGTCGCCCTGACCGCCCTGGCGGCCGGCGCACAGATGGATACCTCCACGCCCGACGGGCTGACCCTGCACTGGGACGCCGGGGGGCGCATCGTCGGTGTCCGTGTGGGCCGGCGGGAGCTGCCGATGCTGCCCGACCCAGGCGGGTTCACCATCACCGTCCGTAAGCCGGTGGATGACGACACCCCGAGCCTGCTGCCGGGAGGCGACTGGGAGCAGGCCCGGGACGGAGCGGCGCCTGAGGGCTGGTCGCTGGGGGAGCGCTGGTCGGTGGACGAGGCCGGCGGGCGAGACGGCAGCGCGTGCGCCGTGGTGACCAATCCGGGAGACGAGAGCAGCCGCTCGGGGGAGATGTTCTCGCCCAAAGTTCCCGTCCGGGTCGGCGAGCGGTACCTGCTCACGTTCTGGGCCAGGGTCCGGGGCACCGGCGGCAACTACCCGCCCCACCTGTACATCGAGCAGTTGCAGGAGGACGGCACCTGGGCTCACCCGCAGACAGGCATCCCGACGGCCTCCGGCGACCGTGACTGGTGGCGGCTGTCCCAGGCCGTGACCGTCCTGCCCGGCACCCGGTACCTGCGGATCTACGGGAACATCTACTCGGGTTACGGGACGCTGTGGGTCGACGACATCCGACTGGTCAGGCTCAGCGAAGCTCTCAACGCCGAGGTGCTTGAGGGGCAGATGCGCGGCACGGAGCAGGGGGCCCGGTTCACGGCAGAGCTTCCCGACGCCGGACTGGAGCTCTCGGCCGATATCACGCCACACCCCGCCCACCTTCGCGTCGATGCCGTCGTGCGCTCGCGGGGCCAAGCCGACCTGGCCCTGGAGTGTGGACTGATCCTGCCGGTGGACCTATCCGGCTGGCGGTGGCACGATAGCATCCAAAGCCGCCGCGATGTGGCTCCGGAAGGCTCCTACCGGGCCACCGGAGACTGGGGCAGGTTCGCCATCTCGCTCTACCCGTTTAGCTGTGTCGAGGATGGGGTGAGCGCTCTCTCGCTGGGCTCGCCCACCGATGTGCCGCGAGTGAACGTTGTGCAGGCATCGGCGGACCGAGGCCTGGCGGTGAGCTACCGCCTGGGCGTCAGCCCCAGGACGGCGAGGTTTCCCTCCAGCGCCTCGTTCAGCGCCGAGGTCTTCCTCTCCGACCCCGAATGGGGCCTGCGCGCAACGGCGGCCAAGTACTACACCCTCCACCCCGAGCAGTTCACCGAGCGTACGGAGGCGGAGGGCTGCTGGTACCTGGGCTACCACCAGCCCATCGAGCAGCCGGAGGACTTCGCCCTGCGGTTCCATGAGATCAACGGCGGTCCGCCCACCTGGGAACACGACCGCGATGCAGGCATCCTGGGGTTTAAGTACACCGAACCGTGGGGGGCCTGGATCTGCTTCCGGCTCGCCTCCGTGGACGGTAAGGGGTACCAGGCCAAGTCCGTGGCGGAGGCCGAGGAACTGCTGGCGCGCGCCGCCGAGCTTCCCGACGAGTCGCTGATGGGCCTCGAGCCCCATGCTTTCGGAACGCTGCCCTTGCGCACGTGGGCCCGCACCATTCAGGGCTGCGCGCTGGAGGCGCCGGGCGGAGCGCACTATGTCGAGTTCGGCTACGGGCTGCAGAACTTCGCGCTCAACCCGAACCCCGACCTGCCCTCCCCCAACCGCTGGGACGTCTCGAGGCAGTACGAGATCGAGGAGGTGTTCCGGCGCTCGCGGGAAGCCGGGGCCGAAGTGCCCGGCGTCTACCTGGACAGCATCGCACCGTGGTGGGCCGCGCGGGTGAGTGCCCGCGAGGATCATCTCGCCTTCGCGCACCATCCGCTGGTCTACCAGGACGACGACCCGCAGCTCCTACTCATGCCGCTGTTTGAGTGGATTGAGTTCTGCCGCCGCCTGGCCGAGGACCTCCGTCCGCAGGGCAAGCTGGTGATGGCCAACACCTTCGCACCGGCGCACACCCTGTTCTCACCGTATCTGGACATGATGGGCGCCGGCGAGGGGTCCACGGCGCGCTACGCCGCCTCCTATCCGTTCCAGCGTGTGATGGCCTACAGAAAGCCCCTGTCGGTGCTGGACTACGATCTGATGAAGACCGATGTGCCGCCGAAGGACAAGGAGGACGCCATCTGGGCCGGTCTGCCGTACGCGGTGTTCCCCGGCACGGCGTCCTTCGAGGACCCCGCGGTCTACGACACCCTCCGCCCCCTGTACAGGCGCGCCATGCCGATCTTCCTTGAGATCGCCCAAGCGGGCTGGGAGCCGATCACGTACGCCAGGGCGCAGCCGCCGGAGTTGCAGCTCGAGCGCTACGGCTCCCATGATGCGGGGCCTACGTACCTGGCCATGCGCAATCCCACCGATGCCGCGGTCACAGCCCGCATTTCCCTGGTCGCCCCCGGCTTCCCCGCAGCCGGCGCCGAGGCCACCGAACTGGTGACCGGTGGCCGCGTGCGCCCTGTCCACGGCCTGTACGAGGTGCCTCTTGAGCCCGGCAAGTGCGCCGTGCTCAGGTTCGCCGCCGACTGAGACATCCGGAGACGATGCCAAGAGGCACCTGCACGCGCATGCTTCGCACATCTGGGCGCTCGATCGCCCCGTTTCTTACCGATTTGTTGCTTTCAAACTCAGGTTTGCTTCAATACGTTGCTGTAGTATAATGACTGGGACAGTCCCAATGACACCGGCCGCAAGATGCCGAGGCCACGGCAACAGCCGAGTTGTGGCTCGAGAAGCCCCACCTGCCGGCTGTGCCAACGGGATGGGGCGCAGAGGCAACGCCCGGCTGAGTGGCCGGCGAAGTACCCACCGTTCGGAGACGATCACGAAGCAGGAGGTCGAGCCAGATGAAACGCAAGAGTCAAGGATTCACTCTGATCGAGCTGCTGGTTGTCATCGCAATCATCGCCATCCTTGCCGCAATTCTGTTCCCCGTGTTCGCCCGCGCCCGCGAGAAGGCGCGCCAGGCCAGTTGCTCATCGAACCTCAAACAGCTCGGTCTTGCCATGCTGATGTATGCCCAGGACTACGACGGGAAGATACGCGCCACGAACAACTACCCCAACGGCAACATTGTCACACCGTACCAGGGCGAGGAGCACTGGCAGGCACTGAGCTACTACTACCCGTACGTCAAGAACGCTCAGATCTACGTTTGCCCCTCCGTCGACAGCCTCACCTCATATGGCCAGGTGGTCTGGTCGTCGACCACGGGCTACCGCTGGAACGATGGAAAGCAGAGTCTGGACAGCATCGGCGACCTTTGTCCCAATGGTCCGGGCGGGACAATCATCATCGCCGAGGCGGCGAACATCTGGCTGTGGGACTGGCAGGAAGCCGACGGCCTGTCGTCGCTCTTCAACCGCTTGCGCCAGGCTCACAACGAAGGCCTCAACTGCGCGTACATCGACGGTCACGTCAAGTGGCAGAAGTACTCAGGCCTCAGGACGTCGGACTTCGGCGGCCCGCTGCCCGGCACCGGTCCCGGCTAGATGGGATCGCTCCGGGCACCCCTCGGTGTCCCGGGGCGATAGTCCGGTTCACTGTGCACGATTCGCGTAACAGGCCCTGCGCGGGCCAATGCTATGGAGGACATGCCCATGAACGTCAAACGTCACGGCTTCACCCTCATCGAACTGCTGGTGGTCATCGCAATCATCGCGATCCTCGCCGCTATCCTGTTTCCCGTGTTCGCGCGGGCGCGGGAGAAGGCGCGCCAGGCAAGCTGCCAATCCAATCTCAAACAGCTTGCCATATCGGTGCAGATGTACTCCCAGGACTACGACGAGATGCTGCCGCCTGCCGCCATGAACATGGGGGCGGGCAATGCCCGCTACCCCGACGGCTCCACCGGCACCTACTATCTGTGGTACCACGCGATGGTGCCCTATATCAAGAACAACCAACTGTTCAACTGCCCCAGCGCCCCGACCCGGTATGCAGGCGGCTATCACCCACCCGGAGGCTACGGCGGCAACCAGCACTGCTGGGGCATCCCGCTCTCGACGCCCAAGTACCCGGCCGAGCTGGCGATCATCATGGATGCGGGCTGGAACCGCCAGAACGGCTCGACGCTGGAGAACTTCACCGATGCCCCGTACTACCTGGTGGACTGGGACGAGTTCGGCGCAGTGACCGGCGGCGACAACTCCTCGGCGCCGGCCCCGCGCCACAACGACGCCACCAACGTCGCCTTCCTCGACGGTCATGTCAAGACGCTGCAGACGCGGACGATGATCGCCCAGGGGGCGGGCTTCCCGACCGATGCGACGCTGCGCCGGATGTGGGACCCGGCGGCACCGTAGGCAGGCGCCCCGTCCCGCACGCCCGGCCGGCAAGGGCGCGAGCGGGCAATACCGCACACAAGACGCGCCCGGACCATCTCGACAGGGCATCGTGCCATGTCGCTGGTCCGGGCGCATCGCTGTCTGCAGGGGCTCGCCTCTCGGCACCGGCGACCCAAGAATCCCGCGCCGGGTCACCCCATGCCTCTCCCCCTACCCCTCGATCGCAACCGCCGTATGCAACGCCACCTGCGGCACCTGCACCGTCACTTTCCCCTGCTCGTAGCTCCACTCCGGCACCACTTTGCCGGGCTCGAGAGTGACGGCTCTCGGAGGCCGGGCGCAGAGCGCCGAGACCGTGACGTCTCGCACCGGCTGCACCTGCTCCACGCAGCGGTAGTTGGTGTCCACCGCGTGATCGCCGTGGTGGTTGACCAGGTGCACCAGGAGCCTGTCCCGCGCAGGTTGGCGCATGAGGACCACCTCCAGCCATGCCGGAGCCTCGACGGTGACGGGTGGGTCGGCGACGGTTGCCCCAAGCAGGTTGGCGACGATGTGCTTGAGGGGCCACTGGTTCTTGACCTGGTAGGCGTGGAACACGTCGCCGGCGATGGTGGCCGCGAAGCCCTCCCCCACCCTGCGCAGCGTGATTGCCGGGTACCCGCTGTCCTCCCCGACGGGCGACCAGCGCAGGAGGTACTCGCCATCGCTGCGGAGGTAGACCTTGCGCAGTCCGGCGAGGACCTCCACGTCGGAAGAGATCGGCCTGGCGAAGACGAACGGCGCCTCGGCCAGGTGCGGCATGTCCGGCACTCCGGGCTTCAGGCGGTCGTCGGTCAGCTCGATATACGCGTGGGACGGCTCGTAGCGGCCGACCAGCTCCATACCCAGGAGGTCCTGCAGAGCGAAGCGGCCGGTGTCCCGGTAGCTATCATCCAGTGTCCCGGCGAGCCCCGCGCAGATCAAGACCCCGCCGTTTCTCACCCACTCCCCCAGAGCGGTGACCAGCTCGGCGGACAGATACCTCTGATCGGGGATGATGACGGCTCGGAACTCCGCGAGCCGCTGCAGGAGTGTGTGCTCGTGTACGAGATGGTGGGGGATCATGCTCTGGCAAAGCATGCGGTGGGCGCCGCGGGCCGAGGTCTCGCGGGCGAAGAAGGCGGGCTCGGCACCGGCCATGTGGCCGGCGGTGGAATGCAGGACGGCCACGTGGGGCACCGGTTCGGCCGCTTTGAGCAGATCCTCGCGGTCGCGCACGAAGGCCAGCGTCTCGCCGAGCTGGGCCATCACGGCGGGCTGCACGTCGAAGTCCTGCTGCATCTGGTAGCCGATCCAGGTCAGTCCGCCGTGAGCGATGGCTGTGGCCACCTCCTGCTGCATGGCCACTGCGGGCTTGCAGCCCCAGTCACCCCACCACTGCAGGAAGGCGGAGTTCATCACATCGAAGGGCCGCTGCTGCAGGGCCCAGAAGGCGGACAGGTAGCTCCCATTGAAGACCTGATCCTCCGGGGTGATGTCGGCCACCAGAGCGCCGATGCCCTCGGGGACGACCTCCGGCACCCGGGGGGTGTAGGCCCAGTTGATCGAGACGATGGTCTCCGGGCGGTGCTGATGAATCACGTCGCAGATGGCCTTCCGCAGGTCCACGAAGGCCTGCATCTTCCACTGCACGAATCTGGCCCATGCCGGTTCCGCGCTGCTGCTCGGGATTTCCAGCCCGGAGCAGTCGGCGGCGAACCTCTTGCGGCAGGCCTCGCAAAAGCACGGTCCGTGGGCATAGGTGCCGTCGAAGAACATCCCGTCCAACTCGTACAGACCGACGATCTCGGCGATGTGCGGTAGCATCCACTCCCCGGCCAGGGGGCCCAGCAGACAGATGCTGTTGCCCCGCGGGGTGCCGTCGGCGTTGAGCTCGATCCACTCCGGATGGTCCCGGGCGACGGGCTCGCTGTTGAAGGTGTGGTAGTAGCCGATGGCTCTGAGGCCGCGCTTGTGCAGGGCCTCGATCTGCTCTCCGAGCATGTCGAGACCCTCGGGCAGGTGCGGATGGGGGTACCGCACGGACCCCTGCCGGTAGAAGGAGTAGCCGAGGCCGCACTTGGTGAACACCGACACGGCCTGGGCGTTGGCGGCCACGAGGCGGTCGGCCCAGCCTTCGGCGTCAAATGCCGCGGCGAGGCCCACGGTCGTGCCGGGGCTGTGGAAGTCGAAGAACAGCTTGCGGTAGCAGTCGTCGTACCAGGTGGTGCCCATGCTCTTGCCCCCCGGGGCTGTGGTTGCTCGGCGGCGCCCGGCGACGGCGACGCCCAGACCGGCTATGTCTCCCGGCCGCCCGGCCCGATGCCGGCGCCGAACTGTTCGCCCCGAGCTGCGGGCAGACCTCGCGGGCAGGAGAAGGTGCCCTCAATGGCCAAGGCAAATCCCGTGGAGCCCACCGAACACGCCGATCTCTTTGCGTCACAGGGAGCGTGAATCCCGTTCATGAGATCTCCCACCGACCTGCTCGCCCTCGTCGTTTGTACCCTCATCTGCTTCGCCGCCGCGGCCATCGGGGGCATCTGGACATCCCGATCCGTCGGCACATGGTACAAGGAGCTCCAGAAGCCCTCCTGGAACCCGCCCTCATGGGTCTTCGGGCCCGTGTGGACGGCGCTTTACCTGATGATGGGGATCTCCCTGTGGCTGGTGTGGCGGGAGAGGGCGCCGGCGCTGCCATTGGGCCTGTTCGCTCTGCAACTGGTGCTCAATGCCGCGAGATCGGAAGAGCGTCGTGTAGGGAAAGAGTGTAGGATAGGGT
>CAZXDD010000214.1:0-9159 GCA_964639415.1 uncultured Armatimonadia bacterium
TGGATGCTCCCCCTGTCGGGAGGATCGTCGAGGCCTCCGAGCTGTACCAGGACGGCCGCGACCTTCCCCATCGTGAGCCGCGTCTGATCCCGGATCATGGTGTTGGTGTGCCGCACCGAGAGCGCCGTGGCCACAGCGACGGTGGCGACGGTCAGGCCGATCACCATCAGGGTGAAACGTACGCGAATACCTTCGACCTGCTGATGGGGCGCAGGTTGCTCCGCCCGGCTGTCCTCCGGCGGCGGCCCCCCGGCCTGTCCCTCCCGCGCTGCGCGCAGGACGAGCAGGTACGCCCCGGAGATCAGGACACCAATCCCCGCAACGTGGTAGAGGTTGAGCCTCTCCTGAAGAACCACCCATGAGACGATCACCGTGACGACGGCGCCGAGTATCTTCAGACTGACGGCGACATGCACCGGGATGTCGGCCGTGCCCTTGTAGTACAGGTACATGCTCACGGCGGTGCTCACCACGCCGAGGAGCACGAAGAGCCCGATGGCACTGCCGCCAGGGTGCAGAAGCTCGCGATAGGCCCCGGTGAAGCCGGCCACGCTGCCGGTGACCAACAGCCCGCCCAGGAAGCGCCAGAGGGTCACGGTTGAGGGCCGGAACCGTTTGAGCGCGTTCTTGGCGATGATCTCGGACGTTGCCCGCGTGATGCCGGCCAAAAGCGCCAGGCCGTCGCCCAGGAGCCTGGAGCGAGCTTCGGCCCCGGAGAAGGTGAGCTCTCCCAGTCCGATGAGGGCGTCCGCCCCAACCATGGCGCCCACCAGCGCCAGTCGTCCCACGGTGACACGCTCGGCAAGGAGCAGGTAGCCGAAGAAGGCCACGAAGATCGGGGCCGTCTTGGAGATGGCATTGACGATGCCGGCGGATGAGTACTCCAGTGCGGCGGTGAACAGCAGCGCCCCGACGCCCGAGCCCAGCGCCCCCACCAGAAACAGCGCCAGCCAATCCACCGGCCGCGGCTTGCCTGCCGCGAGGCTACGCCTGGTGCTGGGGATCCCGAAGGGCAGCAGCGCAAGAACGGCCAGGATGTACCGGCCGCTGACCACGGCTTCGCGCGAGAAGCCGTCCATCAGCAGCATCTTGGTGAAGACCGGCGACAGGCCCTGAAGCAGCACCCCACCGACCACGAAGTAGTAGGGCTTCAGCCGCCACCCGGCGCCGTCGGCTCTGCCCTCCGGCGTCTGCGTCACTGTGCATCCTCTTCCCGTCGCGCAGATCGCGGCCATCGCCTGTTATCCCGAGCGCCCCCCATCGGCCCGCGGCCGCTAGCGCCGCTCGAGATCGCTTTGTCGCACCCACGCGCGCTTGCCGGTCTCAAGCTTCACATCAACCCACAGCCCGCTGTCGGTCACCGGCGTCACCGCTGCGCCGTCGGGGAGAGTGCCCGTCACCTCGAAGTGCTCGCCGGGCCCGGAGCGCATGGTCGTCGAGGCGACGGCCACGAAAGCCCGGGGGTGCAGGTAGTCTGCGCTATAGCGCGAGTAGACGGCTACCCAGGCCAGGCACGTGAGCGTGATGGCCGCGGCCAGCGCGATGGCGAGGCGGAGGGAGGTGCGACGCCGGCGCAGTGCGCAGACCCCCAGGAGCGCCGCGGCCAGTAGGGCGCACAGCGCAACGATGGTGAGTTCGTTGAGCGTGTGGCGGGTCACGAAGGTCTCGCCGATTGTGGCCAGCCAGCCCCGGGGCAGCGGCGGAATGGGCTCTGCGCGCAGGGAGGCCACATGCTGGATGTTGAACAGGAGGTCGGGGTCTCTGGGCGCCAACCGTCTGGCCCCGTGGTAGGCGGCCAGGGCCAGGCCGATCTGCTCCTGCCGGGCGTAGGCATTGCCCAGGTTGTACAGCACATCGGCGCCCCGGAATCCGGCTTCATAGCAGCGGCGATAGGCCGCCGCCGCCTGAGCATACTGCCCGGCCTCGTAGTGATCGTTTCCCTGCAGGAAGAGCTGCGCGGCGTCGGCCGAGGGCGCGGCAACGGCCGCGCCGCCCCAGGATAGCAGGAGGACACAGCTCAAGGCCAGGGCGCCGATCCACCCCGCCGCCCCGGACGCTGAGCCGGCCTGCAGGGCAGGCAACCGGCAGGCAGATCGGCCGCACTGCGACCTACTGCTCCTCATCGCTCCGCCCCCCTCCCCGCTCGCAAAGCAAGATGACCTCGCCGGCCGCCTGCTGAATGCGCTGCCGCGAGGTTGCCTCGAGCATGCCCGGTGCGTAGCGTGAGGCATGACAGGCCAGGAGGATCTCCCGCGCCGCCTCGGCCGCTCCCGGATCCACGCCGCGTGCCAGCAGCCCGTCCCTCATCTGCTCGGCGGTCAGGCCCGAGAGCGGGAGCCCAAACCTGTCGGCGGCGTACTGTGTCACGGCTGCCTCGACGCGGAGGTGAAACTCGGCATCCGGCGCCCTGCCGGCTCTGGCCAGGGCCCTGTGAGCGGCGCGGGCCGCCCCGTGAGCCAGAGCCAGGTCAGGCGCGGACCTGCGCCGATTGTCGCGCACCCGCGTCGCCGCCGCCCAGAGCACGAGCAGCACACACGCGCCCACCACCACGCCCGGGACGGGCCCGAACAGCACCACGGGACGGGCCTGCAGTCGCGGACGCGAGGTCTTGATGTGGTGCAGGGCCGAGGTCTTGGCGTCCTCGGAGGGCTCCTGGATCACATCCCCAGGCGTCACCGTCACCAGCGCGGCCTCGCTGGGAGCCGTTACGTAGCGGCCCTCGCCCGGGTCGAAGTAGACGAACTGCACCGGTCCGATGGCGAGAGACCCGGCCCGGCGCGGCACCAGCAGGTAGTCGAAGGTGGCCGTCCCCCCAATGGCCTGTCTGCCCCCGTACGGGCGGGTCTCGGTCTTGCGGTTCTCGGCCGAATCGTACACCTTACACCATTGGGGCACCTCGAGGGCCGGACGGCTCACCGGACTCACATCGCCAATCCCGTCGATCCTGACCGTCGCCGTGACGCCCTCGCCGGCCTTGACCTGGCTCTTCTCCACACTGAGCCGCACGGCGAACGTCCCCACGGCGGCGGCCCCGCCACCGGGATTGGGCGGTAGCGGGCGCACATCCAGGGTGATGCTGTTGCCCACGAACTCCCGCCCCTGACCGCCGGTTTCCTTCAGGATCACCGGAGCCGTGACCTCCTGCTTCCCGGTCTCAAGAGGCATCAGGGCCCACTCGAAGCTCGCATGCTCGTAGGGCATACCGTTGATCGAGACCCAGTCGGAGGTGCGCCTCCCGGTCTGCAGTTCCTCAATGATGAACCCGCCCGCCGGAGCGCCGGGCTCCAGCTTGGCGTCCACGTACTGTGACCGGTACAGCTCGGCGGTGAGGATCACCTGCTGACCGCGGTAGGGGGTCTTGTCATCGACCTCGCAGACGATGGCGCAGGCCGGCGTGCCCTCGAACGGCGCTCCATCGGGTGCGCTCGGGGAAGACGCGCCCGTGTCCGGAACGCCGCCGGAGGAGGGGGCGGCCCCTCCCCCACTTCCCGGGTTCACCTGCACCTTGATGGGCTCGGTCCTGTACTCGGTACCGGCCACCGTCACCGTTGCGGTGGGCGTGCTCAGGACGCCCGACCGCAGTGGCCGCAGAGCGAACACGTACTGCGACCGCTTGCTGATCCGTGTGCCCACGACACTGTAGCTCACGCTCTGGCTTGGTCTTCCGCTCACCGCAAAACCGGCGCTGCTCGCCAACTGGGGCTCACCCGACGCTCCGGCGCCCGATGTGGACAGAGTCACGGTGAGATACAGCAGATCGTCTGTCGTGAGAACGTCTGTATCGACGTCTGCGCGGAACTCGACATCCGCGACGCAGGCCGGGAGCCGGCAGAGGGCCAAAAGGCCCAGTAGCGCCGCGGTCGTCGCCAGGCCGGGGGAACGCAACGGCCGTGTTCCAGTGCGGACAACACACACAGGCTACCAATCCTTGTCGGTGGGCTTCTCCGGAGTCATGGGCGCGCGCCGCATGAGCTTGTGCAGAGTTGCGTCCTCGCGGGCCAGAGCCCCCAGAAGCTGTGCCGCCTGCTCAGGCGTCATGGGCTGAGCCTGCTCCTGCTTCGCATCCGAAGCGCCCTGCCCCTTCTGCTGATCTTGTCGTTCTTGTTCCTGCTTCTGCTGTTCCTGCTTCTGCTGTTCCTGCTTCTGCTGTTCCTGCTTCTGCTGATCCTGTTTCTGCTGATCCTGTTTCTGCTGATCCTGTTTCTGCTGATCCTGTTTCTGTTGATCCTGTTCCTGCTGATCCTGTTCCTGCTGATCCTGTTCCTGCTGATCCTGCTTCTGCTGATCCTGGTTCTGTTGATCCTGCTTCTGCTGGTCCTGGTCGTCCTGGTTCTGTTTCTGGTTGTCCTGCTGCTCTTGCTGTTGCTTGGCCCGGAGCGCCATTTCGAGGTTGTGCTTGGCCCAGGTGTCGGCCGGGTCCAGTGTCAGGGCACGCTTGTACCGCTCGATAGCATCATCGTATCTTTGCATCCTGTAATCGCAGTTGCCCGCGTTGTACTCGGCATGCTGCTTGAGAATTCCGGTGGCACCCCGTGTCGCCCCGGCGAAGTCCTCCAGGGCGGCGTCGAAGTCGTCGGACTTGTAGCGCGCGGCGCCGCGGTTGAAGAGTGCCTCGGGGCTGTCGGGGGTGACCTCAAGCGCGTTGCCGTACCGGGTGGCCGCGCGTCTGTAGTCCCCGCGGGAGTAGGCCTTGTTCCCCGCCTCGATGAGCCTGCCGAACTCCCCCGGGAGGGTGAATCCCAGGAGGATGGGCAGACAGAGGGCCAGGACCGCGAGTGCCGCGACGGCGGGCCGTGGTCTCCTGGGCGAAGGTGCGCTAGCCGGCATCCCCGTCACCCGCCTTCCTGCGCGGCGCGGCGCCGGTGAGACACTCGATGGCGAGCAGGAGGAGTGCGAATCCCAAAGGCCACTGGAACCTCTCCGCGTACTGAGTGAACTGGTAGCTCCCCACGACGCCGGACTCCATGCCGGAGATGGCCTGGTAGATGCGGTCCACGTTGGCGCCGCTCTCGGAGCTCTTGACGAACACCCCGCCCCCGGCTCGCGCCACGTCCTGCAGCAGCTTCTCGTCCATACGGGTCATGACGATGTCGCCATTGCGGTCTTTCTTGAACTTCGACTGCACGCCCGCTGCCGGGTCGACTGAGCCGAAGAACTCCTCAAACAGCCCGGTGGGGCTCTGCGCCTTGGCATCCTGGCCTGAGTCGGGAATGGGGATGGGCTCGGGGTCGGTGCCGCCGAGGCCGACCACATGGACCACGACGCCGGCCTGCCGCGCCGCTTTGACCGGATCGAGCTTCACGCCCGGGTGATCCTCCCCGTCGCCCAGCAAGACGACGACCTTGTGGCCGGTCTCGGCGCCCTCCAGGATGCGCATGGCCGAGCGCAGGGCGCCTTCGATGGCCGTTCCGGGGGCGGGGGCCGATCCCCTCTCGATGCCGGAGACAAAGGTGGCCGCCGCGTCGTGGTCGATGGTGAGCGGGGCGTACATATACGAGCTGCCCGCGAACACGACGACGCCGATGCGATCGCCGCCCAGACGCCCGATGAGCGCCAGCGCCGCCTCCTTGGCGGCCTCCAGACGATTGGGGTGTACGTCCTGCGCCAGCATACTGTCGCTGGTGTCGATGCACAGGACCACGTCGACGCCCTTGCGCTCGACCTTCTGCACCTCCACGCCGATCTTGGGTCTGGCCAACGCGATCAGCAGGAGGCCGAACGCCAGGACCAGCAGGACATCCTTGGCGATGCGCCGGCGTCTGTGCCAGCGCCACTGAGACGGTATGTAGCGGGCACCGAGAAAGGCGGCCAGGCCGGCGTGCCGGGCCCGAGTGGCGTACCATGCCAGGCCCAAGAGCGGGATCACCAGCCAGAGCCACTTGAGCGCACCGGGGCTCTGCCACGTCAGGTAGTTATGCATCCATCGTGTCACCCGGATCACAAAGCGGCGGCCGGTCAGTTTGGCGCAACGGTGCCGGCTCCGAACGGCCACGTCCCGCCGCATCGCGCCGCCCCAAGTCGCTCTCAGGGCGCCTTCCGCGCCACGGTGGCCCCCAGGACGATATGTGCCAGCAAGAGCAGCAGCGCCGGCCATAGATAGCGGTGGAACTCCTCCACCACGGGGCGTCGCTTCTTGATCTCGAAACGGCTCTTTTCCATCTTGCGCACATCGGCGTAGATGCGCGCCAGCGCCTGGGCGTCGGTGGCCCGGAAATACTTGCCCCCGGTCAGGTCGGCGACCTTCTTGAGAGTGTCCTCATCCACACCGGTCAGTTGCAGGGTGCCGTCCGGGTTGCGGCCATACTGCTTGCCCAGAACCCCACGATAGAGTGGGATCGGGGCGCCGCCTTCCTTCCCGACGCCGATGGTGTAGATGCGGACGTTCAGGGCCGCCGCGGCCTTGGCGGCCGTGATGGGGTCGATCTTCCCGGCATTGTTCATGCCGTCGGTCATCAGGATGATGACCTTGCTCTTGGCCCTGGACTCTCGTAGCCTGTGAGCGGCGGTGGCGATGGCCATCCCGATCGCGGTGCCGTCGTCGATCATGCCCTGCTCCACCTGCCGGATCAGCTCGGCCACCATCTCGTGGTCCAGGGTGAGCGGACACTGGGTGAAGGCCTGGCGGGCGAAGATCACCAGGCCGAGGCGGTCGTTGATGGTCTCGTTGGCGAACCGCTCCAGGGTCTCCTTGGCGACGATGAACCTGTTCTTGGGCTCGAAATCCTCGGCCAGCATGCTGCCGGAGATGTCCATGGTCAGCATGATATCGATCCCCTGGCCCTCCTCCTGCTCGACGGCGGCCTGGCTCTGAGGGCGGGCGAGGGCCACCACCAAAAGGACGTAGGCCACGAGCTTGAGCCAGGGCAGGACTGAGGCCAGGGCGGGACGGAGCGAGAAACCGCGGCCGGGAAGGAGCCGCAAGTCGGAGAACACGACGGCCGTCGCCCGGCGCCGTGGCGAGGACAGCGCCTGCAGGACCATGAAGGGGACGACAATGAGAGCCAGGAAGGCCCAGGGGAACGCGAAGTGCATCATGGTGCCGCCGCGGGCGACGGCGCTGCCTCCTCGATCGTGTCTACGGCTTGCGGGCCGGACGCCGCCACCACTTCCCGCGAGCGTCGCAGGTCTTCGACGGCCTCCTCCGGCGCCACCTCCTGCCGGGCGAACTTGACGAGGTCCGCGCGTCTGAGTGTCCCCACGAGACCATCGCGCCAGCTCTGTGGGACCTTCGCCCGCGCAAGGTCGCGGTCGATCATCCAGGTGGTTTGCTCCATGGCCGGGACCTCGTAGCGGGCCTCCAGATACTCCCGGAGGATCTCACTCAGCCGCGTGTAGTACGCCTTGAGCTGGCCGGCGGCCAGCAGACCGCTGTCGTGCAAGGATGCGAGCTGGGAGAGCGCGTGCTCGTGGGCGGCGATGACCGCGTGGCGCTGCACGGCGGGCCGCGGCCGCGACAGCCGCCGGTACAGCAGGTACCCCAGCAGCGCCAGAGGTATCAGGATGGCCAATGCCACCAGTGCCGCCGCCAGCCACTGCTCGGGCCCCATGCGGGCCGGCACCGGCTCACGGATGTCCAGGATGTCCTTGGCATCCGGCGGCAGGACGCTTTGGACCTTCACCTGCACCGAGGGCACACTGATGCTCGCCGGTCTCTTTGCGTCGGGCGTCTGGTACTGTAGCTTCAGGCCGCTGATGGCCTTGTCGCCGGTCTCAAAGACCGCGACTTGATAGGTGAAAGTCACCCGCAACCGGCCGTCCTCTGTCCGCCCCTGCTCGGTGTGCACATCGCGCAACTCGAAGGGCGCCAGGTTCTTCTCGGCGTCGGGGATCGAGACGGTCGTGCCTGCGGGACCCAGCACTTCCACCGTATAGGTCAGTACGTCGCCCACGGTGATCTGTTGCTTGTCCGTGGCGGCTTTGATGTCCACGGGCACGGCGGAGGCCCCCTGAGCCAGGGGCGCCAGGGCGAGGAGGGTCATCCACATTGCTGTGAGGAGGGTCGCCATAGTCTCTGCAGGCTACCTGCGCAGACGGCGTCGCCGTCTGGCGAAGAACTGCACCAGTGGGTCCACCGGTGACTGTGCGGTGCTGACCTCGATCACATCGATGCCCTGCGAGCGCAGGGCGTGATGACGCTCCTGGGCGCTCTTGGCCTGCCGCGCCGCCAGTTGCTTGTTGAGTCCGAAAGCGGTGGTGTCCACGGTGATGCGGCGCCCGGTCTCGGCGTCTTCCAGCTCGATCAGGCCCGCATTGCCCAGGCTCAGCTCCCGGGGGTCCCGGAGCTCCACGGCGATCACGTCATGCCGGCGGTCGGCGATGGCCAGGGCGTCCAGATAGCCCTCGTCACGGAAGTCGGAGACGACGAAGACCACCGCCCGCCGGCTCAGAGCCCGTGTGGCGAACTCGATGGCACCGCGCAGGTTCGTCCCGCGGCTTCTCGCCTGGAAGTACAGGACCTCGCGGATGACCCGCAGGACCTGCTTGCGGCCCTTACGGGGGACGATGAATAGCTCCACATCGTCCGTGAAGATGAGCAGGCCGACCTTGTCGTTGTTCTTGATCGCTGAGAAGGCCAGAAGCGCGCAGATCTCCGCGGCCGTCTCCTCCTTGCTCCGCTCCTGCGTGCCGAAATCCAGACTGCCACTGCCATCCACGACCAGCAGGACCGTGAGCTCCCGCTCCTCCACGTAGCTCTTGACATGGGGCGACCCGGTGCGAGCGGTGACATTCCAGTCGATGCTGCGCACGTCGTCGCCCGCCACGTACTCACGCACTTCGTCGAACTCGATACCGAGGCCCTTGAACACCGAGTGGTATCCCCCGGCGAAGAAGTCCTCGGAGAGCCGATCGGTGCGGATCTCGATGTGTCGGACCTTGCGCAGAAGGTCATGGGTGTCGGGCATTGAGAGCCTACCAGACGACGACCCGGAGAGCCGCCGAACGAGATGGGCCGGATGGGCGACGAGCAGGGAGCCAGAACAAGCACGCCGGTGGCCGGGACGATAGCAGATGGCAGTTGACGGCTACGAGCGGGGCATGCTCAGCGTCACAGGCCCGGTCACCGGCAGCAGGCGTCAGGTGCCCACCGTTCCTCCGCCGTTCGCCCGCCGTTCGCCCGCCGTTCGCCCGCCGTTCGCCCGCCGTTCGCCCGCCGTTCGC
>CAZXDD010000214.1:9259-11944 GCA_964639415.1 uncultured Armatimonadia bacterium
CCGCCGTTCCCCCGCCGTTCCCCCGCCTCTCCCCCACCGTTACGGAATCTCCACCGTGCGCAGGATGCGATCGATCACATCTTCGGAGCTCAGCCCTTCGGCCTCGGCCTCGTAGGAGAGCAAGAGGCGATGGCGGAGGACGTCGTGGGCCAGTGCGATCACATCATCGGGGACCACGTAGCCGCGGCCCTGGATGAAGGCGTAGGCCCTGGCGGACAGGGTGAGGCAGATGCTGGCACGGGGGGAGGCCCCGTACTCGATGAGTTCGCGGCAGGCTTCCAGCGTCTGGATGCCCTGCTCCCAGGCGCGTCTCTGCTCTTCCGTAAGGTCGCGACGCTCCCGCAGGCGTTGTCGGGCATCCTCGGCGGCCCCTTCGGGGTCGCGGGTGGCGCAGACGAGGTCGACGATGTACTGCTCGATCTTCTCATCCATGTAGATCTCGTGAACCACGTCGCGGGCGTGGAGGATGTCCGCCGCCGTACAGACCACTTCGGCTACCGGGCCTTCCTTCTTGGCCCAGCGTCGCAGGATCGCGAGCTCCTGGGCCTTGTCGGGATAGGTGATCCGTAGCTTGAGCATGAACCGGTCTACCTGGGCCTCGGGCAGCGGATAGGTCCCCTCCTGCTCGATGGGGTTCTGTGTGGCCAGAACCAGAAACGGTTCGTCAAGCTTGAAGGTCTGCCCGCCGATGGTGACCTGCCGCTCCTGCATGGCCTCCAGAAGCGCACTTTGCACCTTGGCCGGAGCGCGGTTGATCTCGTCGGCGAGAATGAGGTTGGAGAAGATCGGGCCCTGCTTGGCGAAGAACTCCTTGGTGCGCTCGTCATAGATCATGGTGCCGATGATGTCGGCGGGGAGCAGGTCGGGGGTGAACTGCAGGCGCTGGAAGCCGGTATCGATGGCTCGGGACAGGGTGCGCACCGCGAGCGTCTTGGCAAGGCCCGGGACGCCCTCGACCAGCACGTGACCGTTGGCCAGGAGCGCGACCAGTAGCCGCTCGACGAGATAGTCCTGGCCGACGATGACCCTGGACATCTCGGCCTTCAGGCGGGCGACGAACCCGGCCTCCTGCTGTACTCGCTCATTGAGCGCCGCAATGCTGGCTTCCACTGTGATGACCTCTTTGTCGGCTGAGTCGGTGGCGGCGGGCGTCGGGTGACAGTTCGGTGGCCGCCCGTTGGCCTCGAAGGTCAGTAACGTGCCGCCGCGGGCCGTGGTTCCCGTGCAAGCCACCGGCCCCGGCGCGGTTGCCGGGGCCGGTCACGGCGCATGGAAGGCCCCGTGCGGGCAGGGCACCGCGGGGCCGGGAGCGCGGTCAGCAAGCCCACATTCGCCGGGAAGCGCCAACCTGAGCGCGTCTGCTTCCGGCAAGAGCAGCTCGAGGAATCTCCTGGGATGTAGCGAGATCCTTCGCTATCTCGCTGCGCGAGATTGACGCTCAGGATGACATTTCCACGGGAGGCCCGGCTTTCCGGCCGGACCTTCAGGAGATGTGCATCCCGCAGTCTACGTGCAGCACCTCGCCGGTGACGGCACTGGCCATGTCGCTGAGGAGGAACACCGCCGCATTGCCCACCTCGTGCAACTGCACATTGCGGTGCAAGGGCGCATAGGCCTCGGCTCCGCGCAGCAGAGTGGTGAACTGCGGGATGCCCCGGGCCGCCGGTGTGCTGATCGGGCCGGAGGACAGGGCGTTGCAGCGGATGCCCCGGGGGCCCAGTTCCGAGGCCAGGTAGCGCACCATGCTCTCCAGGGCCGCCTTCACCGGTCCCATGGGACCGTAGGCGGGAACGACCCGTTCGCTGGCCAGATAGGTCATGGCCATGATGCTGCCGCCGTCCTTCATCAGCGGTACCGCGCCGCGGGAGATGGCCGCCAGCGAGTAGCTGCTGATATCGTTCATGAGCGCGAACCCGTCCCTGGAGGCGCCGAGCATGCCGGCCTCAAGGTCGTCGGCGCTGGCGAAGGCGATGCTGTGGACGACGAAGTCCACCCGGCCCCACTCATTGCCGAGACGCTCGTAGAGGGCCGCAATCTCCGCATCGTCACTCACATCGCACGGCACCGTCAGCGCTCCGCCGATCTGTGCGGCCATCTGCTGGGCCCGGGCCTGCTCGCGCTCTCCGCGATAGCTCAGGCATAGCGTGGCGCCGTGGGCGTGGGCCGCCTCGGCGATGGCCCACCCGATCGTGCGCGGGCTGCGGATACCGAATATGACTCCCCTTTTGCCGCTAAGCATAGAATGCAATCGTCTCCTCCTGTTCATGCACACAAGGTGCCCCGCAGAGCACTGCGGGGCACCTTACCGTAGGCGTATTCTATTCGACCGCGCTGCTATCGTCAACGGCGGGGCCCCGCCGCAACGGGCGCCGGCCCTCCTCTACCCCTCCGGCGGTCCCGGCTCGTGCATCCCCTCGCCGGGCGCCGTGCCGCCGGGTTCGCCGTTCCTCAGGGCCGCCGCTCGTTTGCGCCGCCACCTGACCACGAGGATAAGCACCAGCAGCGGCACCCACAGCACCGAGCCGGAGATGAGCACATAGATGGTGGTGGTCAGGATGGCCCGTGAGATCAGCGCCAGGCTTCGCACGGCGCTGCGCAGGTGGTAGCCCAAGTCGTACTTCGTCGTCTCAGCCACCGCGGCCTCGCCCCGCTCGAAGAACCTCACGGTCACGGTGCTGAGGCTCA
>CAZXDD010000215.1:0-11942 GCA_964639415.1 uncultured Armatimonadia bacterium
GATGGAATCTCGTGACTGGAGTTCAGACGTGTGCTCTTCCGATCTGCACCTCGTCGGCCCCGCCGGACGCTCTGGGTCTGGCTCGCCCTGCTGACGGGGCTCGTTGCGTTGTGCCTGTGGCCGACGATGGCTGTGGAGCTGCGGCTGCGGGAGCCGGTGGGGCCTGCTCCGGCGGGAGGCGGTGAGGAGGCGTGAGGGACCCGCGCATCTCTGTGCTCAGCCACAGCCCCGTCCGCCTCGTCGCCGCAACGGCGGCTGCGCTCGTCGTCGTCGGCGCATTACACTACGTCTGGCGTGCGCCGGACCGGGAGCTTGCGCGGTACCTCGCGGAGATGAAGGCCGCGGGGAAGCCGACGACCATGGCCGAGGCCGCGCCGGCACCCGTGCCAGATAGTGAGAATGCGGCCCCGCTGTACCTGCAGGCGGAGGCGAGCATCGCAGTCGGGACGTGCGACGGGCTCCAGAAGCAGCAATGGGCCGACCCCGGCTTCATGCGGCAACTGGCGGCGGAGATCGAGGCGAGCCAACCGGCGCTGGAGTTGGTGCGGCGCGCGGCTGCGAAGCGGCAGTGCCGCTTCGACGTGGCCTACGAGCAGGGCCTGGAGGCCAACATCACGCATCGAGGCCCCCTTAGGCGCGTGCTATCCCTCACCAGCAGTGCGGCCGTGGTGGCAGCCACCGACGGCGACCCCGCTGAGGCGGTGTGCTGCCTCCGGCTGACCTATGCCGTTGCCCGGCACCTGCGCCAGGACAGCCTCCCCCTTAGCTTGCTGACTTCGTCCGCGGGCGAGCTGTACGCGCAAGTGGCCGCCGGAGCCATTGTTCGCGACGGCCCACTGCCGCCGCAGGAGGTCAGGCTCCTGTGCCGGGACCTGCGCGAGGACGATCTCGCAGGGGCCGTTCGAGACGCTCTCGCCACCTTGGCCGCCGGCGTACTGCAGTTCGCCGAGGACATGCGCCACAGGCCGTGGTTCTTCGCAAACCTGCCGATCGACCTGGGTCCCGAAGTCTCATTGCCCAACTGGTGTCCGTGTCGTGAGCTCGCCGAGCGGGGTGTCGCGTGTTGGTACGGGTACTCTCCGGCCTTTAGCCGCGACGAACTCAGGCTCCTGCGGTTCTGGGCCGAAGCCCAGCCGATTGCAGACCTTCCGTGGCGCGAGGCCAAGGCTCGATGGAGCCGAGCGCTACACGGGCTGCGCGTGAGTTCCCTGCACCAGCCGATGGAGGGACTGCTCACCGCAGGTCCGGAGCAGTACATGATCCGCCGCGACGAGACGCTCGCCCGCCGCGCCCTGCTGCAGGCCGCACTCGCCCTCCACGAGCACAGGGCCCAGCATGGCGCCTTGCCCGATGCCCTCTCCGATGTCCACATCGACGAGTTGCCGATCCCCGATGACATCTTCAGCGGCAGGCCCCTCGTGTACCGGCGAGAGGGCGACGGGTTCGTCCTGTACAGCATCGGTGCGAACCTCAAGGACGACGGAGGGGTCAACGACGGGGACAACGGTGACATCGTCTGGGCGCCGCGGGTGCCTCGGGCGGCGAGCAACCCGTCCACGGCCGCTCCGCCCACAGGAGGTGGCAGTGAGTGAAGGCCCGCACCGGTGGCGGCGGCGCAGCACTCCCCCTCTTCTCTCGCGTGGCAGTTCTTGCAGCCATCTGTCTGCTCTACTACGCCTGGCGCGCGCCGGATCGGGAGCTTGCGCGGTACCTCGCGGAGATGGAGGTCAGGGGCAAGCCGACAGGCATGTCGGACACGGCGCTCCCTCCACTGCCGGACGTCAAGAACGCGGCCCCCCTGTACGTGGAGGCGGGACGCATTGCCACGGTGGAGCCCGTTCCGGACTACGGTCGTGTGGACTGGGGTTCACCGGCGAGAATGGACGAACTGCGAGCTGGAGTGGCTCGTGATCGGCACGCCCTGGACCTGCTGCACCTGGCGGCCGAGAGGGAGGGGTGCCGCTTCGAGGTGTCCGGCGGCGATGGAAAGGAGGCGTCTGCGGAGAGCCCCGTGTGGGCCTGGAAGCTTGCGGGCTTCGTGGTGGATGCGGCGGTTGTCGCCGCGGACGCGGGCGATGGCGCCACGGCTGCAGAGCGTCTTCGCCTGGGCTATGTGCTGTCGCGCCATCTGTACCGCTGCGGGGTCGATAGCATGCTCTCTGAAGCGGACCTCATCGAGGGGATGGTGTTCCGGGGCAGCGCGCGGGTGTTGGCTCTGGGGCCGCTGCCGCCGGCCTCGGCGCGTGCCCTCGGCGCCGAGCTCCTCGGCCCGCAACCGCCCGACCCGCTGCCCCGAGCGCTGGAGCAGGCGGCCTCCACGCTCGTGGCGGCGTGCGCCGAGGCCCGGGCGCACCCGCTGCGATGGCCCGACGAGCGTGACGACACCGTCTGGGAGAGTCTGCCGGACTGGTTCCCACTGGGGCCTCAGGCCAGGCGCCTGGGAGTGGCCGCCTACCTCCTCAGCCCCCGGCGGGCACGGGACGAGTTGGATGCCCTCCGCGACTACGCCCGGGCCGCCACCTGGCGGGGCCTACCCTACCGCGAGACCCGTCGGCAGTGGGGGGTGCTGCGAGGGCGATGGCGTGTTCGAGCCCCTCTGCTCCCGGTGGCGCGTCTTGCCAAGGAGGCCCAGGAGACGGCACGATCCCGCGAGTGCGTCATCGCCAGGAGAGGCCTGCTCCAGGCCGCGCTCGCACTCCACGAGTACAGGGCGCAGCACGGCATCCTCCCCGAGAGCCTCGCCGAAGTCCACATCGAGGGCCTCCCAATCCCGGACGACGTGTTCAGCGGCAAGCCCTTCGTCTACCGACGCCAGGGCAGCAGGTACACGCTGTACAGCATCGGGCCCGACGGGGAGGATGATGGCGGGGCCCTGGGCAGCAGGAGCGGGGACATCGTCTGGCCCTCGCCGCCACCTCCGGTGCCGGCGGAGCTGCTGCTGCCACCACCCGATGAGTGAGCCGGGTGACCCTTCGGGTCGCTTGCGGGCGAGGCGAAGGCCCCGCGAGCGTCCCTCGCGGACCCCAATCGGCCGTGGCGACTACTGCCGGGAGTCCCTCCGGCCGGCGCCGGGTGGGTTTCCCCCTTGCATGGTGGTGGGGCGCGGGGGAGAGCGGCCGTTCGTCGTTGCCCTCTCCAGAGCGGTCGTATCGCGAAGGAGAGGGAAAGCGGGCCAGCGGCCCGGAGGGAGCGGCGCCGTTCGCCGTGGGTGGGAAGCCCACCCAACGTCCCTCGGGAGCCTCGATCGGCCGTGGCGACTACTGCCGGGAGTCCCTCCGGCCGGCGCCGGGTGGGTTCCCCCCTCACCCACTAGCGACCCCAGGGGTCGCCAGACTCTCCCGGCAAGCGGCTCTGCGAGCCGCCGGGAGAGGTGAACTGCGGCCCGCCGGGCGCCCCACCCCGCCTAGTACCCAAACACCCGTGTATCCCCGCGCTCCATGGCGAAGCTGTGCTCCCTTGCGGCCGCGAGCTTCTCCCCCGAATACAGGTCCTGCAGCGCCACCGGCTCAGGGAAGTGCAGCGTCTTTTGCCCCGCCTCCGAGGCGTGGATCGTGACGAACCCCGGGCGGGCGCTGATCACATCATTGCTCTCGCAGTAGATGTGCACCCCCGCATCGCGAGCCAGCTCCCTGAACGCGTCCGCCGACACGTCCAGGCCCCCGCAGAAGACGGTCGTGCCGGCCGCCTCCTTCCGCATCGCCAGTGCGACGTGCTCCGTGCCCTCGAAGGTGCCCAGGCTCACCACGCCCTCCTGGCCCGGAGCCACCGAGAACAGCGGCGTCACCTGGCCCGCCGACCCGAAGGCGCTCCCGGCCAGGCCCTGCAGCGGTGCCGGAGCATCTTGACTGACGGCGACCCGCGCGGCCGTGCCCTCCGGCGCCCAAACCACCTGGAAGCCCAGCAGGCGGCGGATGTTGTCCACCGAGGCGTCCTCGTTCACGTACCCCGGCGCGTACATCCACAGCGCCGACTTGCCCGCCGTAGCCCGCCTCAGCGCGACGAGCTGTTCGTCCGTGACGCGGTAGGCGTTGAGGAACACGAGGAACCGGACGCCGTCGGGCAAGAGGCCGTCGCATACATCCTCCATCAGGTACAGCCCCACGGGGCAGCCCATGCGGTTGAACTGCAGGCGGATACCCGAGATCGAGGGAGCGGTGATCGCGTTGCCGTTGCGCAGGCAAAAGAAGCTGTCCTCATCGGTGATGATGGCCACTTCGGGGGAGAACTTCGCCGGCGCCTTGCGCTCCTGCCAGATGTCTCTGGTGCGGGCGAAGTTGTCGTAGATCGTGGGGTCGGCCATCCAGCCGGTACCGAAGTCCATCCACCAGGTGGCGCAATGGCGTTCGAACTGATGCCCGAAGTTGCGGCGGTAAACGCCCAGGGTCTCGCGCATGTCCTCCGTGCGGCCGTAGCCCGCACTGGGGTCGGCAAGATGCGTGCGGGCGTCGTCCTCATTGAGCCAGAGCTTCCCATGGGCCTGGATCGAGTCGCAGGGCGACATGAAGGGCCCCACGCCTCCGGCGCCCCGGTCGTTGTAGGAGATCGGCGAGCAGATGATGTCCACATCCGGGCAGTCCAGCAGCCTCCGCAGCCGCAGGTGCCCGCTCACCGCCGGGCCGTAGGCGAAGCCGGAGACCTCGTACAGATAGCCGTAGAAGAACACCCCCAGCTTCCTGCCGCCCGTCTCCTCCTTCACGATCCGCGCGGTCTGCTCCAGATAGTCGCACATGCACTCCTGCATGAACCGGGCAAAGTCGATCTCGAACCGTTGGGCTACCGGATCGCGGAACTCACCCAGGGCGCCCGTGGTGCGCTCCTGGACTGTAGGCACGCGGATGGTGTCGAAGGTCACCTCCGGCTGCCGCCAAGCCTCGCACAGGGCGTCGACGGTACCGTACCTGCCCTGCGCCCAGCGGGCGAACGCCTCCCGGAAAGGCTCCTCGAAACAGGGCATGATCCTCTCCCACGTGTGGTCGTAGAACCACTCCCCGGCGCTCTGGGCCGTGACGTGATAGCCCGGGACGTGCTCGCCGAAGTCGGCCTCGAGGTGGCGGACGATCAGCCGCAGGGCCTCGGAGGCGTCCCGCCGCCACAGCTCCGAGGCGGGGGAGCTCATGGGCATCGGGCCGGTGTCGTAGAGCTGCTGCTGGTCGGGATGGGCCTCTTTCCACCAGGCGGGGGCATCGAGGTGCAGTCTTGGCAGGACGAGGGCGTTGGGGTTGACAGAAAGGATGTGGCGCATCTGGGCATCGACGGCGGTGTAGTCCGGCGCCGCGCCGTCCCTGGGCCAGGGCACATCCATCGGCGGCGTGCCGAAGTTCAGCCCGCGCTCGGCACCGAGCCTGAGCAGCTCGTCCGAGGGGGAGTTGTCGCCGCCGTAGATGGTCCACGGCGGGCCCTGGTGGATGACCTGCACCTCGATCTCCCGCTCCTGTTCGGAGCGGAGCCAGCAAGAGAAGGTGTACGTCCTGTTCCTCTGCAACGCGAGGCGCTGGTAGAGGTGGATCTCGTAGATCTGCTGACCGGGACTGTCGATGCTGACCCGCAGGCAGCTTCGGCCCTCCTGCGGGTTGGCCGTTTCCAGCGAATAGTTGGCCCTCGCACCGGCGCTGTCGTTGAGGAAGTAGGTCCAGGCCTCGGGGAGCCTATCGCCCTCGAAGTCGCCGCCGGCGATCAGGTTCCCGGGCACAGGGCCCTGCGCCGTCCCCTCCTGCAGGCGCACGTCATCGACGAACCAATCGCCGACGGGTGTCACATTGCGGATGTGCACCGCGCAGTTGTCGTCGTCTTCCGGCATGGTGAAGCTGAAGCCGAACTGCTTCCACTCGGGCCCGACCTTGCAGCGCATGGGGCTGGCCCCACCACCGGCGGTGTGGAGGAACAAGAAGGGCGCCATCGGCTCGCCATTGACCATCAACGTCGGGATGCCATCGACTTCCTGCACCCGGGCCTCGAGGCACAGGGCGCACAGCGGCAAGAGGAGAAGCAGGGCGATGGCGATAGAAGCAAAGTGGGCGGTCATGACTGGAGGCCTCCGTGGGTTATTGGGACGGCCTGCGAGACCAACACCGTGGGGCTCCGCCCCACACCCCGCCAGGGGACCCGTCCCCTGGACCCCGCCTGTAGACGACGCCGGGGACCTCCTCGTCCCTACCTCCCCGGCGGCTTGGGGCCGAAGTACTGGTACAACCAGCACTGGATACGGCCATTGTACAGCTTCCGCCGATGCGTGGCGTGGGAGCCGAACAGCCCCTGGAAGCGCTCGTGGGGGGTGAGCACGAAGCAGCTCCACTGCTTGAGCCGGCGGTGCAGCTCCCCGATGTCACGGTACAGCGCCTCCGCCTGCTTCACGTCCCCCAGACGCTCTCCATAGGGCGGGTTGCACAGCAGGTACCCGTACTTGTGCCCCGTCTTGAACTCCTGCAATGGCCTGTGGGTGAACTCGATACCATCGGCCACCCCGGCGCGCTCGGCGTGGCGCTGCGAAAGCGCGATGGCGCCCTGGGCGATGTCCGAGCCCCAGATGCGCAGAGGCCTGTCGGGCCGGGCCAGATCATCGGCCTCCTCAACCGCCGCCGACCACAGCTTTCGCGGGATGCAGGGCCACTTGAAGGCATCGAAGGAGCGCTGAGTTCCGGGGGCGATATTGCGGCCGATCATCGCCGCCTCGATGGGGATCGTCCCCGAACCGCAGCAGGGGTCGGCGAGGATGTACTCCGGCTGCCAGTGGCTCAGAGCAATCATCGCCGCGGCCAGGGTCTCCCGCAGCGGCGCCGGAGCGTTCAGGTCGCGGTACCCGCGCTTGTGCAGCCCCTCGCCGCTGGCGTCCATCGTGAGCGTGACGGTGTCCTTCAGCAGCGCCACCTGAACCCGGTACCGCGGCCCGGTCTCCTCGAACCGCTCTCTTCCGTACCGGCGGCTCATCGCCGTGACGATCGCCTTCTTCGTCACCGCCTGGCAGGCCGGCACGCTGGAGAGCTGCGACTTGACGGACTTGCCCATCACCGGAAACTCGGCGTCCTCCGGCATCCAGTCGGCCCAGGGCAACTCCACCGTCTGGTCGAACAGCTCGTCGAAGGTACTCGCCGGAAACTCCCCCAGGCAGACCTGGACCCGATCCGCGCAGCGCAGCCAGATATTGGCCCGGCAAATGGCCTCCATGCCCGCCTCGAGAGCCACCCTGCCGCGGTCCACACTGAGATCCTCATAGCCGAGCTTCCGCAGCTCATCGGCCACAAGCGATTCGATGCCGAAGGCACAGGTTGCGATGATCTTGGGCATGTCGCGATCTCAGTCTGTATGGAATGGTGCCGGTAGACGGCACACGACGAACGTCGCGGGGCTCCGCCCCTGCACCCCGACGATCCTGCGGATCGTTTTGGGGCACCGGCCCCAGACCCCATCTATCATGCCGCCGGCGAGGGTGTCGCCCTCGGCAGCCACACTACTGCGGCTCGCCGAACTTCAGCCGCGGAATCTGCTCGCACAGGATGCCGCCATCCACCACGATGGTCTGCCCGGTGATATACGCTCCCGCCTCGCTCGCCAGCATCACCACCGCGCCGATGCAGTCCTCCGGCTTCCCCATCCTGCCCAGCGGGATGTGCTCCAGCAGGTACTCCCAAAAGCCCCCGGAAACCTCGAAATCCTCCGCGATCTCCGTCTCGATCAGCCCGGGAGCCACGGAGTTCACCGTGATTCTGTAGGGCGAAAGGTCAATCGCCAGGGACTTAGTCAGCATTTCCAGAGCGCCCTTGGAGGCATTGTACGGCGCAAGATGCGCCTCCGCCTGCAGGCCGTTGGTGGAGGAGATGTTGATGATGCGACCCCCGCGCCCACGCTCGATCATGCCCCTCGCCACCTCCTGCGCCAGGAAGAACGGGCCCTTGACGTTCACGTTCATCGTCGTATCCCAGGTCTGCTGACTCACCCTGTGGAAGGGCTCGAGGAAGGCCACTCCGGCGTTATTGACGAGGATGTCGATAGCACCGGCCTCGTCGTGCACCGCCCCGACCACCGCCGGGATGCCATCGACGTTCCCGATGTCGTGCTGGACGGCGAAACCCCGGCGGCCCAGGTCTCGGATCTGGGCCACCACCTCATCGGCGGCCTCGGCCGCCTGCCGGAATAGAACCACCACATCCGCCCCCGACTTGGCAAGACCCAGGGCCAGGCCCCGGCCAATCCCCCGCGATCCGCCGGTGACCAACGCGGTCTTCCCGGCAAGAGAGAACGAAGACATAGCAACCTCCGAAAGCGGCAACGGCACAGGATGACGGCAGCGGCGGACAGGATGGACGGAATAGATGCAACGGCAGACAGGATGGACAGGATAACGGCAGCGGCGGACAGGATGGACGGAATAGAGGCAACGGCAGACAGGATGGACAGGATAACGGCGGATGGACAGGATGGACGGAATAGAGGCAACGGCAGACAGGATGGACAGGATAACGGCGGATGGACAGGATGACGGCATAGTGACGAGACGGAGGCGCCCATAGCCGTCGATGCCGGTGACGCCGTAGTCGTTGACGCCGTCGCCGTAGCCGTTGACTCGCGACTCGTGACTGGCGGTGCGCCGCGCCGCTACCTGAGCCTGCCCGAGCCCTCGATCGGCCATACGTCGATGACTCGCCCGTCCTGGTACACGTAGATCTCGCGGTACAAATTGCAGGTGGTGCAGACGTGCGAGGGGATGAGCTGGACCTTCTCCCCCACGCTCAGTGCCGGGCCGTGTACGTCCAAAAAGCCGTGCTCCTCGGACTTGAAGAACCCGATCTCGATGTCCGGCCTCTCACGGACGATGGGTGGGCCGAACTCGGCCCCCACACCCTTGACCCCCACATCGAGCACCGCTCGCGAGGGCTCGGCGGAGCTGATGCAGGTGGCCAGGACAGACAGGGCGATCTCAAACTCCGGACGCACGCTCTGATAGCGCCAGTCCATGGTGGGGTAGGTCCCGGCCTGGATCTCGTCCATGCCCTCCAATACCCCGCTGACATCATAGGTGCCCGTGCCGCCGCCGCTGATGATGGCCACCGGCAGGCCGTGCTGCTCGATGTGACGTCCTGTCCCGGTGAGTAGCTCCATGGACTGCCGCGTGGCCGCGATGCGCTCCTCATCGTCTTCCAGCAGCACCGTGTGGCCTTCGAACCCCTGGAGGCCGTCGAAGCGCAGGCCGGGCAGCGAGTCGATGAGGCGCGCCATCTCCAGGCACGGCTCGTCAGGGAGGACCCCGCAGCGCTTCATCCCGATCTCCACCTCCACCAGGCAGCCGAGGGTCTTGCCCGCGGCGCTTGCCAGCTCGGACAGTTGGCGGCAGTTGGCCTCGGAGTCCACGGCAACGCGCACAGTCGCCGCGTCCAGCAGCCTCAGGAGCCGCTCCACCTTGAGGCCTCCCACCACCTGATTGGCGATGAGAATGTCGTCGAAACCCGCGGCCACGAGCACCTCGGCCTCGCCCACCTTGGCGCAGGTGACCCCGACGGCCTCACGCTGAAGCTGCCGGCGCATGAGGGTGGTGCACTTGTGGTTCTTGAAGTGGGGCCTCAGCTTGCAGGGCCGGCCGGAGAAGAAGTCCGCCATGCGGTGGATATTGCGTTGGCAAAGGTCAATGTCCAGGATCACCGCCGGGGTGTCGAGATCCTCGATGGGTGCGCCGATGGGCCAGGTGTCAGGCATGTGCAGCTCCTATGTGATGTCGTGCGGCAACGACGGTGTTGACGGCGGTGGCAGCGGCGGTGTTGACAGCGGTGTGAACGGCGGTGCCAACGGCGGTGTTGACGGCGGTGTCAACGGCATCGAGCCGGGGTGCTCGAAGTCGAGCGGCGGACGGCGCGGCTACTGCCGCTCGGGCGCCCGAACCTCCACTGCAGCCATGGAGCAAGCCGGAAGTACGATCCGGTACGCTCCCTCGCGCACCTCGATGCCGGTCTCCCGGATGGCGATCTCCCGGGGCTCACTGAGGTTGTTGGTCGTGGGCGAGGGGCCGGACAGGAGCCAGGCCCTCGCCTTGCCCTCCTCCGGCCCGGCCGGGACCCGGATGCTCGTCGCCACCGCCTCGTCGATGTTCTTGTTGACGATCATCAGCGTGATCGTGCCGTCGGCCCGCGTCGCGGCGTTGACTCCCAGGTCCGGCACCGCGCCGCTCCGCTCGGGCCGGAACTCCTGCACCGACTCCAGACGGAACGCGGCCTTCCCGGCGGTGGGGCTCCCGTCCAGCTTCCGCGCGAGAACCTCAATGCCCGTGGTGTCTCCCAGCGTGACGTAGTCCACCTGCACCCGCGTCCAGTCCGCATCGCCGCGCACGTCGCCGCCGAGAGTGCAAGAGCGCGTCACCGTCCATCCCCGGGCGTCCCCCACCTGGAAGCCCGCGCCGCGCTCCCCGCTGAGGCCCTCGGTCTTCACCCACCCGGTCAGCCGGTAGCCCGTATCCGCCCTCGCCGGCAGCGCGATCCGCGGGGCGTAGTAGTTCACATCGGTACCGGAGAACTGGGCCGTCACCACAGGGCCCTCCACGGTCTGCTTCACATCTCCCTCCGGCCTGCGGTCCTCCCAGGTGTAGTCCTCGGGCAGCAGGTTGGCCTCGTAGAGCAAGAACCGCGACGGCTTGCCCCGGCGCGCCGTGAGCCATGCGCCGCCGGCGAAGTCCCAGGTCTCGCAGTCCACATCGACCCCAACCAGCGTGTCGCCGAAGTGCCGGGCGTAGAGCTGGTAGACCAGGAAGTTGGCCTGCAGAGCCGGGCGCTCACCCTTGTGCACATACCCTTTGACCATGCCCCAGTACTCATTGGAGAACTGCCAGAAGTTGGCCATCAGGATGCGGTTCTCGGGCCGCAGCATCACGCGTAGATGCTCGGCATTGCGCAGCGCATTGCCCAGAGACTGCCGATAGGGCACCGGCTCCTCCTGCACGAAGTGCCCATTATACTCGGTGATGGCCAGTAGCACATCCTCCCGCCCCGTCTTCTCGCGGATGAGACCCAGCAAGTCGTCATAGACCCGTTGGATATCGGCGTCACTCGCGGTGCAGGCCTGCATCAGCAGGTGCCCGTCCTGCGCGATGGGCTCGTTGCCGCAGCCCGGCTTGTACGTGTGCTCGATGGCGAAGTCCATCACACTGCCGCAGCCGGCGAGGACCTGCTCGTTCCACTCGCGCAGGCCGTTTTGGATCAGGGCCCCCAGCTTGACGCCCGGGTCCACAGCGCGCATGGCCTCGCGGTAGCGCAGGTATAGCTCGGCGTACTGCTCCCCGGTGTAGATGCGGGGGTTGGGCCGCTCGGCGGACTTGTGCTCCCCGTGGTAGCTCTCATTGCCGTACTCGAACCACACCACATCGTAGGGCTCAGGATGGCCGTCGGCGGCGCGGACGGCGGCCCAGTCTTCGCCGCCGTTGGGATTGGAGCCATCGTTGGGACTATTGAGGTACTCAACCAGATCGGCCCCGTCCTGCTCGTCGCCCCAGTATACGGCGATGGTGAGGAGCGGCACGGCGTCGGTCGCCTCGCAGAAGGCCAGAAACTCCGGGAGGCCGAACTGCATGTCCGGCCGCTGCGCGAGCGGACCGACGGTGAGCTTCCAGTTGTAGTTGTGGGCTCCGCAGCCACCGGGCCAGCGGTGCACGGTGACACCGGCGAGCCTCGACAGCTCCACGTACTCCGGAACGGGCCGGCGGCTGTCCGGGTCCCAGATGCCGGCACCGCGGTTGGAGTACTCATCGCGCCCGCCCTGGTAGGCCAGCATGTTGTTGCCAAACACCAGCGGGTTGACGGGCCCGACGACGACCTCGGGCCTCACGGTGACGGCGGCCTGCCGTTGGGCCCAGACGGGCGGCGTGGCGACACAAGCCAAAGCGAGCAGAGCGGCAACATGCCTTGCCATGATACGCCTCCGGAGTCAGAATGGGGAGCATTTCCACGCGGATCGCGTGATAGCCTGCC
>CAZXDD010000216.1:0-4766 GCA_964639415.1 uncultured Armatimonadia bacterium
AAAGCCCTCGACCACCCAACGGAGCACTGCCCTGCTCCGAACCACGCGACACCGCCGTCGGCACGGGCCGGGACGCGAACCTGTCCCGGCCCTTGGTTGTTCGGGGACATACCCCCGGCTAGGCTGATTACCGGTCATCCATTGGGCGTGCGGGACCCGGGCGGCACTCCCGGCGCCCCCAAGTCAGGTCGATGGTCAGTTAAGGAGAACGATCTATGCACTCGCGGACCCGGCTCTGGATCTTGTACATCGCGCTTCTCTTCGTGGTGACGTTCCTGGTTGGTTTCCGCCCCATTCGGGGCATCCCCCGGCAGAACTTCACCGAGACGGCCCTGCAGTTCGCCTTCGACAAGCCCCTCGCCGAAGGCAAGGTCAAGCTCGACGAGAAGGCCAAGGAGATCCGAGAGGCCCTGGCGGCCGTGGACCTCGGACACCTCGGTGCCGAGGATGTCGTCCTCGATGACCCCGCCAGAGTGTCCATCAGGACCTACGCTCAGGACGCCGAGCAGCTCGACCGCGACGAGAAAGCGGTCCTGAAGGCACTCCAGGATAAGTTCAAGGACTTCGGGCCCCGTTCCCTGGGAGCCGTGGCGGGCGACGACCAACAGACCGAGCAGCCCATCGCCCAGATCGGCAGCTTCGGCATCTACCGCCCCAGCCCCAACGTGAAGCTCGGCCTCGACCTCCAGGGCGGCCTGCATGTGGTGCTGCGCTGCCTGCCCTACGCCGAGATGAAGTTCACCACCGACCCGACCCAGGACCGGCCCCTGTGGGCCGCCAGGGACGAAGACGAGGCCACCGACGAGGCCGCCAAGTCCGAGGACCCCGCGGCCAAGGCGGGCGAGACAGACGCCGAGGGCGCCAAGGCCCCGGAGGCCGCGGACAAGGGCGACAAGCCGGCGCTCCCCGCCAAGGACGAGCTGGAAGAGCGCCTGCTGCGCGTCTTGATGGCCAACCCCGACTGGGCGACGCGGCAGGACGTGGCCAACGGCTATGTCAAGGTGGATGCCGTGTCCCCTCACCAGATCGTGGTCAAGACCAACGCGGTCGACGAGCAGATGGCCAAGCAGCAGCATAGGGCCCTGCTGGACGAGTTGCAGTCCATCTACCCCGGCGACTACGGAATCAACCCTCATACCGACGAGATCGAGTCCGTCCCCGTTTCGACGGACACGGCCGACAAGGTCAAGAACATCATCGACAAGCGTCTGTTCGCGCTGGGCGAGATCCGCGAGCCCGTCATCCAGAAGCAGGGCCACGATCAGATCATCGTGGAGATCCCCGGTGTCAAGGACCCGGACCGCGTCTCCTCGATCCTCAAGAGCACCGCGCTCCTGGAGTTCCGGCTGATTCCCAGGCACTACGAGAACGCGGCACCCGGCTCGGACTCCTACGACGAATGGAGAGACACCCGCACCGGCGAGGTCGTCCCCTGGGAGCGCGTGCTGGCCGAGTCCGAGGCCCGGTACAGGGGCTCCGACCTCGTCCCCAACTCGCGGGTGGTGGCCGGCGACGGCCCCGGTGACTGGCAAGTCACCTTCGAGCTGAAGCCGAACATGAAGAAGAGCTTCCACACCTTCACCAGCCAGAACGTCAAGAGCCTGATGGCCATCGTGCTGGACGGCAAGTGCCAGATGGCCCCGGAGATCCGCGGGCCCATCCCCGGTGAGGGTGTCATCGAGGGCAACTTCAGCACTCAGGAAGCCGGCGACCTCCGTCTGCTGCTCAACGCCGGCGCCCTGCCGGTGCCCCTGGAGATCGCCGAGAACCGCACGGTTAGCGCCACCCTGGGACAGGACACCATCACCCGCAGCGTGCGCGCCGCTGTTGCCGCCCTGGTCGTCGTCATGATCTACATGGTCTTGTACTATAGCTTCCCCGGATTGCTGGCCACCATCGCCCTGGCCCTGTACGTGCTGATCGTCCTCGCCGTCATGGCGGCCTCACAGGGCATCAAGGGTGTCGGGGGCATCACGCTGACGCTCCCGGGTGTGGCCGGAATCATCATCTCCATCGGCATGGCCGTGGACGCCAACGTGCTGATCTTCGAGCGTCTGCGTGAGGAGCTCAGGTCCGGCAAGTCCATGCGCGCGGCGGCCGCCGCCGGCTTCGACCGCGCCTGGACCGCCATCGTGGACTCCAACGTCACGACCCTCATCACCTGCGCCGTCCTGTACTTCTTGGGCACCAGCGTCATCAAGAGCTTCGCCACCGTGCTGTTCATCGGCGTGGTGTGCTCCTTCTTCAGCGCGGTGACAGTCACTCGCTGGCTCGTGACGATGGCCGCCGAATCCAAGCTTGGACAGAAAACCAGTCTGTTCGGGGTCAGCGAGGCCGAACGACGCTAGCGGGCACCAGCGCCAGACGAGTACCGCCGCAATGATGGCGCCGATGCAGCGCCAAGGAGGTCTTTCGGACGTGGAGCTATTCCGAAACAGAAACTGGGATATCATCGGCAAGGCCAAACTCTGGTTCACCATCTCCGGCGTGGCCATCCTGCTCGGCCTGGTGTCATGGGGGGTGTGGAACCTCAACTACGGGATCGACTTCACCGGCGGCAGCCTCTACCGCTACCGGTTCTCGGCCCCGCTTTCCTCGGGAGACGCCCAGACCGCGGCGGTCATCGCCAAGGTTCGCGGCGTGCTCTCCGCCCAGAACCTGGGCAGCAGCAACATCCAGGTCGTGGCCGATGACCGGGGCAGCCTCAGCAATCTGTACCTGCGCACACCTCCGGTGAGCAATGACGAGGAAGCCGCCCGGCGCGATGGCGAGCTCCGGGCCGCGCTCCAGACCGCCTTCCCAGACCAGGGCGAGATCACCGACCTGGGCCGCGAAAGCGTCGGGCCGGTCGTGGGTGCCGAGCTCCGCGCCAAGGCCCTGTGGGCCTTCATCGTGGGCAGCATCCTCATCATGCTGTACATCACCATCCGCTATGAGTTCCGCTTCGCCATCGCGGCCATCGTCGCTCTCGTCCACGACATCCTCCTCGTCATGGGCTGCATGGCCATCTTCCGGGTTGAGCTCAACAGCGCCTTCGTCGCCGCGATCCTCTCGGTGCTGGGGTACTCCATCAACGATACGGTGGTCATCTTCGACCGCATCCGTGAGAACATGAGGCTGCATCGGCGCGCCAGCTTCGCCGAGACGGCCAACACCAGCCTGCTGCAGACAATGGCGCGCTCGGTCAACACCGTCTTGACCACCCTCATCACCATCACCGCCCTGGTCCTGTTCGGCGGTGAGGCGATCCGGGGCTTCGCCCTCACCATGCTGTTCGGCGTCACCTTCGGCTGCTACTCTTCGATCTTCGTCGCCGCTCCGTTCGTTGTCTGGCTGGAGAAGCGAGCGGCCAGGGGCGCTCAGGCCTCTGCGCCGGCGCGGGCCCGATCCACGGCGCGACGCGCCCCGGAGCTGGCCACCGAGACCGAGGGCAATGGAGACACCGCCCGTCCCGCCGCTCTCAGCGGAGTGGAGAAGCTCCAGCGAGAAGCCATCGACGAACGCAAGCAGCAGGTCAGCGCCGAGATGGAGGAGAAGCGCGAGGAGCGCCGCGAGCGCCGCAAGAAGGAGAAGGACAGAGCCTCCAAACGCGGCGGCAAGCCCAAGCGCAGGTTCTGAGCGCAGCGCGAAGCTTCACACGTCCGTGACCGTGGGGCGGTAGGCTGCAGGCCACCGCCCCTTTTCGCAACTGGCCCCTCGCCGCCCCGCCCATTGCCGCCGCAAGTTCTCGAACACGAGGCCCAAGGTGCCCGGCCATTCCATCCGAGCAGTGGAGACCCGCAGGGCGGCCCTGCTGTCCGTGGTCTCCAACTCGCTTCTGACTGCGACCAAGCTCGTGGCCGGATTCGCCTCCGGCTCCATCAGCGTGCTGTCCGAGGCGCTGCATTCCGGCAACGACCTGATCGCCGCCCTGTTGGCGTTCTTCAGCGTCCGCAAGGCCAATGAGCCCGCCGACGAGGAGCACGTCTACGGGCACGGCAAGTTCGAGGCCCTCTCGGGCGCCATCGAGGCCGCACTGATCGTCGTGGCCGCCCTGGGCATCCTCTACGCGGCTCTCAGGACCGTGTTCCTCGGGCGCCTGCAGCAACTGGATCACGGCCCGGCCGTGGGTGTGATGGGCCTGTCGATGGTAGTCAACATCCTGGTCTCGGCGCACCTTTACAGGGTCGCCCGCCGACACGATTCCATGGCCCTGCAGGCCGACGCAGCCCACCTTAGCGCCGACGTGTGGTGCTCCGCGGCGGTGTTCGCCGGACTGGCGATTGCCTGGGGCCTGGAGCACTTCGGCATTGAGGCCCACTGGATCGATCCGCTGCTGGCCGTGAGCGTCGCAGTGATCGTTATGGGCCAGGGCACCCACATCGCCAGGGATGCCGTGAACCAACTGCTGGACCATGCCCTGCCCGAAGAGGAGATCCAGCGCATCGTGGCCACCATCAAGGACCATCACTCCCTGTACGTCAGCTTTCACAAGCTCAGGTCGCGCAGGTCGGGCCACGAGCGCCACATAGACCTGCATCTGGTGGTCTGCGCCGAGATGACGGTGGCCGAGGCCCACGCGCTCACAGACCATCTCGAGCAGGAGATTGCCGGCTTGTTCCCCAGGGCCCATGTGATGATCCATGCCGAGCCGTGCGATGAACCGGGCTGCCCGGTGCGGACGCCGATCGGCGCCGCCAACCGACGGGACGCGCGGTGCGTCCGCGCGGAGCAGGCCGCCCCCGAGGCCCAGGCCGCCCACCGGGAGCCCTAGAGGTCCGGCCGAG
>CAZXDD010000216.1:4866-11926 GCA_964639415.1 uncultured Armatimonadia bacterium
CAGGCCGCCCCCGAGGCCCAGGCCGCCCACCGGGAGCCCTAGAGGTCCGGCCGAGGAGTCCGGCTCGTCCGTCTCCTGTCATTCTGAGCGTCCATCTCGCGCAGCGAGATAGCGGAGAATCTCGGTGAATGCCGGGAGATTCCTCGAGTTGCTCCCTCCGGGAGCGGACGCTCTCAGGATGACATTCCCGGCGAATGCGGGGTCTCCGGCCGGACTTCTAGTGCATCTTGCGACACCGCCGTGCGGCCCATCGGGCCGCAATGCCAAGGAGGTGTGAGACGTGCAGGAAGTGCTCAAGCTGCTGGAGCAGGACGCCCGCATGGCGCCTGCCGAAATCGCCACTCGTCTCGGCCTGGAGGTCGACAGGGTGGAGGCCATCATCGCCCAGGCCGAGGCCTCCGGCATCCTCCTGGGATACTCCGCTCTGGTCAACTGGGCCGCCACCGATTCGGCCAAGGTCTATGCCTTCATCGCCGTCGAAGCCATTCCCGAGCACGGCAAGGGGTTCGACGCCATCGCCGAGCATATCGCGCTGTTCGATGAGGTCCATTCGGCCTATCTGATGTCCGGCACCTCCGACCTGCAGGTGGTCGTAGAAGGCGATGATTTCAGGGATATCGCCAGGTTCGTCGCTGAGAAGCTGGCCCCCATCCCCGGTGTCAAGACGACCGCGACCTCCTTTGTCCTCAAGACCTACAAGATCGAGGGGCGCTGCCTGCAGGAGCGCAAGGCCGGCGGCAGACTGGCGGTGACACCATGACCTCCAACTGTCCCAAGGGCTTCTCTATCTCACCCCTGGCCCGCGACCTCCCGCCATCGGGCATCCGCGAATTCTTCGACCTGGTCATCGGCATGGAGGATGTCATCAGCCTCGGAGTGGGCGAGCCCGACTTCGCCACCCCCTGGAAGATCTGCGATGCCGTGGTGGACAGTCTCCGCCGCGGGATGACCTCCTATACCAGCAACCACGGCCTGCTGGAGCTGCGCGAGGCCATCGCCGAGGACCTCCTCAAACGCTACGGCGTGAGCTACGATCCCGCCACGGAGATCGTCATCACGATGGGCGTCAGCGAGGGCATGGACGTGGCCATGAGGGCCCTGCTCTCGCCCGGCGATGAGGTCATCGTCCCCGAGCCGTGCTACGTGTCCTATATGCCCTGCGTCTCCATGGCGGGGGGGGCCCCGGTCGGTGTGCCGACGGTGATCGAGAACGACTTCCGCCCACAGCCTCAGGACATCGAGGCCGCCATCGGCCCCCGCACGCGGGGCATGGTCATCGGCTATCCCAACAACCCCACCGGCGCCGTGATGACGCGGGACGAGCTCGCGGCCCTGGCCCAGATCGCCCGCGAACGCGACCTGTTCGTCGTCTCCGATGAGATCTACGCTCACCTCACCTACGATGGCGAGCACACCTGCTTCCCCTCCCTGCCGGGGATGCAGGAGCGCACCCTGCTGATGAACGGCTTCTCCAAGGCCTACGCCATGACCGGATGGCGCATCGGCTATGCCTGTGGCCCCAGGTCCGTGATCGATGCGATGGTGCGGATCCACGCCTACACCGCTCTTTCGGCCCCCATCGGCGGCCAGATCGGAGCCATCGAAGCCCTGCGCAACTGCGAGCGTGAGATGCAGGACATGATGCGCGAGTACGACCAGCGGCGGCGCATGTTCATCCACGGCCTCAACGAGATCGGGCTGCCGTGCTTCGAGGCCAAGGGCGCCTTCTATGCCTTCCCTTCCATCGCCGGCACGGGGCTGACATCCAAGCAGTTCTCGCAGGCCCTCCTGTTCGAGGAGAAGGTCGCCGCCGTACCCGGTACGGCCTTCGGGGCCTGCGGAGAAGGCCACCTGCGCTGCACGTACGCCACCAGCATGGACAACCTCAAGGAGTCGCTCACACGCATGAAGCGGTTCCTGGACAAGCTGGCCGCCGGAGAGGTGGCTGTGCCGGCGTAGGCCGCCCTGTGCGTCCGCAGTCCGCCGCCGGACGCATCGCCCCGGCCGCCGACGCCGATGAGGCGGCGTGCCCCCCGGACGGCCGCGAGCCCGGACCGCACAGACGACCGCCCGCTCGCCCGGGAATGCGCCGGTAACGGGCGACACGAGCCCATAGGCACGACACAACTCGACCCGGCACATCGCCTCGGGGATACCGCAGCAGCCGATGACTACCACCGCTCGTCTTCGCACTCGCCTGGCCATGCCGATAGTGGCGGCGCTCTCCGGAGCGCTGACCTCGCTGGCCTTCCCTCCCCATGACCTGGGCCCCCTGGCCTGGGTCTCGCTGGTGCCCATGTTCTACGTCCTCGGCCGCGTCCGTGGCGCGGCCTCCGGCGCCCTCTGCGGCCTGGTCTTCGGTCTGGCGTTCATGGGTACACTGCTTGGGTCCTTCACCCTCTGGGGACTGCTGCCCTGGCTGGTGCTGTCGGCCTACCAGGCCCTGTACTTCGCCCTGTTCGGCGCCCTGGCTGGCCCAGCCATGCGCTGCGGCTCTCCCCTCATCCGCCCCTTCGCCGCCGCGGCCGCCTACGCCCTGGGGCCCTGCCTCCTACGCAGCGGGTTCCGCCTGGCCCCCTTCAGCGCCGGCGACCTGGCCCTGAGCCAGTACGACCACGCCACCGTCATCCAGGTCTGCTCGGTGTTCGGCCAACTCGGCCTCACCTTCCTGATCGCCCTGGTCAACGCGGCCCTGGCCCAGGGGCTGCTGGGGGTGCTCCCCGCCAGATTCCGCAGCGCCCCGATGGACACCCCCGCCTGGTCCCGCACCGCCTCCGGCGTGGCCGTACTGGCCTATGGTCTGGTGTTCTGTGTGTACTTCGGTGGCGCCTACGTCCTGGCGCGCGCCAACACGCCCACCGGCGGCCCGGAGCTGAGCGTCGCCATCGTCCAGGGCGCCGTACCCGTCGCCGACGGCGCCCAGAGTGCGGAGATCGCGGCCCGCACCTACACCTCCCTCAATGAGACCGTGCCACCCGACACGGACCTGACCATCTGGCCCGAGAGCGCCGTCCCGGGGTTCTTCACGCTCGACCCGCCGGTTCAGGATGCCCTCCGTCAGGGCGCAGGGCGCTTCACCGGGCATCTGCTCGCGGGATCCCTGGAGGTCGAAGGCGACAGGCACTACAACGCCGCCCTGCTCCTGAACCCCGAGGGACAGATCGTGGACCGCTACCACAAGAACGACCTGGTCATGTTCGGCGAATGGGTACCGCTGCGTGACAAACTCCCCTTGCTCAGTCGCTACCCGATCCGCAGGCACGACCTGTCTCCGGGCAGGGGGCGCAAGGTGTTCGATGTCTCGGGGGTCAAGGTCGCTCCCCTCATCTGCTTCGAGGCGATCTTCTCGGACCCGACGCGCGAGGTGTGCCGCATGGGGGCGCAGATGGTGGCGGTGCTTACCAGCGACGCCTGGGCCCAGGGGACGGTGGAGGCCGCCCAGCACTCGGCCACGGGGCCGTTCCGGGCCGTCGAGGCCCGCAAGTACGTCTGCCGCGCGGCCAGCGACGGGCGCAGTGCCATCTACGACCCATGGGGGAGGCCCCTTGCCCAGGTGCCGGTCGGCCTGCCCGGAGTCATCGCCGAAAGCCTGCCCGCCGTGGACGGCCTCTCGATCTACCACCGCATCGGCAATGCCCCGCTGGTGACGGTCTGCATCCTACTGATCATCGTGGGCTGGGTGGCGGGCTGGCAAGAAGGAGGGCGGCCCCATGCGGCCACCGATCGGCATTCTGTGCAGTCTCACTAGCGGGGCGTCCGATTCGCCTCAGAACACCTGCCCCCATGCCTACTGCCGCGCGGTCCTCGCCGCCGGCGGGGCCCCGGTGCTCATCCCTTACTCCGAAGACCCCGACGCCACAACCACCGCTCTATCCCTGGTGCGCGCCGTGCTCATCACCGGAGGGGTCGATGTGGACCCGCAGGCGTACGGCCAAGAGCCCCAGCGCGCCCTGGGTGAGATCAGCCCCCAGCGCGACGAGATCGACAAAGTCGCCGTGGACTTCGCCCTCCGGCGTCCCGATCTCCCGGTCTTGGGGATCTGCAGGGGTGTGCAGGCGCTCAACGCCTTCGCCGGAGGCACATTGATCCAGGACATCCCCTCCCGCGTGCCGGAAGCGGTCAAGCACACCCAGAGCGCGCCGAACTGGCACGGAACCCACAGCATCGCGATAGAGCCCGGCTCCGTCTTCGCCTCCGCGGTGGGTGAGGCGCCCCTCATGGTCAACAGCTTCCACCATCAGGCCGTTGACGAGCCGGCGGAGGGCTTCCGCATCGTGGCCCGGGCCCGCGACGGCGTCTGCGAGGCTCTGGAGCGCGAAGGGGCCAGATTCTGCGTGGGCGTGCAGTTCCACCCCGAGCACATGGTGGGTCGTCAGGACCGCCTCGTAGCCCTCTTCTCGCGCTTCGTCGATGAGGCCGGGGGCGGGTAGGAACACAGTCGGCGCTCAGTCCGCCCGGACTGCAGTCGGTGTCGGGCGATTGCTGCCCTGCCCTCCTCGGCCACCGGTCACACACGCAAAACGGGCCGCCCCACTGTGGGGCGGCCCGTTTTGAGCCTGAGTAAGTAGCCAACGGATCAGGGATACCCGTCCTTGCAGAGCTGAGCGAACAGGTTCCCCAGCTTCTTGACGTAGTTCTTGGTCTCCGTGTAGTTGGGGATGCCGCCGGCGCGCTTGACGGCATTGGGCCCGGCGTTGTAGGAGGCGGCGGCCAGCGCGAACTGGGCGTAGTTGCTGCGCCCGTCCCACATGTCCAGCATCTCCTTGAAGTGCTCCACTCCGGCCCGCACCTGCTCCTGCACATTCCACTTGTTGATGACCTTGAAGTCCTTGAGGTTGCAGGGCATGAGCTGGGTGAGCCCGACGGCCCCGGCCCGGGAGACGCAGTGGGGGTTGAAGTCCGATTCGCACTTGATCATGGCGAACATCAGCCGGTGGTCCACCCCGTTGAGCGCCGAGTAGTAGATGACCCAGCGCGCGATCCAGTCCGCCTGGCGGTCGGACAGTCGCGGGTTGAACTTCCTCATCCAGTCCATCCAGACCTGGAGCGTCTCGGCGCCAAGAACCGGGTAGCCAATCCCGCCCACCGGGTCCCACGTGCCGTCCTTGCCATCCCGTGGCATCGGGCCGGTGGCGGCGGGGATCGGGGCCAGGCGGGGCACCCGGGAGCCTGCGCCGTTCAACTGCGGCGGCATGGCCTCCTGATCCGTGCCCGGGATGACCGCGGTGTTTGTGCGGGGCTGTGCGGCGGCGGCCTCGTGGGGCACGGCCTTAGCTATGGCGGGCTCGCAGGGCAGGTCGCCCTCCATCACGATGGCGCGCAGTTCGAAGCGCAGCTTCCCCGTCTCATCGGTGGGCACCGTCACGACGGCCTTCACCCGCTCGCCGTCGCGCAGGCCGCGTAGCTCCGAGGGGGAGACGGCGTACAGAGACTGGCCCTCATCGGTCTCGATGCGGATCAGCACGCGGCGGCCGTTGCCGTTGGTGCCGTTGACCGCGATACGACCGGCGAAGGTGCCCTCGACCACTATCGTCCGCCCGGCGTAGGCCGAGGGGCGGATGTCCCCCGACCCCGGAACGGTCTCCACAGCTCCCAGGGAGTTCACCGCGTAGGAAAACAGCGCCACCGCCTCGTCCGGCTCAGAAGGGTACTCCGCGGGCGGCTGTATCGTGTTGGCCCACAACGGACAAAGGGCCAGCAGGAAAAGCGGTACCGTCATTTGCATCTAGAGCCTCCGGCCGGCCGCAGTCTCATCCCCGGCTGTTCCCCAAGAGCACCGGCACAAAAAAGGCCGCGCTCCGCGCGGCCCGATCTCTCCCCGCTGCAACGCGAGGCGGTGAGCTTCACGGGCGGCGAGGCGGTCTGTATTGTGGATGGTACCCCCACGGGGACTCGAACCCCGGCTAACGGGCTGAGAACCCGCCGTCCTAACCGCTAGACCATGGGGGCACCGTTCAGCGTGGTGTAATATACCAAAACAGGCGGGTGCCTGTCAACCCCCAGCAGCAGTCAGCAGTCTGAAGCCCCCGTTGGGCGCGCTTCCTGACGCCTGAACAGAGCAGAAGGGCCTGGCCGTTCCTCAACCCGTAAGTCGGGCTTTCCGGCCCGTGTGTGCCCGGCGCCCAGCGCCGTCGGCCGTTGCCCGTCCGCCGTCGCTGTCGGGCCCAAGGACCGCGCGGCGGGACCGCCGGGCGGGTGCGCCTCCCAGGCCCGGAGTTCCGTCCGGACACAGGAGGCCATGGGCCCCCCTGTGCGCACGAGGGCGCTCGGTGTGCCGCCGGCAGTCACCTCCGCACGCCATAGGGCCCCCCGGCCGTCCCACCTCCGACCGGGCTCCTCAGAGGTCCTCCCTGGCACTCCGACGAACTGCCCTCCGCCCACACACGCCGCAGACCGAGGTGTCTCTATGGACCCCAGGCTTCGCGCCTCCATCATCTCGCACACCCATTGGGACCGCGAGTGGTACATGCCCTTCCAGGGCTTTCGCATGCGCATGGTCGCCATGATCGACGAGCTGATCGAGAAGATGGAGGCCGACTCTCGCTACCGCTTCTTCCACTTCGACGGCCAGGCGATTCTGTTCCGGGATTATCTGGAGATCAGGCCGGAGATGGAAGACCGCCTGCGCGCCCTCTGCCGCGCTGGCCGCATCATCGCCGGGCCGATGTACGTCGCCCCCGATGAGAGCCTCCCGGGCGCCGAGACCCATGTGCGCAACTTCCTTCTCGGGCTCCGAGCCGCCGGGGAGTGGGGGAGAGTCCTGGACAGCGGCTACATGATCGACGTCTTCGGCCACATCAGCCAGTGGCCCCAGATCCTGCGCGGTTTCGGCATCGATAACGCAGTCCTCATGCGCGGCGTCAATGACGATACTTGCGGCGCCGAGTTCATCTGGAAAGCCCCCGACGGCAGCGAGGTGCTGGCCATCAGGCTCTCCAATGACGTCTCCTACTCGGACTTCTGGTACCGCGTACGCCAGGCCGACGAAGGCGGCCTGCTGGCGATGCCGCAGGCCGTGGAGCGTCTCGCCGATCTGATCCGCTGGCAGGCCCAAAGGCAC
>CAZXDD010000217.1:0-3366 GCA_964639415.1 uncultured Armatimonadia bacterium
GAGAGCACGGAGTCTCACGGAGAACGTCTCACGACAGGGACAGAGAGCACGGCCGACGACGGCAATATGGAGCAGCTCTTGGCCGGAAGCAGATGAAGCGTGCACAGGCCACCTCCGCCGAGCGACTCATCACGTCCGCCTCTCTCGCCGTTGGACTTCCTTGCCGTTCTCCGCCGTTCCCATGCCCTGCCGTTCTCAGTGTGTCTCCGTGCTCTCCGTGTCTCCGTGGTCTGACGTATGGCCGTGTCTCCGTGGTGAGACGTTCTTCGTCTCTCAGACGCTCTCCCTCGTCTCTACCTCTCCAGCCGCCAGGGCTTGCGGATGCGGAAGGGGCGCTCGAACTTGTTGCCCAGCTTGCCCTGCTCATCCAGATGGATGAAACAGGCCCGCTGGCAGCCTCTGGCGCCGCAGATCGCGCCGGGATGGTGGTAGCTCTCCCACGCGGCCTTGATGTACGGCATCTCCTGGCGCAGCATGGCCCAGACATTTCCGACATAGGACATCATCTGGCTGCGCTCTTCACCGGGCTCTGTGTCGATCAGCTTCTGGAAGGCATCCCGAATGCTCTCGGGCATGAAAGGGCTGTACTCGGGGCTGCCCGCCTGGAACACCGCGGAGCACTTCTGCTCATCCAGCATGCCCCACTCCACCTCGTGGCCCTCGATGTTGACCTTCACCGTCTCGGTGGCGCTGATGGCATTGCCCGGACAGTCCGAGACACAGCGCATGCACCGGTCGCACAACCGTGGCCCCTCGTAGATCGGGTCCGGCTCCAGCGGGGCGTCGGTGAGGATGAAGGCGAAGCGCTGCCGGGGGCCGAACTGGGGGGTGATGAACACCTTGCTGTAGCCGATCTCGCCCATCCCGCAGACGTACGCGGCGATACGGAAATGCAGGAAGACGTCGGGTCTGGGCAGTCCCGGGCCGACGGGGTCGCCCTGACCGCAGCCGTAGCGCACCGCGGTGTTCTGGTACAAGACCGCCTCGTAGCCGTGGTCCTCCACCATATCGCCCACCTCGCGCAGGACGATGGGGGCGTAGACGTCATTGATGTTTGCATAGCCCATGGAGGGTAAGCCGGCGAAGAAGGTGCCTTCCTCGATCCCCCGGTAAAGGCCGCGGTGGACTCTGAATGCCAGGCCGATGATGGCTTTTGCTTCGGGGAAGATGTACCGGGGATCGGACTGCAGTGGGGCGCCTTCGAAACGGTTCATGTCTCCGATCCCCACCACATCGGCGCCGCACTCGCGGGCCCAGTCCTTGACCATCTGTGAAGTCAGCATCTGTACGCCTCCTGGGTGTCGGATAACGGGGCCTGTAACGTAGGCGTGCCGAGCTTTGCTCACCACCAGGGCTTGCGGCGGCGGAAGGGCAGCTCGAAGCGGTTCTTCAGCACGCCGCGTTCTTCCAGATGGATCATGCAGGCGCGGATGCAGCCCCTGCCGCCGCACATGGCCGGGAGATAACCGCCCGGCTTGGTGTAGTACCGACCAATGTGGGCGTGGATTTGCTGCACCTCCGCCGGGGTGAGGGTCTTCTCGCCCTTGCGGATTCTGTCCGCATCGGGCATGTCGTCCCAGGCATCGGGTGGCAAGAAGGGGTTGACCTGTGTCATCGTGCTCACATAGCCGTGGAAGCACTGCCACTCGTCCAGCTTCCCCCACTGCAACTCGTGCCCGGCGACGTTGACGGTCACCTGCTGATCGCGGTGGATGGCGCCCACCGGGCATTCACTCACGCAGGCCATGCAGCGGTCGCACAGAGCCGGGCCCTCGTAGATGGGATCCGGCTCCAGCTCTGCATCGGTGATGATGAAGGCGAACCTCTGCCGGGGACCGAACTGCGGGGTGAGGAAGAGCTTGCTGTAGCCGATCTCGCCCAGGCCGCAGATGTAGGCGGCGATGCGGAAATGGACATACACGTCCGGTGCCGGCTGTCCCGGTCGCACGGGGCGCGAGAATCCCACCCGGCGGCCGTAGGTCGCGGGCTCCTCGGGGTCACCGGTTACGTCGGAGACCGGGGAGATCGAGCCGAAGTTGCGCAGGGCCACTCCCTCGTAACCGTAGTCCTCCAGGAAGCAGGACACCTCCCGCAGGACGATGGGGGCGTAGACCTCGTTGATGTTGGCGTAGCCCAACGCCGGATACTGGTAGAAGTGGGTGCCCTCCTCGATGCCGCGCAGGTAGCCCCGGGGGATGCGGAAGGCAAAGCCGATGATGCTCTTGGCCTCGGGGCAGATGTAGCGGGGGTCGTACTCCGGCGGCGCGCCCTCGAAGCGATTGATGTCGCCGATTCCCACCAGGTCTGCGCCACACTCGCGGGCGTACTCTTTCAGCTCCAGGGTACTGATGGCCATGCTGACGCTCCCTTGGTATGGGTTTGCATCGCGCAGATAATACGATATAATAGTATAGAATACGATATAGGGGAATGCAAGGCCAATCATGAGCGAACAGGGGCAGCGCACACTGCAATCCGTGGACAGGGCGATCGCGGTCCTGGAGCTGCTATCCGGCGAGCCGGATGGGCTGGGGCTGGGCGAGATGGCAGGCCGGCTGGGGCTCAAACCGCAGACATTGCAGAGCCTGGTGCGGACGTTGCAGGCCCATGGGATGGTGTCGCAGCTTCGGCGTGGCGGGCAGTACGTGCTGGGTCCGGGGGTGCATGCGTTGTCCCGGCGGTGGCTGGATCATTGCGACAAGGGGGCACTGGCGCGGGAGGTGGTGGTAGGGCTGGCCGGGCGGATCGGGGAGTCGGTGCTACTGGCGGAGCTGCGGCACGGCCATCTGTTCGCCCTGATCGAAGCCACGGCGCGTCAGGCGTTGTCGGTGTCGCAGCATGCCATGCGAGACAGCCCGCTGCACCTGATGGCCACGGGAAAGCTTCTGCTATCCTACCTGCCGGAGGAGGAGAGGGAGGCTCTGCTCGCACGGCTGGACATGTCGCCGCGGACCCCCCAGACTGTGACGGACAGGGACGACCTGCGCCGGCAGTTGCGTGAAGCCCGGGAGGCGGGGTATGTGATCACCGATGAGCAGTCGGCCATCGGGATCGTGGCGGTCGCGGTGCCGGTGTGGGATGGCGGAGGGCAGGTGGCGGCGCTGGGGGCGGCCATGCCCAAGGCGAGGTACGAGCAGCAGGAGGTCGCCGACATTGTGTCAGAGTTGCGCCGGGCCGCGCGGGAGGTGGAGGCGAGCTGGGGATGCGCGCCGGCGGACCGATGAGGGCAGGATAGTCGTCCCCCGGCACGGGAAGCCCATCAGTGAGTGCCTGTCGGCCAGGCGTGGGGCGCCGACCGATGTGTCCGTCCCCCGTCGCCGTTCCCGCCGTCGCCGTTCCCGCCGTCGCCGTTCCCGCCGTCGCCGT
>CAZXDD010000217.1:3466-11918 GCA_964639415.1 uncultured Armatimonadia bacterium
CCGTCGCCGTTCCCGCCGTCGCCGTTCCCGCCGTCGCCGTTCCCGCCGTCGCCGTTCCCGCCGTCACCCCCGCCGTTCCCACCGCCGTTCCCACCGCCGTTCCCACCGCCGTCACCCCCGCCGTCACCTCTACAGGTGTTTCCTGAACACCGCCAGCCCCAGCGCGAAGATGACGACACCGAACGCCGCCATGGCCAGTACCTGGGGCCACAGGACCTCCAGGCCTACGCCGCGGAGGAACAGCCCCCTGACGATGACCAGGAAGTACCGCAGCGGGATGAGATAGGTCACATACTGGATGGCCGGGGGCATGTTGGCGATGGGGAAGGCGAAGCCCGAGAGCAGCACCGAGGGCATCAGTACCAGGAAGGCTACGAGCTGGGCTTCCTGCTGGGTCCGCGAGGTCGCCGAGATCAGAACGCCCAGTCCCAGCGTGCTGAGCAGGAACAGCAGCGCCGTGCCGAAGAGGATGAACAGGCTGCCGCGGAAGGGAACGTGGAACCAGCCGCGGGCCAGGAGAAAGACCATCACGGCGTCCAGCAGGATCAGAGCGGCGAAGGGTGTGACCTTGCCGAACAGCAGTTCACGGGGCCTCAGAGGGGTGACCATGAGCTGCTCCAGCGTTCCGTTCTCTCGCTCGCGGACGATCGAGAGCGCCGAGAGAGTGACGGTGAGCACCATCAGCACCAGACCGAACACTCCCGGCACCATGTAGTTCACGCTGCTTAGGTCCACGTTGTACCAGACGCGGGGCTCGGCGGTGAGGGTGGGGATGGACGCTCCCAGCGTTCCGGCGGCCCTGGCGGCCCGGAGCTGGAAGCGTAGCGCGCGGTTGGTGATGATCCCCGACAGGTACGCCGTAGCCACCCCGGATGTCGTGGAGTCCGAGCCATCCACCAGCAGCCCGATCTGGGCCTCCTGACCGCGCATCAGTCTGCGGTGCAGGTCGCGGGGGATGTGCAGCCCGATCTGTGCCTTGCCGGCGAGGATCAGGCTCTCCAGCTCGCGCGGGTCGTCTACGGCCGCGACCACGTTGAATGTGTAGCTGCGGTCAACCTCCTCCATCAGCAGGCGGCTGTCGGCGCTGCGGTCGCCGTCGCACACCGCGACGCGGACGTTCCGGACGTCCGTGTTGGCGGCATAGCCGATGAGCAGCAGTTGCATCAGGGGAGCCATGATGACCAGGCGCACGGTCATCCGGTCGCGCCGGATCTGCAGGAACTCCTTGGAGACGATGTGGGCAAAACGGCTCATGGGAAGGCCTCGGCGGACAGGTTGCCCGGCACGGAACGTCAGGGCGATAGAGGTGCGGCCGGAAACCCCACCCTCGCCGGGAATGTCATTCCCAGGGCGTCCGCTCCCGAAGGGAGCAGTTCGAGGAATCCCGTAGGTTGCAGCGAGATGCTTCGCTATCTCGCTGCGCGAGATGGACGCTCAGGATGACATCTGTACGGCAAAACCCGCTTTCCGGCCGGACTTCTACGCGATCCTCTTGCGGAACCTCCTGCCGGCCAGGGCCAGCAGGAGCACCGCGTACCCGGACAAGATGGCCATCTGCTTCCACAGCAGCGCGGCCCCGATGCCTTTGAGGTAGATCCCGCGGATGACCAGCAGGAAGTGCGTGGCGGGCAGGCCGTAGGAGACCAGCCGAATCGGGGTGGGCAGGCCGTTGGTTGGGAACACGAACCCCGACAGCAGGATCGTGGGGAGCAGTGTGGCAACCATCGCCAGCAGAATCGCCAGTTGCTGGGTGGGCGCCAGGACCGAGAACAGCAGGCCGATGGCCAGTGACACCAGCAGGTAGATGACAGAAACGGCCAGGAGGAGAGCCACGCTGCCCAGCGGGCGCACTCCGAAGACCGCGGCGCCGACGGCGATGGATAACACCACATCGCAGAAGGCGATGATGATGTATGGCGTCAGCTTCCCAAGCAGGATCTCCGGCGCCCGCACGGGGGAGGCGACCAGCGTCTCGAAGCTCCCCCACTCGCGCTCGCGCACGATGCAGGTGGAGGTCAGCAGGGCCGCGATGAGCGTGAGGATGATGGCGATGAGCCCCGGCACGATGAACATGCTGCTTTTCAGGCCGGGGTTGAACAGAATCGTCGGCCGGGCGACCATGCCTCCTGTGCCCGCAGCCCCCTGGCGCTGGAGGTAGTCGGCCTGCAATCTCGCGGAGTAGTCCTGCAGCCCGGCCTGGATGTAGCCCAAAGCGGTGGTGGCGCGAGTGGTGTCGGAGCCGTCCAGGATCACCTGCACCCTGGCCTCACGGTCTGCTCCCAGCGTTCTTCCGAGGTCGGGCGGGATGACAAGGATGAAGACCACACCACCGCGGTCCAGCAGATCGTCGATATCACGGCGGTCCGCGATGGCCGCCCGGAGCGAGAAGTAGCGGCTCTGTCGGAACTGGTCGATGATCCCTCTGGACGAGGCGGAGCCGTCCAGGTCGTACACGGCGAAGGGGATGTCGTCCAGGTCGAAGTTCATCCCGTAGCCGTAGAGCAGCAGCAGGAGGACGGGCAGAGCCACGATGACGAACAGACTCCGCGGGTCACGGCGGTTGTGGAGCCACTCGGCTCGAGCGATGGCTACGGTTCGCCGCCACATCAGGCATCACGGCCCACTTCTGTGGGGCGCTCGTGCTTGCGGGCCAGGGAGACGAACACGTCCTCCATCGACGGCGGAACCGAGCGCGCCTCAGCCACGTCCAGCCCGGCATCCAGCAACAGGCGGCGCACCGCGGCCACCGGGTCGGCGAGCCCGTCGACACACTCGACATGCAAAGCGTCGCCGAACAGGGCGGCGTCCACGACCACATCCGACTGCTGCAGAAGCACCAGAGCGTCCCACAGCGGCGCCACCTTCACCTCCACCATCGCGCTGAGGTACTCTGTGCGCATGTGCTCCGGGGTGCCCTGGGCGATCAGCAGGCCGTAGTGCATCATGGCCAGTCGCGTGCAGTGCTCGGCCTCGTCCATCACGTGGGTGGTGACGAAGATCGTGGTGCCCTGGTGAGCAAGGTCGTCGATGACCTCCCAAAACAGCCGCCGCGTCATCGGGTCCACGCCGCTGGTGGGCTCGTCGAGGAAGACCAGAGGGGGCTCATGGACGACGGCTGAGGCCAGGGCCAGGCGCTGCCGCCATCCGGTGGAGAGCGTCGCGGCCGGCCGGTTCATCACCTCGCCCAGCTCCAGGCGCTCGGCCAACTGCCGCAGTCTCGCGGCCGCCCGGTCCGGCGCCAGCAAGTACAGACCCGCGTAGAACAGGATGTTCTCCCTCACGGTGAGGTCGCCGTAGAGCGAGAACATCTGAGGCATGTAGCCCATGTGCCTGCGGATCTCCTCGGCCTGTGTCTCCACGTCCAGCCCAATCACGCGCGCCGTTCCCGAAGTGGGCAAGAGCAGGCCGCACAGGATGCGGATCGTCGTGGACTTCCCGGATCCATTGGGGCCCAGGAAGCCGAAGATCGCCCCCTGCTCCACGGTGAAGCTCACCTCGTTGACGGCGGTGAACCTCCCGAACCGCTTGACCAGCCTGTGGACTTCAACGGCCAGGGCCACCGTGTCACTCCCCCCTCGACCGGTCGCGCCCCGCCAGGGCGACGAAGACGTCCTCCAACGAGGGGGAGACCTCGCGCAGGTCCGTGCACTCCACATCGGCCTTCAGGAGGGCCTCGCGCAGGAAGTCGGGGGACGTCTGGGGCCGCGCCGAGACGTGCAGCCGGTCGCCGAACACCTCCACCCCCGTCACTCCCTCTGTACGCTTGAGCACCTCGCGGGCCGTTCGCTGCGGCCGGCAACGGACCTCCACAATGGCCTGGCGAATCGCGGCGCGGAGCGCGTCCGGGGTGTCCTGAGCCAGGATGCGCCCGCCGTCCATGAACGCCACCCGGTTGCAGCGCGAGGCCTCGTCCATGTATGGGGTGCTGATGAGAATGGTGACGCCCCGGCGCGGCAGGTCATAGAGTATCTGCCAAAAGTCCCTGCGGGAGACCGGATCGACGCCCGTGGTAGGCTCATCCAGCAGCAGGACGCGGGGGCGGTGCAGGAGGGCGCAGACGAGGGCGAGTTTTTGCCGCATGCCTCCGGACAATCGGCCCGCCAGACGGTCGGAGAAGGGCGAGAGGTACGTGATCTCAAGCAGCTCGTCCCGTCGTCGGGTCCAGATGTCACGGGGGACGGTGTACAGCTCCGCGATGTACTGGATGTTCTCGGCGATGGTCAGATCGCGGTGCAGCGCGAAGCGCTGGGGCAGGTAGCCGATGTGGGGCTTGACGCTCTCAGGCCGGCGGACCACATCGCCCCCGGCGACCGTCGCCTCTCCCGAGTCCGGGGCGAGAATGCCACAGAGCATGCGCATCGTGGTGGTCTTGCCGGCGCCGTCCGGGCCGACGAGACCGACGATCTCGCCGCTTCTCACGGACAGGTCGATGGCGTCCACGGCGATGATGTCGCCGAAGCGCCTGGCCAGCCCACGAACAGTCACCGCCTCCGGGTTCATCGCGTCCCCCCGGAGCAGGCGAAGACCGCGTCCGCCGGCATGCCCGGCTTGAGGACACCGTCGCGGTTGTCCACCGCCAACTCGACGGCGAAGACCATCCGGGCCCGCTCGTCCTTGGTCTGCACCAATTTGGGGGTGAACTCCGCCTCCGAGGCGATGCGCCGCACGGTGGCGGGAAAGCCGCGGCCGGGGAGTCCGTCCACCGTGACCTGTGCCGCCTGGCCGATGGCGATCCGCGGCATCAGCGGTTCGGGGACGTAGACGGTGACCCACGTCTCTGAGAAGTCCACGAGAGTGGCGATGGAGCCGCCGGGCTTGATGACCTCGCCCGGGCGGATGTGGGTCTTGTCGATGATGCCGTCGAGGGGTACGAGGACCTGGAACTTGTCCAGTCCGGCCCGGGCCGCGTCCACATTGGCTCGGGCCTGGAGCGCCTGAGCGCGGGCGACTTCGACGTCCTTCCTGCGCAGCTCCACCTGCCTGTGGTTTGCCTCCGCGAGCTGCAGAGCCGCCTGTGTTTCATCCACCTGGCGGCGCGCGGTCTCCTCCTGTCCGCGCCGGGCGCCGGATCTGGCCAGGCTCAGTTGCGCCAGGGCGGCCTCGTGTGTCGCCACGGCCTGCCGGACGATGGCCGCCGCACGGTCGATGTCCTCCTGCCGAGAGCCCTTCCTGGCCAGTGCCAGCGTCTGCGCGGCCTTCTCGGCGGCGGCCGCCGCCGCCCGCACACGTGCCCGAGCCGCCACGATCTCGTCCTTCCTGGCACCCTCCTGCAGTAGGGCGAGGCGCTCGGCGGCACTCTTGTTCTCCGCACGCGCCGCGTCCACGGCGGCCGTGGCCGCGTCCAGTTGCTGCTGAGACATGGCGCCCTCGGCCACCAGGGCCGCAACGCGGTCGAAGTCCTTGCGGGCCTTGTTCGCGGCGCTTTGGGTGGCGTCCACGGCGGCCCTGGCCTGCTCCAGCTCCTGCGGCCTGGCTCCGGCGACGAGGTTGGCAAGTTGCGCCTCGGCGGCCTCGACCTCCGCCTGAGCCGCGCGATAGCCTGCCTCGGCCTGAGCGATCTCCTCGGGGCGCAGGCCGGCGCGCAATTGCTGCAACTGGGCCCCGGCGGCGTCCACGGCGGCCTTCGCCTGCTGCGCCGCCGCCTGGGCCGCCTGGATCTCCTGAGGTCGCGAGCCGTCGCGAACGTCGCGCTCTTTGGCCCGGGCCGTGCCGATCGCCGCCCGGGCCCGGCGGATGTCGCCGGCGCTCACGTTCTCCTGGAGGCGGACGGCCTCCTCGGCCTGACGTACCCTCTCATCGGCGGCGGCGGCGGCCGCCTCCGCCTGCTGCAATTGCGCCGAGGTCACCGCATCCACGATCTCTGCCGCCAGGTCGCCGGCGTGCACGCTCTTGCCTTCCTCCAGCGGCCGCCCGGCCACCAGCCCGCCCACCTCGCTGGCGATCTCGATAGTCCTGGCCTCGATGATCCCGCCGGCCTGCACCGCCTGATCGGCCCGGGCCGCCCTGCCTGCGGCCGTGTGCCAGATCAGGTAGCCAAGCCCGCCTACAACGACAAGAGCAGCCACAACCCGCACTGGGAGCGGAAGGCCTCCGAGGCCGGAGTGCTTGGGCACGCATCGTCACCTCCCTGCTGCATCCCGCGAATGCCGTGGACGAGCACCCGCGCCACCGCCCGAGCCGCCTCCCGCGGCGGAGCTACCATCTCCGAGGCGAGCGAGGGCAAGAGCACGCCCTGACTGAGGATGATGCCCGGGAACATGGCCACCAGTGCATGGATGTCCTGCTCCGTCAGTTGGCCGCAGGTGCGCGAGGTGAGAAACTTCGCCACTCTCTGAATGACCCGTCGCGACAGGTCGTCCCGGAGGCGCGTGGCCAAAGCCTCGTCGAACATGGCCTCACTCACCAGTACCTTCATGATCCCGAGATGCTCGCGGAGCAGTGTGAAGCGTTCGCAGAAGAGAGCCGCCAGCGCGTCTTCCAGCGGCAGGTCGGCGAGGTCGTCGAGACGAGTGATGGCCACATCGATCACATAGTCGAAGAAGCCCTCGAGGATGTCGCGCTTGCCTGCGAAGTACAGGTAGATCGTGCCCGGCGCGATGCCGGCTTCGGCGGCGATGTCCTTGACCGTCGTGGCGGCATAGCCCTTGGTGGCGAAGGCGCGACCGGCGGCCTGGATGATCTCCAGCCGTCGCCCGCCGCCCCCCAGTGCCTCCGCGGGCTTGCTGTCGCTGCCGTCTTCCATGGTGGGGGCCTCCGGGTAGGGTGAATGAACGTTCATTCATATACCACCACCACCCAACACTGTCAAGAGGCAACGCCATCCATCCGCCATCCATCCCTCGTACCGGCCAGGCCGGAGACCCAAGCCACCCGCCCCGACAAGGCCCACACAGCATCTGTCAACCTCGCCGCCCAGAACTGTCTGTCGCCCGCCGGCGTCCACCTCCGCCACGGTCTGGGGGACGGGCGGCAGCGGGGGGTGGGGAACGGCAGGCCCCAGAGAGCCGCAGCACGGCCAGCGCTCAGCGCGCCTGCCTGGCGACCAGCACGTAGTCCGATGAGGTCTCCTGGGCCGCGAAGACTCCGTCGTCGCTGAACTCCGACGTCGCCACTTGCTCCCGGGCGTCCAGGTCCCAGACGGTGAGGGTGTGTCTGCCGGGGAGGTGGACCACCACGTTGAGGTCGGTCTGCTCTGGGAGCCTGCCTCCGTAGCCGTTGAACCCGCCTTCGTTGCGCAGGTAGATCACGGCGAGCCTGCCGCCGTCGGCCACCAGCGGCACCGCGGCGTACGGCGCCGTGGCGTCGACCAGGCGCGGCAGGGCGGGCAGGTGGTCAGATAGCTCTGACAGCGGGATCGCCTGGCTGCCGGGCGGCACCGGAGCTCCCCGGAGCACCGGGTCGAACCAGACCCCGCGGTCCGAGAGCAGGCCTTCGGCCCGGATCAGGGGCCACAGGTCCTCTCGCAGGTCCTCGAACACCACGCAGACCGGCGCGGGGTCACGGCGGCACCCGTACCAGCCCGATTCGCCGAGGATCTCCGCGAGGATACCGGTCTCCCGCGGGGAGGTCGTATTGCCATCCCATCCGACGCAGCCGGTGGCGCCGCTCAGGAGACTGGGCCAGTAGCAGTCGCGGGTGGCCAGGTCCACCCACTGCGGATTGAGCCCCCCGAAGCCACCCCCTGTGGCCCCGGCCTCCCCGACGATGGCCACCTTGCCCCCCAGTTGGTTGAGACGGGTGCACATCGCGACGCGGTCGGCGATGCCCCGCGGCGGGGAGGAGAAGTCGGCGTAGAAGTGGTAGTTGATGAAGTCGGCATCCGAGTGCCGGGCATAGTGCACGTGGGTGTGGCTGTCCATGGTCAGCGGGCTAATGGTGATGAGGTGGTCTGGGTCCACCTCGCGGATGGCCTCGCAGATGCAGTTGGTCCACTGCACCGGGATGTCCGGATTGCCCTCCACGTCGGGCCTGATCTCGTTCATGGGCTCCCAGGCGAACACCCGGGGATCGCCGGCGAAGGGGGCCACCACCCGGCGCGTGAACTCCTGCTGCAGGGCGATGGCCCGCCGGTCGGTATACCAGTCGTGCCATACCCGCATCAGCGGGTCATACGCCGGCACATCCTGCAGCCCGAATGTGGTCCAATGGCCCCAGTACAGGACCGGGATCACGCGCATGCACAAGCCGTCGCACAACTCCAGAAAGCGCCGGAGCGCCGGAACGAGATCGGGGTGGGGATACCCGCCCATGTCGCCCGGCAGGCCGTCGCTTTTCACCGTCAGGCCGATGCGGATCACATTGATGCCCTGGCTGCTCAGCAGCCCCAGCCAGTCGGCGACCCTCTGATCCCCCGCATTGCTCCACGCCGACTCGAACCAGCCCTCCATGTTCGGGTCATCGAAGGTGGGCTGGAAGACGTGGATGGTGGCGAAGCCCAGTGGTGTGAACGGCT
>CAZXDD010000218.1:0-2583 GCA_964639415.1 uncultured Armatimonadia bacterium
AATGAGCGGTGACTGGAGTTCAGACGTGTGCTCTTCCGATCTGGGCGGTTCATTGGTGTGTTTCATGTGCCGACGATAGACCGCCCCACGTGTATCTTACCTCCCAGATTTGTGACTGGCAAGGGCCCGCAGTCGCTCCAGGGCAGTGAGCCTTGACACGGTAACAGGCGGAACAGTGGCCACCGCCTGCTACCCGGCGTACTGTAGCTCGTAGTCGCCGACGAACACCGTATCTCCGGGCCCGGCCCCCATGGCGTCCAGACGGTCCAGCACACCCATGGCCTCCAGTCGCTCGTGCAGCCACTCCACGCCGTCCCGGGAGTCCAGGTTGGTGCGCGCGATAGCCTGCTCGACCTCGGTCCCGGTTACCACATACACGCCCTGCTCGATGCGACGCACATCCAGGGCCTGATGGGCGGGAAGAGGTGCCTCGAAGGTGCGTGGAGCGATGGCCTCCTCATCAAACTCATCCACCTGCGGGAGTAGTTCCCGCAGCCGGTCGCCGACGGCCTTCATCAGCTCCTCGATGCCCTGGCCCGACACGGCCGAGATCACAAACCCCCGCCGCCCGTCCTGGGCCACCGCCTCCTGCATGGCGGCGATGAGGTCCTCGTCCTGGCAGACATCGGCCTTGTTCAGGGCCACGATCTGCGGCAGCTCTCCCAGGCGGGCGTCGTGGAGCGACAGCTCGCGGTTGATGGCTCCGTAGTCGGCTACCGGGTCGCGGCCCTCGGTGGCGGCCACATCCACCACATGCACCAGCATCCGCGTGCGCTCCACATGGCGCAGGAACTGGTGTCCCAGTCCGACGCCCTCGTGGGCGCCCTCGATCAGGCCCGGTACGTCCGCCACCACATAGGAGAACTCGTCGCCCACCTGCACCACCCCTAGATTGGGCTCCAGTGTGGTGAAGTGGTACGGGGCGATCTTGGGCTTGGCCGCCGAGATGCGGCTGATGAGTGTGGACTTGCCCACATTGGGGAAGCCCACGATGCCCACATCGGCGATGAGCTTGAGCTCCAGGCGCAGTCTGCGGATCTCATTGCGTTCGCCCATCTCGCAGAACATGGGCGTCTGGCGCGAGGGGGTCTTGAAGGCGGCGTTGCCGCGGCCGCCGGTTCCACCGCGGGCGGCCAGTAGCCTGTCGCCGGGCCGGACGAGGTCGGCCAGCAGCTCGCCGCTTTGGGCGTCGAAGACCGAGGTGCCCGGCGGGACGGCGATGGTGAGATTCTTGGCCGACTTGCCGGTCTTGTTCGTTCCGGAACCGTGCTTGCCCGAATCGGCGGTGAAGGACCTCTTGTGGGCGAAGCTGCTGAGGGTCCGCATGCGGGGCGCAACCTTGAGGTACACGTTCCCGCCCCTGCCGCCGTCGCCGCCGGCGGGGCCGCCTCGAGGTACGTGGGCCTCGCGACGGAAGGCCACGCAGCCGTTGCCGCCCTTGCCCGACTTGACGATGATCTCCACAACATCCAGGAACATGGCCACCACCTGTGAATATGCTTGGCGAGGGGCGCAGGCGGTCTGCTACCCATCAGGCAACAACACATGTGCCGACACACACACAGTGCCGGCACATGACACGAGACTATCGAGCGCGACGGGTGGGCGCCGCCGAGGCTACTCGGCGCCGGAGGCGACGACATCCACCGTCTTCTTGCCGTTGGCCCGCGTGCGGTACTGCACCACGCCATCGACGAGTGCGAAGAGCGTGTCGTCCTTGCCCTTGCCCACATTGCGGCCCTCGACGAATTTGCTGCCGCGCTGGCGGACGATGATATTGCCGGTGGACACGGTCTGCCCGCCGAAGAGCTTGACACCAAGGCGCTGGGCATTGCTGTCGCGGCCGTTCTTGGTGCTACCCATTCCCTTCTTGTGTGCCATAACAAACACCCCTCAATCTTTCAACACGGCCGCAGCGGCCGAAGGTTTTCAGGAGGCCAAGGACGGTGGGCGGGCTCCATGGCCCGCCGCCGGCTCAGACCGAGATTTCCGTGATCTTCACCTGGGTGAAGTGCTGCCGGTGGCCGCGGGCGCGCTTGTAGCCGCTCTTGGGCCGGTACTTGAACACATGGATCTTGCGGTCCTTGCCCTGCTGGATCACCTTGCCAACGACCTTGGCGCCCTCGAGATAAGGGGTGCCGAGCTTGGTGTTCTCGTCATCGACGAGGGCCAAGACCTTGTCGAACTCCACGACGTCGCCGGTGGCGGCGTCGATCTTGTCCATCTTGACGACCATGTCCTGTGCGGCGCGATGCTGCCGTCCGCCGGCCTCAAAGATAGCGTACATCGAAGGTTCGGTCCTTTCCCAAAGGCGCACGCGAGCGGCCCGGATGACATAGGAACAAAGCGACAAAACGCACACCCGGCGAAGCGACCCACCGGCCGCACCGGCTGTGGCGAGAGTGAGATTATAGCCGGAGCGGAGCCAGAAGTCAATGGGTTGAACCAAGGCGCTCTGAGGTGGAGCACGGGCACGTGCCCGGCGGCGGCGCTGGGAACGCCGGCCGGGCACGGGTTCTCGTACAGGAGGCCCTCCGCCGTTTCGGGGCGAATGCTCTGTCATCGTCTCTTTCCCCACACGGA
>CAZXDD010000218.1:2593-11895 GCA_964639415.1 uncultured Armatimonadia bacterium
AGGAGCCTGCCATGCATCCCATCGTCTCCGCCTCTCGCGCCGCCCTCGGCGCGCTTGTTGTCATCACCTGTCTACTCATCGGGAGTGTGACCGCCTTGGCCCAGGACCCCGTTGTCCGTGCCGCTGAGAACTCAGACCCATCGCCCGGCCCCGTGGGCGCCAAACCCTACGAGATGGCGGGGCGAGAGCAGACCCGCCCCCAGCTCTTCGACATGCAGGACCTCACCGGATGGGTGGTGGAGGGCTATGGCGCCGAAGGCAGTCTCTACCGCTCGGAAGATCAGAAGCTGTTCTCAGACTACTGCGGCAAGCTGGTCTACAAGGGCACGGGGCCCGATCCGCGCCTGGTGGTGCGACCCCAAGAGCCCATCACGATCCCCGACCCCTGGGACGCGGTGAACTTCTGGAACTACGGGAACAACTGGGGCTGGGCGCCGGACCCCAAGACGCCGCCCTTGCAGGTGAGCGTGCTTTTGCGCGATGCCGCCGGCTGGGAGTTCCAGCTCCCGCTGGGGTCGATGGACTATACCTACTGGTTCCTGCAGAACAGCCGGCTTCACGGGGAGCACCTGGCCCGCCTGCAGCGGCCCGTGCAGTTTGTTGGCCTGCAGTTTGCCAATGCGCGCAATGAGGAGCCGCGCACCGTCTATCTGGGGCCCTGCGAGTTCTTCCAGGAACAGTGGCAGCCCCTGGAGTTCCAGCCCTGGCCGGACAAGCTCCCCTTCCCCACTCGCGAGGAGACCATCCTGCCCACGAACTACTCCCAGTACGAGAACACCATGGCGGCGGATGGCGAGACAACGGTCTTCACTTATCGGGGCGAGGACTGCACTTTGCAGTACCGGGTCACCCCGCGCTCCGGAGGACTGGATGACATCGAGCTGCGGTTTGGGGACAAGGCCTTCATGCCCTGTGCCGGGGGCGGCATGCAACTGGCAACACCCCAGGGCATTGTGGCGCCCGACAGCGAGGACCTGAAGACGACCTTGCGGTCCTCGGAGTTGAAGGACGGTGCGCTCACCTGCGTGTGGGGTCTGGAGGCCGGCGACGTGGCGACGGAGGTCACCTACCGCTTCCGCCTGCGCGGAAAGTCGCTGATCGTCGAGATGGAGGCCGCGGACCCCGTTGTGGAGCGCGTGGCTCTGGGGCGGGCCGAGCCGGTGGCCGATGCCAAGCTGTTCCGGATCCCGTACCTCACCTATGGCGGCAACGACCCGCGGGTGATGTATGCCGAGGGGCTGTTTGTGTTCACCCAGTTCGACTGGTATGTCTCGGACGCTTCGACCCTCGCGGGCGCGGCGGCCGCGGGGCCGCAGTGGGTGGCGTACAATGGGGCGGCGGTGTATGTGCCCAAGACCAACGGGGAGCGCAATCCGGTGCGCGAGCGGCTGTTTCTCACCGCCTCGCCCCGCTTCGAGGAGGTCCTGCCGACCATCCCCAATCCGCCCTCGCCCATGCGGGAGGCCCAGTGCGATCGGCTGTGGCGGGTCAAGGGCGGCGCCGACCACAGGGGCGAGATCGCCGAGGCCCAGAGCCTCCGCAACTACGGCCTGGACAAGGTCACGATCCGCTATCACGAGGATAGCTGGCGCGACGCCGGCGAGAGCTTCACCTTCAGGCTCAATGCCGCGCCGGGCCGCGGAGGAGACCAGGCCCTTAAGGACTTCGTCGCCGCCGTGCAGTCCCTGGGCTGGCGCGTGGGGCTGTATACCAACTACACCGACTACGCGCCCGTGAACGGCTACTGGGACGAGGACTGGGTGGCCCGCCACTCCAACGGCGACTGGCAGCGGGCGTGGATGCGCTGCTATGCCCCCAAGCCCATGCGCAGCGTGGAGATGCAGGCGCTGTTGGCTCCGCAGATCCAGGCCAAGTTCGGCGAGAACCACAGCTACTGCGATGTGCACACCGCCGTGACGCCCTTCTCCCGGGTGGACTACGACCACCGGGTACCGGGAGCCGGGACGTTCCGCCGCACCTTCGAGTGCTTCGGAAGGCTGCTTTACAATGAGAAGTTCGCGCACCAGGGCCCCGTCTACTCCGAAGGCAATAACCACTGGTGGTACGCGGGGCTGACGGACGGCAATTACGCCCAGATCATCAGCCCCGCCCCACCCAAGGAACCGCTACTGGTGGCCTTCGACCTGCTGAAGATGCACCCGCTGCATATGGACGCGGGCATGGGCTCACCGGGGATGTTCTTCCGCGGTGCCCCCCAGGATCTCGACCAGTTCATCGCCACCTCCCTGGCCTACGGGCATATCGGCTTCGTGGACTGGGGCAGCCGGGCGGGCCTGCTGAAGATCTACTACATGATGCAGGCCCTGCAGCGGCACTATGTCATGGTGCCCGTGTCGCGCATCGAGTACGAGGATGGCGGCAAGATGGTGGACACCTCGGCCGCGCTGATCTCGGATGCGTACCTGGACGGTCGAGTGCATGTGGTGTATGACGGTGGGGCCGAGATCTACGTGAACGGCTCCGAGCGGCCCTGGATGGTGACGCTACAGGGCGAGAAGCTGCGGCTTCCGCCGTGGGGCCACGCGGCGGCCGGGGGCGAGGCGAGCGAGCGGGCTGTGAGCTACTCGGCGGAGGTGCCCGTGGGCGGCGCGGCGGGTGGCCCGGTGCAGAGGGTGGACGTCGCCCTGAGCCCAAGTCAGAGCTACATCGACACCCGCGGAGGCTACGTGAACCTCGGCTTCCTGGCCGGGAAGGGCAGCGCCGCCGTCAAGACCGAGGACAACGTGCCGTGGGTGATCCCCACCGACGGGTTCTCTGACTTCGGCTTCAGGCCCGAGATTGCAGGGCTTGCGCCGGGTACGATGATCGCCGTGGGCGCCTGCGCCATGGACGGCACGCAGATCGGTCCGGCGGAAGTGCGCTGGAGCCGGGGGCTTGCACACATCATCCCCGAAGGTGAGGAGCCCCGGAAGTACCGACTGGCGGCGGTCGAGCAGCCGGCACCGGCCGCGCTGGAGGCGCCGCTGCTTGCACCGGCGGGGCGTGAGGTAGAGGTCATCTTGCCGGAGGGCATGCAGGCCGATGCGGTGTCCTGGGAGATCGAGAAGGACACCGTCGCGGCGCAGGCCGACGCCGACGGGCGGACGCTGACCGTCACGGTCCCGGCCGACGCGGCGCCGGGGAATTTGCTGTGGCTTGCGGTGCGCAGCGGGCAGCAGACGCTGTGGGTGGACTTCATCGCCGCGCAGCCTTTCGACGTGTCCTTGGATGTGCCGCTGCCGGCGAGGCTCGCTGAGGGCGAGAGCCTGCCGCTTGAGGCCACAGTCACCAACAACCTCTCTCGGGAGGCGGAAGTCGACCTGGCACTGGGAGGGTCTGAGGGCGTGGCCGCCGCTTTGGCCGCGGCGTCCCTGAAGCTGCCGGCCAACGGCACAGGCACGCTGCAGGCCGCCGTCACGCTCCCGTGGCAGGTGGGGCCGTGTTCGCTCACCGCCGAGGCCTCCGAGGGCGGGAGCAAAGTCCGCGTGGCGCAACGACTCGACACGAGATGGGAGTACCCGGTTGTCTTGGACCTCACCGATCCCGCGGTGCCGTTCACGATGGGGTACTGCCCGCGCGGTGGCGAGGAGACCACGGACCGCAGAGACTACGAGGACGGCTCGTTCGAGCTCGCCAAGGGCCGCTCGGGTGGGGTGGAGCGTAGCGGGCTGTTCTCGCATCCTCCCTATGGGCGCAACAGGGCCGGATATGCCTTCGCCATCTACGACCTCACGCTGCCGGCGAACCTGCAGACGGTGGTGGAGTTCTACATGGGCATGCGCGAGGGCCTCCACACAACCGACGGGGTGACGTACCGGGTCGTGGTCATCGACGGCGAGGGCGGTGAGCACCAGGTGTTCTCAAAGCACCACAGGGCCACGAGCTGGGAGGCGGCGCAGGCGGACCTGTCCGGCTTCGCCGGGCAGAAGATAAGGCTGAAGCTCGTGGCCGACTGCGGGCCGGAGGACGACACCACGGCCGACCACGCCCTCTGGGGCGACCCGCAGGTGGTTGTCAGGGACGAGAGGGCCAAGAGGCTGGTGGTGACGGCGGCGGAGTAGGGAGGCGCGAGAGAGCCTACGTTCCCCGGCCTCACCTCGTCCATGGCGGGGAAGGCGCAGCACGCGGGATCGCAAACCACCGGACGAAACAACGGCGGGTCCCAAGAGGGGACCCGCCGAACCATTCGCGACCTACAGGGGGGGTGGCCAGGCGGCCGCGTCCCGTTGGCCCGGACCGAAGTCCGGACCTGACGGCAACGGCGAACGGCCGACGGCACACGACTCGAGCCGTGCCCAAGCAGCCGTGAGACCACTAGGCGCTGTCGATGATCCACTGCAGGTGCCGGGCCGTGTCGTGGATGAACTGGTCCGGATACTGCTTGTACGGCGAGAGCTCGGCGGTCAGGTAGCCGTCATAGCCGACACCCTTGAAAGCGTTCACCACTCGCGGGTAGTCCACGCTGCCGGTGAGCAGGGCCACGAACTGCTTGGTGTTGACATCGAAGTCCTTCACATGCACGCGGGCGATGCGCTCGCCGAGGATGTCGATCCACTGGTGAGGATAGCCGTAGAGCAGGATGTTGCCCACATCGAAGTAGGCCTTGACCAGGTCGTGCCCGAAGTCATCTATGTAGTCCCGGAACTCCAGGGGGCTGAGCAGGAACTTGTTCCACACGTTCTCCAGGGCCATGCACACGCCGAGCTCCTCCGCGGTGGGGAGAAGCTCGAGAAGGCTCTTCTTGCTCAGCTCGTAGGCGGCGGCGTAGGAGGTATCCTCATTGACGACGGCGGGGACGATCAGGACGGTGTCGGCGCCGGCCCAGGCGGCCACGCGCAGTGCTTCCCTGACACCCTCCACGCCCTTCTCGCGGATCTCCTCATCGGTGCTGGACAGGGGCCACTGCCAGTGAGTGCCGGCCATGACGCTGTGGATCTCGATGCCCACCTCGGCGGCGAGCGCGGCGACGCCCTCGGTCTCCTCCTGGCTCCCGAACTGTCCGATCTCTACACCATCAAGCCCGGCGTCCTTGGCCAGGACCAGTCTGTCGCGATGGGAAAGCTTGGGATTGATGGACCCATAGTAGATTGCCTTCTTCACGGGTGCGCCTCCCTACACTAGGTGGACTATGCACGGCCGGTCGGCAAGAGGGTTCGGCGCGGGGAGATAAAGACCTTCGTATGGGGGGAAGAACTTGGCCGAAGACGGACGACCGGGCCACAGGCGCTGCGGAACTGCACCTGTGGCCCGGCCGGGGAAGCGACGACGGGGGTCGTTCTGGGCCTACCTGCGTCCGCCCTCCTTGAGGATCCTGTCCTCCTGCGCGGCAAGATGCCGCGACACAGCCTCGTTGTCCCACCACGCCCCGGCGAGGATGCCGGAGGTCATCTGTTGGTACGAGGGTTTGCTGCCGGTCTCCATCCAGTACTTGAGGCTCTCGCGGTTCACGACGGCGCGGAACAGGACGACATCCTCCGACTCCCCCCGCTCATTGCTGATCTCACTCACACAGCGGACGATCACCGCCCGCAGACGCCCGTCGGACTTCATCGCGCTGTACCCGGCCTGGTACGCGGCCACCGTCACATCGTGGTCCAGTCGTCTGGGGTCCGCCGTCCTGGGGGCCTGGATGGTGATGATCCCCAGTCCGGAGTAGGCGTCCACCGTGGCGGAAGCACGCTCCGGGACCGAAGTGCCCTCCTGGAACTTCTCCATGTGCATCTGGCGGATGATCTTCTTCTCGATGCCGGTGCTACCGCCCGCCGCCCGGCGCTGGTTGGCGGTGGTCGCCAGAGCCAACTCCTCGGAGACCGGAGGCTGACCGGTGTAGCGTACGGGCGGAGGGTTCTCACTCTCGGCGGGTACCGAGGCGGGATAGCGCACTCCGGAGGCCTCGGCGCCCGGGACCTGCGGGCCCGTGGGTGTCGTCGCCCATGCCGCCGGGTCAGGCCAGGACGCCTGGGCTCCGTCCGGTCCGCCTGCGACGCCCGGCGTCGCTGGCAGGGCGCCGGAGGGGACGTCGGAGCCGGGGGGCGCGGTGGCCCAGCGGACCGCGAAGAACAAAAGCAGCGTGGCGAGTAGGACGCCGGCCACGGCAAGGGGCATGACCCGCCGGCGCTCTTCGGTCTGCTCCGGTGTTTCGGGGCGCTCGGGCAAGGGGCCGACGGGGAGGTTCTCGGGGGCGGTGCCGGCCTGAACGGCCCGGGCCCGGGCCGCGGCCAGGTACTCCATCACCCGGGGGTCGAACTCCAGCTCCAGCGATGCACCGTACCAGTGGACCGCCTCGTTCCAGTGGCCCTGGGCGGCGAACACATCGCCCATCGCCGTGTGGGCGTCTGCGGCCTCGGGGTGCTGCGTGAGCACCTTCTCCCCCAGCGCCTGGGCCTCGGCGTACCGCCCGCGGTCGGCCAGCATGCGGACTTCTGAAAGCTCGTCGGCGAGGATGCCCTCGCCAGGGCGCGGTCTGCGTGTATCCAATCAAGACACCTCCGGAAGGGCCGGTGCACGACAGTCAGAGGCGGCCGGTCGCAGTGAGGGCCCACAGCGGCACCGCCCCGACATCTATGGAGGTCCGCCCGGTGAACCCGGCCGGCCCGGTTCCTGTCATTCTGAGCGTCCATCTCGCGCAGCGAGACAGCGAGGAATCTCTCTGAATGCCGGGAGATCCGTCGAGCTGCTCTTGCCGGGAGCGGACGCTCCCGGAATGACACTCGCGGCGAACACGGGGTTTTCGGCCGGATATTTACAGTCCCGGATCCGCACTGGAGGCCATGTTCACCCGCTCATCCTCGAGCCATGGATCGGGCTCCAGGCATTTCTCCATCCGCACTCTGACCACATCGAAACCACAGCGCTCGTAGATGCTGACCGCTCGCTGGTTACAGCAACTGGCGTCGAGGCTGATGCGGTCCACACCGTGCCTGCGGCACCAGCTCTCGGCCAGATCAAGCAGTTGGCGTCCATAGCCCGCGCCGCGCAGCTCAGGGGCGACGTATATGTTACGAATATACCCAACGCAGGGGTCCACCAACGTTGAGATTAGCGAGACCCAGAGAAATCCGCAGGCCCGCCCTTCCTCCTCCAGGACGAAGAGACCCTCGGAGGGGATGCTCAGCGAGCGTCGGATGTCGGCGCCGTAGTCGCGCAGGAAACGCTCGTCGGCCTTGAACCCCGGGAAGTTGGTCTCGTAGATCTCGCGCTGGAACTGGAGGACGTCCCGAGAGTGCCTGCGCCAGTTGAGTTCCTTGATCTCTGGTGCCACCTGTCTACCTCCCGGCAAGATGGTGCGCCGACCCCGTCTCGCCCCGGCGGGCCGATGACGGTCTCCCACTCCGGACTGCTCCGGGTAATCATCTATTCGCTATCGATGTGCCGCTACCTTCCGTAAGCGGGCGCTGCTGCGGCGTCTTGGCCCTGCGCAGAGCGGTCACAGGGGGCTTCACCGCCGCGGGGTCGGCAGGTGTCGCGGCCCGCCGCGGGGAAGGCCCGCCGTGCAGTGGCAGTCGTCATGCTCAGAGGAGGCAGGCCGATGCTCACGCGCTCGCTGGCCGGCGCCCTGGCCGTGCTGTCGCTTCTCCCCATACCCGCGGGGGCACAGCCCCAATGGAGCCGCTGGGAGACCTCCGCGGAGGTCTCTGCCGGACTGTGGCGCTGGCAGGCCGGCGAGCAAACGGCCTACCTCACCGTGCAGCGCCGGCCGGAGGGCATCTTCGAGATCGGCCTCAGCGCCCAGGCGACCACACCTCCGCTGCCGACAGAGGCCGTGGTCGCGGCGGGAGTAGTGGCGGCTCCGGGAGTGCCGGAGCTGACCTTCGAGTACCGCGCCGGGCAGGCACGCTGCCTCATCCAGGCCACCGCCAAAGAGCGCTTCTTCGGCCTCGGCGAGAAGTACAACTCCGTCGACCAGCGGGGCAAGGTCGCCCAGATGTGGGTGGACAGCGGCTATGTGAGCCTGGGCGACAGTACGTACCTGCCGGTGCCCATGTTCCTGAGCTCCGAGGGCTACGGCCTGTACCTGGACTCCTCGCGCCACTCGGTGTTCGACATGGCCTCGGACGGGACCCGGGTAGTGATCCAGAACCCCTCCCCGGAGATGCGCCTGTACCTGTGGCCGGGACAGGACTATCCCGAGCTACTCGGGAAGTACGCCAAGATCACCGGGTTTCCGCAGGCCCCGCCGGAATGGGCCTTCGGCATCTGGCTGTCGCGGTGCAGCTACAGCGAGCAGGCCGAGGTGCTCCGGGTGGCCCGGCGCTGGCGCGCCCTGGAGCTGCCGCTGTCGCTGCTCAACGTCGAGGGCTGGAAGGGCGGGGCCTGGCACACCTTCAGCAAGGAGCGCTTTCCCGATCCGGAGGCGATGATCCGCGAGCTGCACGAGTACGGCTGGAAAGTGATGCTGTGGAACACTCACAACATCCCGCCGGATGACCCGAACTACAAGCACGGTGACGAGCACGGCTACTTCGCCAAAGGGCTGGACGGCAAGACCTTTAATGTTCCGGAGGGCTACGGCCGCGGGGGCTGTCTGGATGTGACCAATCCCGAGGCCGTTAGGTGGTGGAACAGCCTGTATGACCCGCTGCTGGACATGGGCGTGGACGCCCTGTTCAATGATATCACCAACTATCTGGAGCGCGAGGGCCAAGGGCCCATGGTCTTCTCGGATGGGCGGACCTCCGAGGAGATGCACAACCTCTACTGGCTCTTGTTCAACAAGATCACCTATGAGTACATGATGGAGAAGACCGGCGGGGAGACGGTGCTGCGCGTGGCCGGGGGCTGGGCCGGGCAGCAGAAGTATTCCACCGTCTGGGCCGGCGACTCGGCGGCCACCTGGGAGTTTCTGGAGCGCGACATCCGCGCCCTGCTGGCCATCGGCTGGAGCGGCATCCCGTACTTCGGTTACGACATCCCCGGGTACTCCATGCCGGAGGGCAGGCCCTCGCCGGAGCTGTACATGCGCTATTGCCAGTTCGGAGCACTCAGCCCGCTCATGCAGTTCCACAGCATCGCCCCCACCGAGCCGTGGCACTATGGGCCCGACGCGGTGGCCAACCTGCGCACCTACGGCTGGCTGCGCGAGAACCTCCTGCCCTACATCTACTCGCTGGCACTGGAGGCCCAAGAGACGGCGACGCCCATGGCGCGCTCGCTCATCTGGCACACCCCGGAGGATGAGATAGCCGCCGGAGTCCAGGACCAGTTCCTCCTGGGACCCGGCCTGCTGGTGGCGCCCGTGTGCCGCCCCGGGACCCAGCGACGCGTCTACCTGCCCCGGGGCAACTGGCTGGACATCATGGACG
>CAZXDD010000219.1:0-11748 GCA_964639415.1 uncultured Armatimonadia bacterium
GTTTGCGGGCGTAAGGGAGAGGGGGGCAGGGGGGTGAGGCGGCCGTTCGCCGTTCGCCGTTCGCCGTTCGCCGTCCGCCGTTCAAAGCCCCCAGACAAACAAGACGCCCTGCCGGCTGGGCCGGCAGGGCGCCGCCCAACGTCCTTCCCGAACCGACGCTAGTTGCCTCGGAAGAGACCCGCCGAACCTGTGACCGTATCGGCCTGATCCCCCACGGCGGCCAGCACCTCGTCGGCATTCTCGCAGACCTTGCGGAACGCCATGGCGTACTGCTCGATGATCTCCGGACGATCGTGCTTGAACCACGGGATACCGTAGCAGCGCTCGGGAATGCTCTCGGTGACGGGGAGGCTTCCCTTGGGCTGTCGCAGATCGCGGTCGGAGTTGGCGATGATCGTCGGCTTGCCGTGGCCGTAGATGTCGGCCTCGTGGAACAGGGCGTGTGTATGCAGCGGGAAGTTCGCACCGGGATGGACCCCCGCGCCCTCGGCGGAGACGGCCTGGCAGAACTTGGAGACATGCAGGCCACCCAGCTCCTCGGGCACGTACAGCCCGTGGGCCGCGTACCAGCCGCCACAGTCGGAACCCGAGTCCTTGGCGGGCCGGTGCGCCCGGATGCCCGGCAGGCCCTCCAGCAGGTCCCAGAAGTAGTTCATCGCTTTCTGGATCTCCTCGCAGCGCGCCCGATAGTGCTTGAGCTGCACCCGGCCGCAGGCCGAGGAGAGCTGGTGCATGCGGTACTTGTACCCGCCCCACGGCAGCCCCGCGAAGGGCTTCAGCGACGGGTCCTGGCAGGCCTCGGCCGTGCGCTCGTAGTGCCCCCAGGCCACCGCGCGCTCGAACAAGAGCCTGTCGTCGGTGATCAGGAAACCGCCCTCTCCCACCGGCAGGGCTTTCCCCGACATCACCGACATCGCATTGCAGTGCCCGATCGTCCCCACCAGCCGCCCCTTATAGTGGGCACCGTGGGCATGCGAGACGTCCTCGATCACCTTGATGTTGTGCTTCTCGGCGATGGCCATGATCGGGTCCATGTCACACGGGTAGCCGCAGTAGTGGACGGGAATGATGGCCTTGGTCCGCTCGGTGATTCTGTGCTCGATGTCGTTGGGGTCGATGCACAGCGTATTGGGGTCGACTTCGGCAAATACGATGGTGGCACCCAGCGAGAACGCGGGCAGCACCGAGGCCCAGTAGGTCAGGCTGGGGCCGATGATCTCGTCACCCACTCCCACGCCACAGGCCCACATGGCCGCCTGCAGCGCGCCGGTGCCCGAGCTGTGGGCCACGGCATACTCCACTCCGTGCCACTGGGCGAAGTCCTTCTCAAACTCGCGGGTCACGTCCACGCCCGACATGGCGCCTCGACGCAGCACATCCAGGACGGCCTGTTCATCTTCCTCGGTGATGATCGGCCAGGTGAACATGTCCCCGGGGTCGGCCTGTACGGCCTTTTCGCCCCCAAAGAGCGCCAGCTTGCTACTGGACATTCACATCGTCTCCCTTGGGTCTTGCGGTAGTGGACGGAAAGGGTCTGGCGGCGGACAAGCCCACCGGCGTTGCCGCTCGGCCGGCCCTACGTCTTGTCAATGAGTATCGGCGATGTTACCAGCTTCCCCGACACCACTGCAACATACGAGTGCACCCCCAAAGCGGCCTCCTCGTCCTTCCAGTTGAGCCACAGACTCGTCTTGCCCTCTCCGAAGGTCTGCGAAAAGCCGCTGATCTCCACACCGTCCCGAAACAGGGCCGCGAACAGCGGCCGCGTGGTGGGGCGCTCGAACTGCAGATAGAGCGAGATCTCCGGCGTCTTGGCCCGGACCGGACCCTCCTCGCGGGTCCCCGGCATGGGAGTGATGTTCAGCCAGTTGATCGTGTTGGTCCGACCGCGAGTGGCGCAGGTACGCCTTCGCTCCAGGGCCTCGATCACCGCTTCCGTGGACAGATCGTCGTCCAGCCCCAGCCAGGTCACTCGCCGCAACTGCTCGTGGCCCGGACTGAGCCACCGGTCCGCCCACTCAATCAGCTCGCGCGCCGGATTCCAGCGACTGAGGATGCCGACAGGCAGGGCCGGCAACCCCGAGCGAGGCACGAACCGGTACTTGGCCACCCGCGACTGCCAGAGACTGAAGTGATAGTCACTGCCCGTGTAGGCCCAGGGGGGAGCGGTCACCTCCCCGCCCTGTTGCGCCGCGGCCCAGCGCGCCTGCATTCCCGAGTACAGGGCCATGTCCTCGGCCTCGTGATCCACCTCGATCAGGTTCCCGTAGTAGAAGTCCACTCCATCATCGGGCCGCAGGTTGGCCAGGTCATAGCGATAGTCGAAGGGCCCAAAGGTCAGCCCGTGCCCGGCCGAGGCCTTCGAGTATGAGAACTGATGGGCCGCCGCCGACACACTCCCGATCTCCGCCAGTCTCTCGCGCAGCCGCCGGGTCGCCGGTGGCGCGCCGGGCTGCGGCATCCAGGAGGACAGGATATTGCGCGAGGGCTTCAGAGGCAACAGACGCTGCAGGGCCCACGGGTCCCGCGAGAAGGCCACCGTGTGCGCCTGCGAACGGTCCTGGCTGCCCCCGGACCAGACCGTGGCGATCTCCAGCCCCGGGATGACCACGAGGTCCGGGCCCGATACGTCCCGGCACTCCTCGGCATACCGCGCGAAGCTCTCCCGGTCCATGCACTCGGCGTGGTCGGTGAAGATCAGGTACTCGTAGCCGTACGCATCCCGCGCCAACTCGCTGAGCCCGCGGACCGTGGACTTGCCGTCGGAGTATCTGGAGTGCAGGTGTATCAGGCCGCGGATCCATCCGCCGGCGCGTCCGTTGGTCATCCAAGCTCACCTCAGGGCTGACTGGTACAAAGACACCCCGCCACCATCGGTGGCGCGGGGCAGATGATCTATTCCCGCACCCGCGAACGAAGACCTCCCGCCCATCGCCCCGGGCCGTGCCACCGCAAAGCACGCCGGCCGGTGCCGGCGGCGGCACGAAACAGGCCCGAGTCGGAACGCAGCCGACCCGGGCCGGGTGTCCTTGCCGTCGCGGTCAGAGGCGGCCTCGAGGGCAAGCCGCGCCCCCCCTGGGCCCGATGTCCTCGATGCCACCTCAGGATTCGAAGTCGGCGGTCTCATCCACCACAGTGCCTCTGGGCAGCGGGACGCGATCGCCCACGATCAGCAGTCGGTAGCTCTGAGGCAGCATGCGCAGGGTGACCCTCCCCTGCTGAGCCGAGGGCAGCTCCTTGTCGAACATGGCGTCCACGATGCCGCCGCCAGCCGGGATAGCGGGGCCGAGAGTGATCTCCCCTTCCCACGGTCGATCCTCAAGGTTCGAGACCACGATGAGCGCCCGCCCCCTGCCCTTGTCCACCCAGGCGCTGGATAGCGGCCCCGCGGGCCGGCAGTTGACGACAGGCCGGTCCTCCCAGTAGGGGATGAACTCCGTCCCCACAAAGGCGTCGCGGATGTGCTTGACCCGCACCCACGGCTCCGTCTTGGGCGCGTAGCCCGCCCGGTACTCATAGTAGCGCACCGTGCCGCCGCCGACCCCCCGCCACATGTCATGCAGGATCAGCATGGAGTCCCACTGGTTCGGAGTCAGGCCCAGCTTCAGGAACGCGGGCCACAGCCCCAGCGTTGCCACACCGTTGTAGTGCGTCATGAAGTATGCCCGGAACTCGGAGGGTGTGGCCACATCCAGAATCGTGGCGCCGCGATGGTAGTGCAGCTCGCCGGTCACCTTCTGGTCGCAGAAGCTGCCGATGGCGAAGACCTCGTGGTTGAAGTGGCTCCTCACCAGGCAGGGCTTGGGCGCTTCGACGTGGGTGTAGATGTACAGCCGCTCGATGAAGTCGCGGATGGCCCACAGCGGATAGCTGCCGCGCCGGCGGCCCTGGGCGTCCGTCCAGCCCAGACCGTCCAGCTCGTTCTGAAGCAGCCGCGGAAGACAGGTGGCGTCCATGTAGATCCCATCGAACCCCACTTGCTCCATGGTGTACCGGGCGCCGTCCAGCCACCAGTCGGCGAACACGCTGGCGGGGTTGTGCAGGAACGCGCCCCACCCGATGTTCCTAATGGGTTCGGCCAGCATCTCCTGCCCGAAGCCGCGGAACCCCGGTATGTTGGAGCTCACCCCCCAACCGGAGTACGGTGTGGTGATGAAGCCGTTCTCGTGAACCATCGCGATATAGTCCTTCAGCACCACCTCGTTGGCCGGGTTGAAGGTCCGCGGGGCACCAAACTCGTTGTCATCGCACATGTAGGTCCGTACGTCGTTGATCCCGGTACGCCGATAGGCGTCGAAATACTGGGTCCTGAGCTTGAGGTCGGCATTGAACGCTTCCTTGGCCGGATGGGCCTCCGAGGCCGGGAAGATGCGCATGCCCGCGCTGCTGTCCTTGGTCGGTGTCACTGTCAGACCGAAGGTCGTGCGCCACGGCTCGTTCAGCGTGAGCGGCTTGTCAATCAGCGCCACCTCAAGCACCGTGGCCTCAGCGGTGCGGCGCAGCGCGATCACCTTGTCTTCGTTGGCGTTGGACCAACCCCGGTCGCTCTCTGAGAACCACTGGATGCCCCTGTCCTCGGCACCCACGAAACAGGCGTAGGTGAAGGGGATGGTGCCGTCCGGGTAGGCCTTGAACCACTCGTCCAGGCTGCCGGCGAACCCGCCGTCGACCATGCGCTGAGGATCGGTGTAGAGGCTGTTGTGGATGGCCAGACGGGCCCATCGGGGAGAGATCGGGATCCGCAGGACAAGCTCGGGAAGACGGGCGGTGGCGCCGGTGGGCGAGACCTCAAGCTCCACCCGCGCTGTGCCGTCGTAGTGGAGGCCGGTCAGGACCTTGAAACGCAGGCCGGGTGCCTCCCCCTGGGCCAGGAACACCGCATCGCGCGGGTCCGCCGCACTGCTCTCCAGTTGCCAGCGCACATTGACGCTTCCGGTGCGCCACTGGATCGGGGCGGCCAGTACCTGCTCGCCCCGCGCGGTCACCGAGGCCGGCAGGCCGCAGTCACCGAACTCAATGCGCCGCTGCCACAGGGCCGCCGTCCGGTCTCCCTCCATCCTCACGGGCTCGAAGGGCTCCGGTACCACCCGCGAGCGGCCGATCTGGTTGCCAAACCAACTCGGGGTGGGCTCGCGCTCCAGCTTGCCGGAATTGGTGAGGACCTCCGTCCCGTTGGCCCTCAGCAGTCTCGCGGTCACCTCCCCCTGTTGCCCCGGCGAAAATCCCGTGGTCGATAGATACGTGTGGACCGTCTCCATGTCCGGCTGTACAGGAACCGTCTGCCGGTCGAGCTGGCGCCCTCCGGCGCGGAGGGAGAACTCCACCCGGTCCTGGCTCTCGATCTTGAGGTTCCGCAGGGAGGCCTCGGCGCGGACCTTCTCGTGCTTGAGGAAATGCGGGCGCAGCGTAACCTGCAGGCCCGGCTCCACGGTGAACGGCACCACCTGGGCGCAGACCACCCGACGCGTCGCGGTGTCGGTGAACGACCAGGCGCAGATGTACTCTCCCGGCTCCGCGGGCGTCTCGAGGTTGTAGTAGCCCGAGCCCCCCGGCTTGACGGTGAGCTTGCCCGCGCGTTCACCCACCAGACGGAACCGGTCCGTCAGCTCGCGGAGCAGATCCGCCTCGCTGCGGAAAGCCTGAACCTCCTGGTCCGCCTCCACCAGCGGCTTGCCCGTAGCCCGAATGTGCAGGACGCGGTCCCACACGCCGTAGAGATCCATGGCCCCCTGGGGTCGGAGGCCCGCCTTGAAGAGCTCCACACGCCCCTCGAGGGCGATCTCGCTTTGGCCCTGGTTGAAGAACACCTGCCTCAGACCCACCGTGTCCTCTGTCTGACTGCCGGCCCTGGCCAGCGGCCCCACGCTGTTGAGCCGGCTGATGGGCGCATCGCCCACGAACTCCAGGCGCGCCAGATGCGGGGAGCTGTACCCTTGACCCTTGAGGTGCTGGATCATGCCCAGATCGATCATCTTCCGGGTCGGGGTTACCTGCTGGTTCATCAGGTTCACGAACCAGACGGCGCCCGGCCGAGGCTTCTCGGCCTGGCTGAACTGGTTCACGGGAATGGCCAACTCGGCATGCCAACTATTGGTTCCGGCACGCGTCGCCTTGTACACCCACTTGCCCGCCCAGCCCCTGTCGCCCTCGGAACCGCCCACCTCTCCCCTCTCATTACTCCAGGCACTCATCACATTGCCGACGAATGCATAGTAGTGCTTGATGCCGTTCTCGGGGCGTCCCGGGCGAACGACCACCTCGACGTTGTCGTCCTGCCACCAGATGTCCTCATGCTGTCCGGCGGTGAACGTGCCGCGCGGAGTGGGGGTCAGGGCCGGCCGACCCACCACGACGCCCACGTACACGAAGTCGTCGTCATAGCACCAGTAGCTGCGCACCGGCCACTCCGTCAGCGAACCGCTGTCCTCATCCACAAAGCCCCCGACGTGCGCGGCGTGGTACCATTCCTGGTAGCCCACGTTCCCATCGATCTTCGGTGCCGCCGGGCGGGCCCGCGGAACCGCGACCACCACCTGCCTGGCCCACCAATCGGGGATCGGCCCCATCACCTGCCCCCACGCCGGAGACAGAGCCGTCGGCAGGCAGCCCAGAAGAAACAGAAGAATTGCGGCGCGACCCGTACCCGATATCTGCATCGTCATCTGTGTCCTTTCCGCGGCGTCCGAGGGCCGCAGGCCCCCGTGACGCCGTTCAGCCGGAACCCCGACCATCCCACCAGTACGTCCGGAACTCCTCCATCGCGCTCAGCAGGGCATCCACGTTCTCCGCCGGGGTCGGCGGGTAGATCCCGCAGATCATCTCCAGCCCACCTTCGGGAGAGCCCAAGGTCCGCACCTCGTACTCGATCAGATCGCGGATCTCAGCGGCCGTGCCGAAGGGCACCACCGTCTGGCGGTCGATGTCCAGGCGGATGCAGAATCGGCCCTTGATCTCCCGCGCCAGGTTGTCCACGCCGTTGCACAGGTCCTGCGGGTTGATGATGTTTACCCCCGCGAGGCAGAACTCATCCATCAGACCCATAATATGGCCGTCGCTGTGCAGTGCCACCAGCATCCCCGCCTCCGCGCAGGGGGCGATCAGCTTCTCGTACGCAGGGGTGATCCACTTCCGGAACATGGCCGGACTGATGATGGAGGCCGTCTGGGTGCCCAGGTCCTCCCCCAGCTCCATCAGGTCCACGCCCATATCCACGTACTGGCCGATGATCCTCATATTGTGCTCGACCAGGATGTCGATCAGACCCTGTAGCCGCGGGTCTTCCGTGGCCATGTCCAGCATCAGATTCTCAAATCCCCGCAGGTACGTCAGGCGCATGAACAAGAACCCGTGGGGCACGCCACCGGAGGTGAGCTCCCCTCGCTCCTTGGCCGCCGCCACCGCCGTCCGTGTCGCCGCCCAGTCCACAGGGCCGCGATCCCCCGTGACCAGCGGGTCCGGCGGCTCCCACGTCTCCATTGCATCCCAGTCGGCCAGCGGATGCCTGGTCACCACGCCCTCCAGGCCGTCGATGGCCGCCTCCCACACGCAACCCCACGAATCGGTGAACGCCTCACCCGCCCGGTGCGCCGGGCCCGGGTCCCAGTTGTCATAGTCCCGCTTCCCCTTCCCAAACCCGGGGAACAAGATCGGGTGCCGCACCAGAACGTCCTCCAGCTCGTGGCGCAGTTGGTTCCACGAAGCCCCGGAAATGGCGACATGCATCGGGGTCCACTCAGGTGTCTGGAAGCGCGCATTGCGGATGGTGTTCTCACGGTTCGAGAGTGCCATAGGTGCCCTCCGGAGTCGGCGAGTCGCGAGTCGCGAGTCAACGGCGACGGCGGTCAACGGCGGTCAACGGCGGTCAACGGCGGTCAACGGCGGTCAACGGCACCGGGCGGTGGCCCGGCCGTCCGCCATCTCTCGCCCGCAGGCTCGAGCAGGTGCCCGGCTGTGCCGCACCCGCCACGCATCACGCGCCACGGCCGTTCAACCCTGCCCCATCATCTCCCGCATCTGCGCGATGCGCGCCGACAGCCCGCCCCGCACGAAGCCCAGATCGCCGCCGATGTTGAGCATGTGCACCCCCACCGCCAGCCACCGCCTGGTCAGCTCCGCCGAGGGCGATACGGTGGCGATGATCTTCTGGTGCTTGTGGGCCAGTGCGAAGACGCCGTCGATCGCGCTGATGAGCTCTTCGTCGGTGGTGGAGCCGGGGATGCCCATGTCCATGGACAGGTCGCCGGGGCCCACGAGGACACCATCGATGCCCGGGGTCCTGATGATCGCTTCGGCATTCCGCACACCCTCGACCGACTCAATCTGCGGCAGCAGCACCGTGGCATCATTGGCTCTGGGGAACACCTCCGCCGGCGTGGAGCCGAAGGAGCCGTAGCCCAGCCCGCGGCTTCCGAAGTTGAACCCGCGCTTGCCCTCCGGCGGAAACTTGCCGTACTCGGCGATCTGCGCCGCCAACTCCGGGGTATGGCACTGGGGGATGACGATGATCCTGGCTCCGGTCTCCAGCCCGCCGAGTACCGAGGCCCGGGTGCCGTCGGGAACGCGGAGCATCGGGATGACTCCCCGCAGCTCCGCCGCCCGGCACAGGTGCTCGACATGCATCAGGTCCACACTGCCGTGCTCGCCCTCGATCCAGACGAAGTCGATGCCACACAGCCCGGCCACCTCCACCACGGCCGGAGACATGGAGCCGAGACTGAATCCAAGCAGCGTGGGGCCGGAGCGGATCTTCTCCCTGAGCGAAACTGGCTGCGTCAAGATAGGTCTCTCCTTTGGTCGTCGGTCACGAGTTCACTGCTGAGGGCCGGCGTTTGGGACCTCCGGCACGCCCGGCCCGAAAGTCGGCGTCTGGGCGTCTTCCCGCGCGAACGAGAGGACGAGAGGACGAGACCCCCCACTGGGCGATCCGCCGGTTCGGCGCCTTCTCACTTCCATACGCCGGCAATCGCCCGCCCGCAATGGGGACATTTGCCGCCCTCTATCACACTGCGGCGCACCTGCAGGCCCAGCCGCTCCACAAGTACCTTGCCGCAACCCGGGCAGAAGGTGCTCTCATACTTGTGGCCGGGCACGTTGCCCAGATACACATAGTCCAGGCCCGCTTCCCGCGCGATATCGTGGCATCGCTCCAGGGTGGACTGGGGGGTAGGCGGGATGTTCTTCATCCGATACTGGGGGATGAAGCGCGAGAAGTGCAGGGGCGTCTCCCGGCCCAGGTACTGCTTGACCCAGCTCGCGAGCTTGCCCAGTTCTCCCGGGGAATCGTTGAGGCCGGGGATCACCAGGTAGACCACCTCCAGCCACTTGCCCAGCTTCTTGACACGGTTCATCGTGTCCAGCACCGGCTGCAGGGTGCCCACGCAGTAGCGTTTGTAGAACTCTTCGGTCACGCCCTTGAAGTCGATCTTGACGGCATCCAGGTACTGGGCCACCCGGACCATCGGATCGCGGTTGATGTAGCCGTTGGAGATCATCACCGAGGCCAGTCCCGCCGCCTTCGCCGCTCTGGCGGTATCGTGCATGTACTCATAGAAGGTCACCGGCTCCGTGTACGTGTAGGCGATGACCTTACAGCCCTGGGATTTGGCCAGCTCGACGGCCTTCTCCGGCGGCAGGTGTTGGCTGTCCACCTGCTCCGGCCGGGACTGCGACAGCGACCAGTTCTGGCAGTTCTTGCAGTCGAAGTTGCAGCCCGCGGTGCCGAACGACAGCGCCCGCGACTGGGGGAGGAAGTGGAACAGCGGCTTCTTCTCGATCGGGTCGATGTTCAGCGCCCCCGCCGAGCCGTACACCAGCGTGTAGTAGGTGCCCTCCCGGTTCTCCCGTGAGCCGCAGAAGCCACGCTCGCGGTCCCCGACCTCGCACTGCTTGGGGCAGACCTTGCACCGGATCCGGCGCTGCGAGAGCTTCTCGTAGTACATGGCCTCCTTCATGCGCAGCGGCGAAGCGGCCCCGGCGGAGGCGGGCAGCACGGCGTCCACTGCCGCCGCCGAGCACAGCGCCGCGGCCCCCGCGGCCGCGGAGACCTGGACGAACTCGCGTCGGTTAAGCCTCTCAGACACGGCAATCCCTCCTCCCCACCCCACTGTATCACACCTCGATGATCTGGATCCTATGCAGCTCGGCGACGCCGATCCCGTACTCCTCGGCCAGCTTGATGTACCGGGGCGCCCGCTCCAGGCTCATCAGAGGCGGCAGGCCGGCCTCCTCACGGAGCCTGTCGAGGATGCCGAGGCCCACGGCATCGGCGGCCACGGCATCCTCCGCCACCAGCACCGCCCCATACGGCACCGTGGAGGCCGGTTGAAACGCCGGACCACCCTCGTAGCATACATCCAGCGCGTCGCAGATGATGAGCCTTTGCTTGCTTCTCAGCACCCCGGCGCAGTTGAGGTCGGCCACGTACGGGTAGCAGTGGTCCGTGTGCAGCTTATTAGGGTTGTTGATGGAGCCATAGTGGTTCTTGAGCGCCCCACTGAGCCCCGCAAGGTCGTGGTCCTTGAGGACCGGCACGTTGATGATCTTGGTGGCGATCTCGGAGACGATGCGCGAGAAGCACGAGCCCACAGCCCGCACCTCCGTGGGCTCCAGATCATACCCCGTGACATCCGAGCCGAGGACCTTCAGCCCGGGGCCATCGTGGTTCGGACGGAACCCCAGGACCTCAAGCTCCTCGGTAAGCCGGTCGTAGACGATGATCCGGTTCTCATCCAGGCCCGCCGCCACCAGGCCGGCCACCGCGGCGTGGCATAGCTCGGGGTGGGTGGAGAGCTGCGGCCCCGCCAGTGCATTGACCTTCAGAGCCACGATGTCCTCCGCCCCGAAGTACCGCCGCCAGGCCTCCGAGGCATCCGCCGCGTCGGTCAGGGCCATGAGGGCCCGCTCCAGGGCCTCGCGGAGGCGATCGGTATCCAGATCGGCGCCCTGGTCGTAGCCGGGGAGGCGGGCGATGACGACCCTGGGCGTTTGACGTCCCTCAGCGGGATCGGGCGCAGCCGAGACAGGGGTGTCGGGAGCCTGCGCACGGCTGCAGCCCCCCAGCGCAAGCCCGGTGAGGCCCACGGCCTTCAGAAACTCCCGGCGAGATGAGTGGTCCATGACTGGCCTCTTGGCGTCGGTCAACGGCGCGGCACGAGGGCGCGAGGACAGGGCTGTACCACAAGCCAGAACAAGCCCTGCAAAGGGCGGCGCCGTTCGCCGTTGGCCGTCCACCTCTCCCAGTCCCGCCAAGCGGGACGACCGGGAGAGGTCTCCGTGACGGCCCGAAGGGCCGGAGCGGAGGGTGAGGGGGCAACCCACCCGACCGACGACGGAGGCAGGCCGCCGCCGTTCGTCGTTGCTGCTGGATGACCTTCCCGGCGCGCTACAGGCCCGCGCCCTACAGAGCACCGGCGCCCTTCGCCGTTGCCGCAGCCCTCTCCTGAGCGGTGTTTGCGAAGGGGAGGGAAAGCAGGGCCGAAGGAACTGCAGGGAGGGGCGCCCTTGGCCGTCGCCGTTCGTCGTTGCTGCTGGATGACGTTCCCGGCGCGGTACAGGCCCGCGCCCTACAGAGCGGCGGTGCCGAGCCGTTGGCCGTTGGCCGTTGGCCGTTGGCCGTTGGCCGTTGGCCGTTGGCCGTTGTAGGGCGGCGACCTGTGCGCCGCCGCCGTTCGTCGTCGGTGTTGGAGGACCCCCTTGGCGCGGTACAGGCCCGCGCCCTACAGAGCGGCGGTGCCGAGCCGTTGGCCGTTG
>CAZXDD010000220.1:0-11740 GCA_964639415.1 uncultured Armatimonadia bacterium
TCCAGGCCTCCATGACGCTCCTGCGCCTGGGCAGCCTGCTGCAGCGGATGAACGTCGATCGCGAGGCGATCGCCGCGGGGGCCGAAACCTACAACAACGCGCTGTGGGACGGCAACGTCCAGGCCGGCACCCAGGACTGGACCCCGGTGTACAATGCCCGCAACTACGCCGGGATGCTGCAGCAGGACCGCGACTGTGTGGATTTCGCCGACGTCGAGCTTGCCTATGGCGAGAAGACCCGTCAGCCCTACCCGCCGGGGCCGATGTTCAACCCCCTGCACCCCACGGTGCAGGAGGCGCTGGTGGGCTTCGTGGGCGAGGTGGCCCGACGGTACGCCGACTCGCCGGCCTTCGCGGGGGTCTCGATCAACATCTGGCACGCAACGTTCCTGTGGTTCGGCTCGCTGCGCTCGGGCTACGACGACTACACGACCGGTCTGTTCGAGAGCGACACCGGCATTGCGGTGCCTGTGGACGCGAAGGCGCCGGATCGGTTTGCCCAGCGCCACCGCTTCCTCACGCAGGTGTGCCGCCCGGCGTGGGTCTCCTGGCGCTGCCACAGGATCCGCGACCTGGTGCGGCGCCTGCGGGATGCCGTCACGGCGGCCCGCGAGGACCTTACGCTCACGTTGACCTTCTGGAACGAGATGACCATCCCCGCACTACTGGGCCCCATCGGCGCCTCGCACCAGTTGCACGCCCGTCCGAGCAACGCGGAGGTCTACCGAGACGGTGGCCTGGACTTGGAGCTGTACAAAGGCGAGCCGGGGCTCTCCATCGACCTGCAGCTCGAGCCGGCCCGCGACCGAGGCCTGTGGGGAGGCTCCGGGGACCAGACGCCGCTGGAACAGGCCACCATGTTCCGGGACTTCGACTTCCTGGACGACGAGACGCTGACGGCCGTCAGGGAGCAGGCGCACCCAGGAGCCTTCATCTTCAATAGCTGGGTGGAGGCCTGGGGCGAGCATCGCTGGTTCGCCTGCGAGCCCGATGACCCGCTACCGGCGCAGATTGCCGCCGACTACCACTCCCACCTCGGCGAGGACACCGGCGTGTTCCGGATGAACTCGGTGTACCCCGAGGACGGCTTCTGGTTCGATTCGCAGTTGCGCATCACCCCTGCCTTCCCGGCGGGCGACCACTTCATGGAGCACTACGCCCACGCGCTGGCAGAGCTCGACGCCCACCGCATCACCCGCGGCGGTCTGTTCCTGGACACCGCCCACACCGAGCAGTTGCAGCGCTTCTCCCGAGTGTTCCGCGCCCTGCCGGCCGTAAGGTTCCACACCCTGTCGCGCTGCTCCGACCCGGTGGCCGTGCGAAGCGCCCATGCCGATGGCAGGCTCTACCTGTACGTCGTCAACCGCGAGTACTACCCGGTGGACGTAGAGATCGAGTTGGAGCCCTGGGAGGCCGCGGCCACGGATGTGGTCTCAGGGGAGACCCAGGTGCTCGGAGGGCTGATGAAGCTTTCCCTCGAGCCGTATGAGTTGAGGGCCTTCACCCTCGACGAAGAGGCCGACCTGCAGTTCGCCATCGCCACCGTGCCCGCGGAGATAGAAGAGGAGCTGCGCCGACGAGCCGGGCAGGCCGTGGCGCGCCTGGAGGCGACCATCGGCACCGGGAGGCCGGTGCCCGGCATCGAGCAGATGCTGCGCCGTCTGCGGCAAGCGGTGGAGGAGGAGCGCTGGGCGTGGGTGAGACGGGCGCTGGAGTCCTACGTCGTGCGTGGGGCCTGCGGCCAATCGGCCTGAGAGGAGCCCGCGGCCTCGTAGGGCGAGATGTCGCTCTCAAATACCGCGCCTTCCACTTTGGCAGGAACCCATATGGGCGCGCTTCCTGACGCTCGGGTTACGTTCTGAGCCCGCGATCGCCCGATTCGCCACCTATCCCGATCGAGAGCGAACGGCGCAGACGAGCCCCAGAGCTTGCTTCAGGCGCGAGGAAGCGCGCCCACATCGGCGTCTGGCCCCGTGATCCCGGACAAGACCACGGACAGCGCCCGTCGAGGTGTCGAGATGATCCAGGTGCACAAGCACGGACACTGCGGCCCGATTGTCATCGTGCTCCACGGCGGGCCCGCCGCGGTCGGCAGTGCGTTGTCGCTGGCCGCGGGCCTCGAGGGGCGGTTCCGGGTCCTGGAGCCCTGGCAGCGCGGGAGCGGCCACGGCCCGCTCTCGGTCGCCCGGCACGTCGCGGACCTCCACGAGGTCATCGCGGCCCACTGCGAGGCTACCGTCCCCGCGCTGGTGGGTGAGTCTTGGGGCGCCATGCTGGCCCTGGCCTATGCCGCCGAGCATCCCGGCTCCGCGGGGCCCCTGGTCCTCGTGGGCTGCGGGACGTTCGATCCCGCGTCCCGACTTCGCCTACAAGAGACCCTCCGCGAGCGGCAGGACGCCGACCTGCAGGAGGCCCTGCAGCGCCTGGAACGCGACATCGCCGACCCGGCCCGGCGGCTGCGGGAACAGTACCGCCTGACCCGTCGTTTGTATGACTACGATCCGATTGAGCTTCCCCCGGATCGCCGCGCAACGGACCCGGCGCTGGATATCGAGGCCCACCGCCAGACGTGGGAGGACATGCTGCGCCTGCAGTCCGAAGGCGTCTTCCCGGCGGCGTTCTGCGCCATACAGTCGCCGGCCGTCATGCTCCACGGGGCCTACGATCCGCACCCGGGGAGGATGACCCACGATACCCTGCGCCGCCACATCCCGCACCTGGAGTACCGGGAGTGGGCACGCTGCGGCCACCGCCCGTGGGCCGAGAGGCACGCACGAGACGAGTTCTTCGAGTTTGTGTGCGACTGGTTGCGGCCGAGGCCAACGCAGTGACTTCGCACGCACTCCACAGGACTTGCATGACTCGCCGATCCAGTGAGGTTTTCCATGGTATTGAGAAGCACGGCTCTGCAGTTGGCAGTATTGGCCCTCTTCCCCATCGCCCCAAAGTCGCAGGCCCAAGAGCCCGTCCCGCCCCCCTCCGCGCTGCCGGCGCAGGTCAGCGTCGGGGGCCGCACATCCACGGTTGTGGACGTCCCCATTGCCGCCTGCGGCACCTCGATCCCCGCCACCTTCACCGGAGACAGGATCGGCAACTGCGAAGGCTTCTCCTGGTGGGTCAGCCAGCACTATGCGCTGCGCACGGACTATGCCGAGGCCCGGGCCAGGCACCTGCTGACGCTACTGGAGCTGGCGTACCCGCACTATGTGGAGCTATTCGGGGCAGAGCCAGAGGGCATCGCCGACAAGCGCATGGCGGTCTGTTACGCGTCCTCCAAGGAGAGTCTGGACAAGGCCCTGCGTAGCGACGGCATCGTGTGGAACTTCGGCGGGGGCGGGATCTGCTACGAGAACCGCTACTCCGTATACTGCTATCCCAGCGGCTCTTTGCAGTACCATCAGCGCTACATCCTGCTCCACGAATGCGTGCACCAGATACAGATGCTCCTGGCCGGTACGGTGTCGGTCACTCCGGGCTGGTACTACGAGGGGATCGCGGACCTACTCAGCAGCCACGTGCTGTCCGCGGACGAACGGCGACTGACCCTGTTTGTCCTGGACAAGGCCACGGTCCACAACTGTCTGGATGAGGGAATCGCCGAGCTCGCTAAGACCGGCCTTTCCCCCAGCGCTATCCACGACAAGGGCATCGTCGCCCGCGGACTGAACGTGCTGTGGGTGGCCTACCTCAGTATCGACCCGCTGCGGGCGGCCAGGCTCACCGTATGGCGCGATGAGCTGCACCGTCTGCAGCTTCGCGGAACCAACGAGGAGCAGTCCTCCGGCATCCTGCAGGAGCTGTACGGGCCGTGGGAGCAGATCGACCGCGACTTCGCCGCCTGGGTGGACACCGTCGCCAACACCTTCCACTACGTCTCATGGGGCTGGGAGCAGGAGGACCACACTCTGTGGTCGTACGGGTATGCCCCGAACGGGCAGCTCTCGCAGACGGACCTGAACCTACCTCCCGGCCGCCGGCCGGCTCCCTCCGCCCTGAGGCTGGACTACGACCTGCAGTCGCCGCCATCGCCTCTCGTCGGTGGGGTCGCAAGCGGCGTGGAGGAGCCCTCTTTGGGCTGCGTGCTGGACTTCAGCCGCACGCCCGGCACCGGCGTGGCGGGCCTCGGGTTGGGCGTCATTGAGCAAAGCCTGCTCAGCGTGCTGGTGGATGCGGAGAAAGCGCTTCGGCTTGACGGCACCGCCCTGGACCTGCAGTCGGTGAGCGTCGAGTTCCCCGCTGAGTTCGCCGCCGCGATGGTGGCGAGCGGACACCGGGCCGGACTGACGCTATCGATCCGCTCCGACAGGCTGGACGCCGACCTGCGCGTCTTGCCCCCCGACGCCGCGGCGCCGCTCTTGCTCCACGCGGAACTGCCCATCGACACCGCCGCGCGGGAGAGACTGCTCTCCCGGCCCTTCGCGGTGCTCTCCCGCGGCGGGCGCCACGGGGTCACTCCCTTCGCGGACTGGGGTGAGCGCACCGCTCTCGAGCCGCCAACCCCGTCCGCCGCCAACCGGTGGGGCAATCCGGGCCAGGGACGCCTGACCGCGCTGGTGGAGGCCAACTGGCGGCTGGGCGACGCAGCCCCCGGCGCGCTGGCTGAGGCGATCGCGCGCCTGGCGGCGGCGGCCGAGGACCCGGCGCGGCAGCAGACGGCGGTGCAGGCCTACGACGGCGAGCTCCCGGCGCTGCTGGCGGAGATCGAGTCCTGCGCGGCGCCGGAGGAGACCCGCCGGAGGGCCCTCGAAGTGCTCAGAGCGGCGGTCCGGTGAGTGCAGGCGATGGTGGGCAGGAGATGCGCCCGGCCCGAGCGAAGGAGCCCAGATCACGACACGGAGGTATCGCACGCATGCTAAGAGCCGCAGTCCTACTCTTTGCTCTGCTCGCCGCGGCGGCCCAGGCCGGCGCGGCCACCGTTCTCTTTGACTTCGAGACAGACCGTGACATCGCTGTCTGGCACAATGAGAACAGCGACGCGCTGGGAGCGGATAAGAAGCTGGAGGCAAGCAAGCAGTTCGCCGCCTCCGGGCAGTTCTCCATGCAGTTCCGCACTCCGGCGTGGCGGCCCGAGGAGCACGGCGGCGCCAGCGCCTGGCCCGCCTTCGAGGGCAGGCCGCCCATCACCGACTGGAGCAAGTACGACCGCATGGTGATGGAGATCGTCAATGTCACCGACGCTCCGCAGAAGCTGATGCTCTTCATCTCCGACTCGCAGAAGCCCACACGCAGCGGGCTGAACCACCGCGAGCTGCTGGGCCCCAAGACCCACGCACGGGCCATCATCGACCTGGCCAGGGGCCTCGCCGAGAGGGGCGTCAACCCGGCCGACATCGCCGTCATGCACTTCTTCACCGAGAACCCGCCGGAGGACTTGGTCCTTCACATCGACCGACTGCTGCTCTTGGAGCCCGACGAGGCGATCCCCGCATTGCCGACGAGTTACCTCCAGGACATCGCCTCTTTGCAGACCGAAGCCGTCGAAGCGCTGGCCACCTCGCTGGACGAAGCCGCCCAGAGGATCGCCGGCGTCGCCGCGGGCTCCCCGCGTGTCTCCGCCTGGGCCGGCGAGCAGGTCGGCGCCCTGCGCCAGAAGCTGGACGGCCTGCTCACCATGCTGGCCCGCGGCGATGAAGAGGTGCTCCAGGCCTCCGCGGAGCTGCTAACGGTGCAGGACGCCGTGGCGCGCACCGAGGCCGTCGTCGCGGCACGCATGGGGTTCGAGCAGGTGCGAAAGCAGGTGGAGACTGCCCCCGGGAGCGCCGAGGGCCTCGGCGCGGGCTTTGCCTCCTCAATGGAGAAGGTGCTGCCCCGGGCCGGCGTCCCGGAGCTGCGGATGAGCACGGAGGCCTCGCTCTCCGTGGCCCGCAACGAGAAGGAGAGCCTGCAGCTCGTGGTGATCCCCTTCGAGCGCGACCTGCCAAAGGTGCAGGTCCGCGCCACCGAGCTGAAGACGGCCGGGGGCGCGACGCTGCCGGCGGCGGCCCTGCAGGCCGTCCCGGTGGGCTACGTGGAGACCAAGGCCGTGCCGCCATACGGTTCGTCCCACGTGGGATGGTGGCCCGACCCGATCCTGACCTTCATGACCGCCGCCGACATCGCCGCCGGCGATGCCCAGGCGTTCTGGGTCAGTGTCAAGGCCCCCGAGAACCAGGAGGCCGGCGTTTACTCCGGCAAGCTCGAGGTCTCGGCGGAGGGCAAGCCGCTCATGGCCTTCGATCTGAGCGTGCGGGTGTACGGCTTCGCCGTGCCCAAGGCCTCTCCCCTACCCATGGCGATCACCTTCTTCCCCCACGACCTCCCCACCGATGCGACGAGGGACGAGCAGGAGGAGTGGCGCGCGCGACCGGACTATCCGACCAACGCCTGGAGAGCCCACAAGGCCGAGTGGGTGGACTTCCTGGCCGACTACTACATCACCTACGACAGCCTCTACGCCTACGCCGGCTGGGCGCCGGACTTCGAGCAGCTCATGCGGCTCAAGCAGCAGGGACGGCTGGGCACCTTCAACCTCGGCTACTACAGCAAGTGCCCCGCCGACGCGGAGGGCGAGGCCGCCTGGCGCAAGGACACCATCGACCGCCTGCGCCCTCTGTACGAGCAGGCCAGGGAACTGGGCATCCTGGACCACGCCTACATCTACGGCTGCGACGAGCACCCCGCGGAGGAGTTCCCCTTCGTCGAGAAGGCCGCCTCGATCTTGAAGGCGGAGTTCCCGGACGCGCTGGTGATGACCACCACCTACGACCACAGCTACGGGCGCGAGACGGTGATCAAGTCCATGGACGCCTGGTGCCCGCTGACCCCGCGCTTCGTGCCGGAGGCCGCCGAGGAGGTCCGGGCCGAGGGCAAGCAGGTCTGGTGGTACATCTGCTGTGGCCCGCACCATCCGCATGCCAACATGTTCGTCGAGTACCCGGCCATCGAGGGCCGACTGCTCATGGGCCCGATGACGGCCAAGCTCCGCCCCGACGGATTCCTGTACTATCAGATCAGCATCTGGAACTCCCAAAAGCCCATCGACGCCGGCCCCTTCACCGACTGGGACCCGCGGAGCTGGACCAGCTACCACGGCGACGGGTCATGGACCTGCGCAGGGCCCGGAGGCACGCCGCTGGCGACGATCCGGCTCGAGAACTTCCGCGACGGGCTGGAGGATTACGCCTATCACCAGCTCCTGGGGCAGATGATCACCGAGGCGACGGCATCGGGCAAGCAGAGCGCGGAGTGGCTGAGGAAGGCTCAGGAGGCGCTGGAAGTGCCCGATGAGCTGGTGGAAAGCGCTCACGCCTACAGCCGCGACCCGGCCGAGCTGTACCGCTGGCGACAAACGATGGCGGAGGTGATTGAGGCGGGGATGGGGCGGTAGACTGCGCCTACAAGGGGCCGGGGGAGCGCTACCGCGGCACGCCCGGCCCCTCTACCACGACTTTCGGTCGTTCGCAGACGTCCGCCCTGTGGTGAGGTGCGATGGGTGCCGTTCGCCGTTCACCCCTCTCCTGAGCAATTGTACCGCGGAAAAGAGGACGGGGGTGAGGCGGCATCAGCGCCGTCCGCCGCCGGTCCTCGCCCGACTTGGCCCGCCCGTCCTACTGCGGCACCAGCAGCCCCTCGCAGAACTCCCCCAGGTCCTCCCCGTTGACGACCACCCGCAGCGTCCATACCGTCTGCTGCCACCGGTTGAGGCCCGATTCTGCCGTCAGAGTCAGCGGAACCCGCGCGTGCTCCTTGGGCCCCATTTCCACTTCCAGGCACGCCACAGAGGCACCGACACCGGCGGGCAGGCACGGCGTGATCTCAAAGCGGGCGGCGCTATTCAGCGGGTTATCGATGCGGACTTCCACGGGCATCCTGTCGGCGATAGCCCGATGGTACGGGTAGATGGAGACGAACATCGGATCGATGCCGAGGGTGGGATGCTGCCGACCGACCAGGGCCCGCAGCGAGTCATGAAAGGCCAAAGCGTGCGCCGGGAACTCGTTGCAGGCCTGCTCGCTAATTGGCCACGGGTGCACGTGGGCCGCCGCCAACAGGCGGGGTTGGTAGCGTGGCAGGAGCCCGGCGCCTACCAGATAGCCGCGGTCCACATCGAACCGATTGCGCCAGTCCGGGTTCGTGGGCCGGATACGCTCTGCCCCGGGCTCCCAGTACAAAGCATCGCCGGAAAGCAGCACCATCTGCCCGTCCACTTCGCAGAAGTACACCGCATGGTACTGCGTCTGACTGGGGAAGAAGTGCGGGTAGATGCGGTACTGGTTGCGCCACAGATACGGCTCGCCCTCGCGCAGGACCACATCTACCTCGAGCGGCCGGTCGTGGAGGCAATTGAGTGAGTAGGCCCGGGGGTTCTTCAGCACATCCACCATGCACTCGTGGGCTGCCAGCCGCGTGCCGTAGCGCTTCCTGAGCCACTCAAACCCCATGACGTGGTCATCGTGGTGGTGGGTGATGAAGGCGATATCGACGTTGCGGATGCCCTTCTTGGCCAGGGTCTTGTGAAAGCCCTCGGGGTAGCCGCTGCCGGTGTCGAAGAGCGCGGCATTGCCGTCGTCGTCGACCAGGGCGTACTGGGTGAGATTGGTGGCCCCGCGCAGGTGGGGGGTGATGGGATCGAAATCGGACACATGCCCCGGAGGCTGATCGGGCCAGATCAGCCTCCAGCGCTCCCAAAACTCGTCGATACGCGCGAGCAGCGTGGTGGCCGCGGCCACCACGTTCTCCACCCCCAGGATCGGCTCCCCGTGGGAGGGCAATACGCCGTCGATGTCGCCGGATGCCAGCCAGCCCACCGCACGCCGCACTGCGTGCAGCCCCTCCATGAAGTTGTAGTTCCGCTGCAGCTCGTAGATGGAGTGCAGCGTGCCGTCGGCCTGCAGGATGTCACCGGAGATCAGGTAGCGCTGGCCGTCCTCGATCACGAGATACCCCATCCCGCCCGGGGTGTGTGCGCCGATGTGCTGGGCGTAGACGTAGGGCTTTTGCCAGTTCACCAGCTCCCCGTCGCCCAGGGAGTGCGCGACCTTGATGGACCGACGCGGTGCCAAGAAGGACTCGTAGTCGGCATATCCATGCTCTACGGCCAAGGAGGACCACACTCTCGAGGCCAGAGACATGTAGGGCACATCCTCCGCCCCGATCGCCACCGGGAGGCCGGGGTGGTCATTGTGCCCGGAGGTCCGGTCGCGACGGAAATCCGTATGGATGACCAACTCGGGTTCCGCGCACCCCTCGGCCTGCAGGACATCCAGTACCGCGCCGCTGCCAAGATCGAACAGGCCGACGCTACCGTCTTCCCAGCGCAGGACATAGACGTTGACCGCGTCGCGGAACAGGCGAATGCTCGGTGTGATCGGCGTCAGGAGAGATGGCACGTGGCGTCGTCCTCTCTGCGTCTCGGGTTGCCGGAGCCGATCAGTAGCTTCGCCCGTCTCCCGCCGACGACCTTCCAAACGCCGCACGTGCTCCCATCCCCGGTCTTCGGCGCAAACCCGCGCAGGTGTGCGCCGCGCCTTTGTGGAACTGTGGTCCAGGCCCGGCCACGCCCATGGGCGCAGGCCGCGCGTCGCGGTCAGAGTTTGTCGTCCCATAGCGCCAAGAGAGCACAATGAGGTGACCTGCATGTCCCAGCAGCGCCAGGCGAAGCTCGCATTCATCGGTTGCGGCGGGTTCGCCACCGCCTCGATCTTCCCCAACATCCACATGGTGCCTGAGATCGACCTCGTCGCCGTATGCGACCTGGACGAAACCCGGGCCCAGCGCAATGCCCGGAACTTCGGCGCCCGCCGTGTCTATACCGACATGGAGCAGATGCTGGACAGCGAGGAGCTGGACGGCGTCTTCGTGATCGGCCCGGCTCCCCAGCAATACCAACTGGCGCCGCATGTGCTGCGCCGCGGCATCCCCGTCTACGTCGAGAAGCCCTCGGCGAACACCTCGGCCGAGGCCAAGGAGCTCTGCGACATCGCCGCGGCCCACAACACCTGGGGCCAGTGCGGGTTCATGAAGCGCTTCGCGGACATCTACAAGATGGCCAAGGACATCATCGCCCGCGAGGAGTTCGGACCGATCCACAAGGTCTCCGCCAAGTTCGCCCAGGGACCCTACCCGCAGATCTGGGGGATGGACTCGGCCAAGAGGTCCATGCTCGTGGGCCAGCTCTGCCACATGTTCGACCTCATCCGCTTCTTCGGCGGAGACGTCAAGACCGTTCAGGCGCTCTATCACGAAGCCACGCCCACGCAGTTTGCCTACCTCGTGAACCTCCAGTACGAAAGCGGCGCCGTGGGTCAGCTCGACGTCAACGGCATCGAGCACAAGCTCGGCTTCCGTGACATCAACGAGGTGCTGCACGTCACCGGTTTCGAGAGCTACCTGGAATGCCGGGACATGCTCTATCTCACCTGGCAGGAGCCGGAGGACTTCACCGCCGCCGCACCCCACGCGGGGCGCTACGTGCGCGAGTTCCGGCCCACCTGGACCGGCATCAGCAACTCCAGGGCGACCTTCGGCTACCTGGGCGAGGTGCGCCACTTCGCCCAGCGCTGTCTGGGCCTGGTCGAGGACGGCCCCGACCTGTACGACAGCTACAAGTCCCTGCAGATCGGAGAGGCCATCTATGACAGCGCCCATGGGGCAGGGGTGGTGACAATCCAGGAGTGACGCCCGGGGCTTCCCGGCCGCGCCACGATCCAAAACGGCCCTGATCTCGCCCCTTTCCTTGGCGGTGCGGCCGCTCGGGAGAGTGGCGAACGACAACGGCGACGGCAATGGTCTTGCCCCGCCCGGCCTTCATTGGTCGGGCGAGGCGAACCACGCTCCGAGACCTGGCTCAGCGGCCAATAGCGCTCCACAACCAGCGAAACCCGCGACATGGAGGCGATAACATGCGTCAGCTCGATCACTACGGAATGCCCACCGACGAAAAGCACGACAACGAGGTCTGGGTCGAGGCCACCAGGGTCTGGGTCACCAGCCCCGAGGACAGCCCCAAGCGCATCGAGTACCTGCGCTACGAGCCCGACAGCCCCGTCACCGGACCCATCCGGGAACAGCCACACATCGCCTTCCGCACCGATGACCTCCAGCGCGAGATCGAGGGCCTAGAGGTCATCCTCGGGCCCTTCAACCCGTACGAGGGGCTGGAGGTCGTGTTCGTCATGAAGGACGGCGCGGTGTTCGAGTTCATGGAGTATGCACAGGACAAGGCCTAGGTGACGCCTGCGAAGGGAGACAGCATCATGCCACTGACCGGCAAGGTCATTCTGCTTACCGGAGGCACCTCCGGGATCGGCGAGGGGTGCACGCGCTACTACGCCGAGAAGGCAGCGAAGGTCGTGTTCGCCTCCAACCAGGAGGCCGAGGGGAGAGCGCTGGAGGAGGAGCTGCAGGCCAAGGGGCTGGCCGCTCGCTTCGTGCCTGTCGACGTCCGGGACGAGGCCAGCGTCAAGAGCATGGTCGCCAGGGCGCTGGACTACTACGAGCGCATCGACTGCCTCCACGCCAACGCCGGGGTCTGGCGCGAGGGAACCGTGGAGCAGTTCACCGAGGATGACTTCGACTTCGTGATGGGCATCAACGTCAAGGGCACCTTCCAGACCGTGAAGCAAGTGGTGCCGGTGATGAAGAAGCAGGGCAAGGGCGTGGTGGTCATCACCACCTCGGTGGCGGCCTTCGTGGGCTTCCCGGCCCACGCCCTGTACTGCGCCTCCAAGGCCGCGCTGGAGGCCTTCATCCGCTGCATGGC
>CAZXDD010000221.1:0-11729 GCA_964639415.1 uncultured Armatimonadia bacterium
TCGCCAGCCCCCCGCGCGCCGCAGCACACGGCCTACCCCCCAGAACGGCAACGACAGCCCACCGCCACCCGCATCCCACGGAGATCCACGGAGAACGGCAACGTCAGACCACAGAGACACGGAGCGCACGGAGAACGGCGGAGAACGACCGGGGTACGGCGTAGAGAGAGGGGCAGATCGCCGAGCGAGGTAGTCGTGGAGCAATCATCCACCGTGATCCTGTCGATCCTGTCTTCCCGGTGGTTGCCGTTATCCGCTGCTATCCTGTTCGCCAGTCGTTGTGGTTACGGTGGAGGAACCCCGACGGGTGGTGCCGAACACCCTCCTGCCCCACACGCTACCACTGAGCCTGTAGCTCTGGTCACAAGGAGAAACGAGCATGGCAAAGGCGCTGATCGTGCAGGGCGGCTGGGACGGGCACGAGCCCAAGCAGGTCTCTGAGATCCTCGCCCAGTCGCTGATGGACAACGGCTTCGACGTGGTCCTGTCCGAATCGCTGGACGCCTTCAAGGACAAGGCCCTGATGGAGAGTATCAGTCTGGTCGTCCCTGTCTGGACGATGGGCAAGATCGAGGGCGAGCAGCTCAACCCGCTACTGGAGGCGGTGCGGGGAGGGGTGGGCATCGCCGGTGTGCACGGCGGGATGGGAGATGCGTTTCGGGAGCAGACGGAGTTTCAGTTCATGGTCGGAGGGCAATGGGTGGCGCATCCGGGAGGCGCCGGGGTCACGTACACCGTTCACTTAGTGGACCCCTGGAATCCGCTGACGGCGGGCATCGAGGACTTCGAGGTCACCAGCGAGCAGTATTACATGCACGTGGACCCGGGCAATGTCGTCCTGGCGACGGTGAGCTTCGACCACGTCGTGATGCCGGCGATCTGGATCAAGAGCTACGGCAAGGGCCGGGTGTACTACTGCTCGGTGGGGCACATTGCCGCCGACGTGCGTCTGCCGCAGGTGAACGACCTGGTGACCCGCGGGATGCTGTGGGCGGCCGCGGGGAAGGAAGCGTAAGTGGCGGAGCGGACAGGCCGGCGCCATCGCTTCTTTGCTCCATGGCCGAAGGTGCATTCGCTGCGGGCCGGGGCCGTCTGTCCGGGGCTCGCGACCCGGGACGCGAGACCTGCGACTTGAGACCTGCGACCTAACCCTTGCACCCCTGGAGGTAGAGTGGGTACAGCCGATGGTAGAATGGGTTGATATAGCGCTGCCGCGGCTGCCCCAAGCCTTCGATGGCCTGCGTGTAGCAGTCCTCGCCGACCTGCACGCCGGGGCCCGCAAGGGCGGGCTCGAGGGGGTCCGGGAGGTGATCCGGGCCGCCAACCACCTGCGCCCCGACCTGGTGCTGCTGCCCGGGGACGTGTTCCACAGCAGCGAGCATGTGGGGCAGTACATGCCCCTGCTGGCCGAGCTGCGGCCCCGCGTGGGCGTCTTCGCCTGCCTGGGGAACCACGAGCACAATGTGACCTTGCTCACGAGGTACCTGGGAGCTCGTCCCGGTCTGGACGTGGCGGTGTGGCGGCGCCTGTACGCCGAGGTAGCCGTGGACCTGCTGGTCAATGAGGCGAGGCGGCTGGGAGATCGGCAGTCGCGTATCTGGGTGGTGGGAGTTGACGACAACTACAGCGGACGGGCATCGCTGGGCGCGGCTCTGGTACGCGTGCCGCAGCGCGACTTCTCCCTGGTCATCACCCACTCGCCGGACCTGGCTGAGGACCCGGCCATCGGTGAGGTGGATCTGGTGGTGTGCGGCCACACCCACGGGGGCCAGGTACGGCTCCCGGGCGTGGGGGCGCTGTACACGGCGGCCCGCAGGCCGCGCGAGCGCTCCGGCGGCCTGGTGCGCATCGGCGAGACGCGGATGTATATCAGCCGGGGAGTGGGCGAGGGCATCCCGCTACGCATCAACTGCCCGCGGGAGCTTGCGCTGCTGACGCTACGCCGCGACTAGCCGCGGCAGGCGCGCGCCGGGGGCCACGGCCGGCCTCCGCGACCGCACAGGATTCACCCTAGGAGGGCTGTCATGAAGCGATCCGAGATCAATGAAGTGCTCAGGGAGAACATCGAGCTGTGCCGCAGGTTCAGCTTCCATCTCCCCGAGTGGGGCCTGTGGAGCCCGCAGCAGTGGGAGCAGGCCGGCCGCGAGTACGACGAAATCCGGGACTGCAAGCTGGGCTGGGATATCACGGATTACGGCAGCGGCGAGTTTCGCTCCAAGGGGCTGTCGCTGTTCACCATCCGCAATGGCCATCCGCACCTGAAGGACAAGTACCCCAAGACCTACTGCGAGAAGCTGCTCATCGCCGGCGAAGGCCAGGTGACTCCGTACCACTTCCACTGGTCCAAGACCGAGGACATCATCTGCCGCGCCGGAGGCAACCTGATGGTCAAGGTCTACAACTCCACTCCTGACGAGCAGCTCTCGGACACTCCTGTCCCGGTCAATGTCGACGGCCATCGGTACGAGGTCCCGGCGGGAACCGTCATCCGCCTGGTCCCCGGCGAGAGCATCACGCTCCCGGCCTACAACTACCACAGCTTCTGGGGCGAGGAGGGCACCGGGACCTCCTTGGTGGGCGAAGTCTCCATGGTCAATGATGATGAGAAGGATAACCGGTTCCTGGAGCAGGTGGGACGGTTCCCGAGGATCGAGGAGGACCGGGCGCCCCTGCATCTGCTGTGCAACGAGTACCCGGCGGCAGGGGCCTGAGCGTGTTGCCGAGATGTCAGAAGATGAGGTAGGGCCGCAAGGCCTCGATCCGCCCGGGCCCCAGCCCCTGGACGCGGGCGAGGTCCTGCAGGCCCCGGAAGGGGCCGTTCTGCTGCCGATCCAGCACGATGCGCTCCGCCAGCACCGGGCCGATCTGCGGGAGGGTCGCAATCTGCTCCGCGGTGGCGCGGTTGATGTTGAGCCGGGTCGCGGTGGGAGGCGCCGAGTCGGGCCGGAGGGGGGATCCGCGCTCCGTCGAGGTGGGCCACTCCGGGGTACCGTGGCCGGTCGGCGTCGGGGGGATGAACCGCCGGGGTACGTTGACCTGCTGGCCATCGGTGAGGAAGGCGGCCAGGTTCAACTGCTGCAGGTCGGCATCCTCCGTGGCCCCGCCTGCAGTCGCGATGGCGTCGGCGACCCTGGCCCCATTGGGAAGCCGATAGAGACCCTCCACGGCCACGGCACCCTTGACGTGCACGGTCACAGAGGCCAAAGAAGCCTCACTTGCGGGACCGGCCGCGGTTGCGGACACCACCAGTGTTGGGCCCGAGCGACAACCCCGCACCATCGCCACCAGGCCCATCGCGATGACGGTTATCCCGATGCCCGCGACCAGAGCGATGCGTTGGGTCTTGGTGAACTCCGGCACCGGGCACCCCTCGGAGACCCGTCCCCGGGCGCCCCGGCGTCCGGATAGAGCGGGCGGTGATGCAGACTTGCGATCGGTGACGGTCACCGACCGGGATGCGATCATTATACGTTGACCGCGGACCGCAGGGCAACCGGGGGCCGGGACGCGCCATCGTGTACTCGCGGCGGTGAGGGTCCTGCAGGGCCCGGCAGAGGGTGGCCGCGCGCCGCCACTTTGCTCCGGCGGCGACTGTGGGCCATCGAGAACGGAGGCAGCACGGATGCCGGACAGATCGACCGATCCCCTCGCCACCCTCACCTGGGACGACCTCGTTGCCTGGGCCGGACACCGAACTCTCGCCCGCGGCCGTTCGCTCCGCAAGCAAGGGCAGGTCACCGACATCGCGCTCACCCCGGAGGGGGGGATCTGCGCCACCGTCTCCGACGAGGAGGTTACCGTGCAGGGGGAGGGGCCCTCTGCGGAGTGCTCCTGCGGCGAAGCGGAGCCCTGCGAGCACGCCGTGGCCGTGGTGCTGGAGTACCAGGAATGGGTGAGAACCGGCCGCGAAGTCCCCGGGCCCCCCGCAGCGGCCGACCCGGCCTGCGCCCCTACGGCCCCTGAGCCGCCGGCCGTCGGTGCGATAGCCGCCGCCGCGCCCACGGAGCCACTCGAGGTCCCCTCTGTGGAGCAGTACCTGGATCGGCTGGATGCCTCTGAGCTGCGGGCCCTGCTGCACCAGCTCCGCAGCGAGGTCGAGGGTGTCCTGGAGTTCCTGCTTCGTCGAATCCAGGTGGTCAGCGGCGATATCGAAGGTCTCATCGAGGAGGCAAGCGAGGCACTTGAGGAAGTCATCGTCGAGAGGGGCTGGTCGCGGAGCTGGTCGGATAGCTGCTACACGCCCGACTACAGCACCTTGACGGAGTGCTTCCGGGCGATTGTGGACGCAGGCGGCGCCGACGAGGTGCTCAAGCTGGGCCTGGAACTGCTGGAGGCCGGCAATGAGCAGGTTGAGGAGAGCGACGACGAGGGGGAGACCGCCGAGGCCGTCCGCGGCGCGCTGGCCGTGGTGTGGGAGGCCCTCAGCCACTCGTCCCTCCCCCCCGCTCAGCGCATCCTGTGGATGTATGAGAGGTACCTGGAGGACAGCTTCGGCCTCACCGGTGGCACCGACGATCTGGCCATCTGGCAGGCGCAGCCGGCGGCCTGGAACGAGGTGGCTCAGGTCTTGCTGGTGCGTTCCGGCCTGCGCCCCGGCCCGGCGGGGAAGTCGGCCGACGCAGAGGATAGTGACTGGGACTCGCGCTCCCTGCGGCGCTGGGCCGTGGACGCCCTCGCCGCCGCCGGCAGGCTGGAGGAGGCCGTTTCCCTGGCCACCGGAGAGGCCTACGCAGATGTCGGCCGCGAGAGGACGGTGGAGCTGCTGATCCAGGCGGGGAGAACCGCGGACGCCAGGGCCATGGCCAGGGAGGGCATCCGGCAATCGACCGGCAGGTACGACTTCCACGCGACGAACCTCCGCCAACGCCTCCGCGACATCGCCCAAAGCGAAGGCGACGCGGCGATGGTGGCGGCCCTTCTGGCCGATGACTTCGCGCAGAACCCCTCCTTGGCCGGGTACGAGACGCTGCGCCACGCGGCGCAGGGTCTGGACCTCTGGGCCCCGGTGAGGGCCGCCTGTCTGGCCTACCTGGAGAGCGGAGGCGCTCTGTCCGGGCAGGCCGGCTGGCCGCTGCCGGACACCGAGTGCTCGCCCGGCGCCCGGGAGGAGACGGAGCGCTTCCCGATGACGGCATTGCTCATCGAGATCGCTCTGGCCGAGGGCGACCGGGACAGAGCGGCCGCTCTCTACGGCGGCTGGGGTGACAGGCATCCCTGGGGGACGCGCGGCCTGGAGCTGAAGCTGGCCGAAGAGGTGACCTGCAGCCACCCGGACACAGCAATCGCGATCTGGCGGAGCATCGCCGAGTCCTGCATCGAGGAGGCCAACCGCACCGGCTACGAACGCAGCGTGCCGCACTTGCGGTGCATGCAGGCTCTGCTGCGCGAGCTGGGCCGCGGGCAGGAGTGGGACAGCTATATCGCCGAGTTGAGGCGAGTGAACAAGCGGCGATGGGCGTGCATCCAGACGCTGAGGGTGCTGGATGGCGATGGGGAGGGATAGGCGCCGGGCCCGGCCGTATCTGCAAAGCATCAGGAGGGCAGGCGCTTCGCGTCGAGTTGGGGCTCTGCCCGCCGGACAATCTTCACCGCGATAGCCCGTGGCGGACGGCCACGGCGCCGCTCCCTGCGCCCCTATCGGGCCGCTCTCCCTCTCCTTCGCGATACGGCCGCTCTGGAGAGGGCAACGGCGGACGGCAACGGCGCCGAGGGCGGCGACGACTTGCGGCCTACTTCACCACGATGTTGATCAGCTTGTCCGGCACCGTGATGACCTTCACTATCTGCTTGCCCTCCACGTGCTTCTCCACTCCGGGCAGCTTGGCCGCCTGCTCCTTCAGTGGCTCCATGTCTGAGCCGGCCGGGACGTCCAGGCGGTCGCGGACCTTGCCGTTGACCTGCACCACGATGGTCACCGTCTCCTCGGCCGCCAGCGCCGGGTCGGCCACCGGCCACTGCGCCTGCAGCAGGCTGCTACCGTGGCCCGTCTGCTCCCAGAGCTCCTCACACATGTGCGGGGCGGCCAAGGACAGCATCACCAGCAGCGACTCCGCCGCCTCGCTGTACACCGCCCGCTTGCCTTCGCTTTCCCCGAGCTTCTCGCTATAGGGCAAGAGCTCGTTGGTCAGCTCCATCATGGCGCTGATCATCGTGTTGAGGCCCATGTTGGCCAGGTCGTCCGAGACCCGCTGGATGGTCTGGTGGGTCTTGCGGCGCATCGCCCGATCGGCATCGTCGGGCTGTTCCGGCAGCGCCTGCCGCCAGCCTGGGCTGAAGTGCTCGCCGCCGGAGACCATGCGCCACACGCGCATCAGGAAGCGGTGGGCGCCGTCCACGCCGGTGTCGCTCCACTCGGCGTCTTGCTCCGGCGGGCCGACGAAGAGGATGAACGTACGGGCCGTGTCGGCGCCGTACTTGTCGGTCATCTCGTCGATCCCCACCACATTGCCCTTGGACTTGCTCATCTTCGCCCCGTCCTTGTAGATCATCCCCTGGGTGAACAGGCGGGCGAAGGGCTCGTCGAAGTCCAGGTAGCCCTGGTCCTTGAGGAACTTGGTGATGAACCGGCTGTAGAGCAGATGGCGCACGGCATGCTCCACACCACCGACGTACTGGTTCACCGGCAGCCAGTAATCCACGTCCTCGCGGTCGAAGATGGCGTCGTCCAGCCTCGGACTGGCATAGCGCAGATAGTACCACGAGGAGCACACATAGGTGGTCATCGTGTCCGTCTCGCGCTTGGCGGGCTTGCCACAGCGGGGACAGGTAGCCTGAGAGAAGGTGGGGTGGCGCTCCAGGGGCGAGTCGCCGGTGGGCTTGAACTCCGCCTCCTCCGGCAGCAGCACCGGCAGGTCCTCGAAGGGCACCGGCACGTCGCCGCAGTCATCGCACCAGATGATGGGGATCGGCGCTCCCCAGTAGCGCTGGCGGGAGATGAGCCAGTCCCGCAGGCGGTAGTTGGTTGTGCGCTCTCCCACCCCGATGCTCTGCAGGTGGTCGGCGATGGCCTCCTTGGCCTGTTCGGACCGCATGCCATCGAACTGCGCGCTGTTGACCTGTATGCCGGGCTCCACGTAGGCCTGGGTCATCGAGTCGGCGTCCAGCAGGATGCCCTCGGGCTGAATGACGACGGTGACGGGGAGGTCGTGCTTGCGGGCGAACTCCAGGTCGCGCTGGTCGTGGGCGGGCACGGCCATGATCGCGCCGCTGCCGTAGCCCATGAGGACGTAGTTGCCCACCCAGATGGGGACCTTGGCGCCGGTGAGCGGGTGCACGGCGTAGGCGCCGGTGAAGACGCCGCGCTTCTCGGTGTCGGCGGCCGAGCGGGCGATCTCGCCCTCGCGCAGCGCCTCCTTGGCAAACTCACGCACGGCCTGCTCGTACTTAGTCCCGGCGGTGAGCGTCGTCACCAGCGGGTGCTCGGGGGCCAGGACGACGTAGGTCACGCCGTAGATGGTGTCGATGCGGGTGGTGAAGACCCCGATCTTCTCCGGGCGGCCGTCGACGGCGAGCTCGAAGGACACCCCATGCGAGCGGCCGATCCAGTTGGCCTGCATGAGCCGCACCCGCTCGGGCCAGTTGTCCAGCAGCTCAATGTCGTCCAGCAGGCGATCGGCGTAGTCGGTGATCTTGAAGAACCACTGGTTGCCCTCCTGGCGCGGCTCCACCATGCTGCCACAGCGCTCGCACAGGTCGCCGTCGAGCTCCTCATTGGCAAGCACGGTCTGGCACGAGGGGCACCAGTTGACGGTGGTGGTGCCGGTGTAGGCCAACTTGGCCTCGTAGAGCTTGAGAAACAGCCACTGGGTCCACTTGTAGTAGTCGGGGGCGGAGGTGTTGACCTCCCTGTCCCAGTTGTAGCTGATCCCGAGCTGCGAGAACTGCTTGTGCATGGTCTCGGTGCAGTTACGGGTCCAGGTGGAGGGATGGATCTGGCGCTGGATGGCTGCGTTCTCAGCCGGCAGGCCGAAGGCGTCCCAGCCCATGGGGTGCATGACGGCCTCTCCGCGCATCATGTGGAAGCGCGCCAGGACGTCGCCGATGATGTAGTTGCGCATGTGCCCCATGTGCAGGTCGCCCGAGGGGTAGGGGAACATGTTGAGGCAGTAGTATTTGGGCCTGGCGGGGTCTCTGTCGATGCGGAAACAGCCCTGCTGCTCCCAGTACTGCTGCCACTTTGGCTCGATGACATGGGGGTCGTAACGGTCGGCCACTTTTGTTTGCTCCTCAACTCGCGGGCCTGGGTTATCGGGAATCGGCGCCGGCCGCCTCGGGCTGCGGCTCAGATCGCGTCCCGGGTGGTGTAGCCCGCGAGGCGTTGTCTGGATCCTTGGACTTTGCCGACCTGGGCGCGGTGGGGTCCCAAGCCTCGTCGGCGCTGCGCTCCGGCGGGCGATGGAACGTCACCGCCGCCATCACCAACAGGGCCACCAGGATCCCCAGGGCAATGAACAGGTCGCGGAGCTCGGTGCGAGACAGCCGGAACTCCCGGGCATTGGCAATGATGAACCCGGCGCCCATGTACGGCAGAAGCGGCATGCCGGGGAGCCCCAGGCTCTGGTTAAGTGCCAGCAGGATGCCGACGGCGGCTCCGGCCAGCATGGCCCAGAAGGTGCGTGACGCGTTGAAGCCAAAGCGTACCGCCAGCGCCATGAACAGGGCCAGGAAAATGAAGTCACCCAGGCCGATGGCGGCCACGTAGGCCAGGCCCTGGGCGCCCCGGGCGCCGGCGGCCGACCCGGCTTCGGGAATGGCCAGAGAGAGCCTCTGCACCAACTGGGGCGCGTGCTGTAGCGCCTCGCCGGTCGGCCCCCAGAACACCGTGAAGATGTCGGCGAGTCCGGCCACGATGGCCACGGGCAGCGCCAGGGCCCGCTCGCGCACGATCCTCGAGAGCAGCTTGCCGACGAACAGGCAGGCCAGGAGGAAGCAGACATTGGCCGCGGGGCCCAGGTAGAGCTTGGCCCAGTCGGCATCCGGGCCCCATTGCGCCACCAGCCCCCAGGCGGCCAGGAAGCCCGCGGCCAGCGCGGCCTCCATCGCCCATGGGACAACCAGGGCCGCTCCGGCACCCACCATGCCCAGACAGAGGGCGGCGAAGAGCAGACTGCCCCCGATGACGCCCACCTCAGGGGGCACCCCGCGCACCAGCGGCACGGCCACGAGGAACCCATAGGAGAGAAGCGCCAGCAAAGCGACATTGGCCGCGGGATGAAAGCGGGGGAATGCAGCGCCCGGCGTGGCGCCGGGCGGTGTCTGTGCTTCGTGGCTCATGTGGGGTTGTCCTGCGCCCGAACTCCTGTGGCCGACGCCCGTCCGCGGGGAAGACCCCTCAACCGCCTGTGCGCGGCGCCGGCGGCTCGGGTCGCCGGTCAGTTGACTTCCTCGCACCCCAGGAACTCGCCACCGGTGATCTCATGGCCGACCATGCGCCGCCGAGCGTCGAAGTGGACCACGAAATGAACCAGATTCTGGCAGTTGCGCCCCACGACTTCCTTGTGTAGGACATAGCCGGTGGGAGGGGGCGGGGTGTCGGGATCGCCGCCCTCGACGTCGGCGTACTCGCACTGCAACTCGTAGGCCTTGTCCACCCGGGTGGCGATGGTCTCACCGCACTTGGCGCACTTGACCCGGATACGCACCACCGGCGCCGCCGTGCTGTCGGCGATGAACTGGCCTATCAAAGCCTGCTTGAGGCTGGTGAAAAGCTTGGTCACCGGCGGGTCACCTCGTCCCGACATGCCCCGTTAGCCGCTCTCTGATTCCGTCTTCCCGGGGCGGACGTGGCGGGATCGCAGCCCGCAACGCCGCAGGCCCGGACAGGAGACCCGCCCGGGTCAGGGCGATCATCAGTCGGCCGGATACTGCCGCAGGATGAACTACTCCTCGGCCAGATCATTATAGCACCGGGCTTTGGGCAGTCAAGGTGGCATGGAACGGCTGTTCCCGCCCCCCGCCGCTCCGGTGTCCGAGCTCGCCGCATTCCCAGACCTCCTGACACCCCGTGCCGGGGGCCGCAGGAAGCCCCGGCAGACGTGGTCTCGCCGGGCCTGCACTTCGGGAGACAAGTGTCTCATCCTCTGCCGTGGGGGGGCGCCCTGGCGCAAGCGCGGAGGCTCCCCGGCGGGGCGCGCCCTCACTCGCCGGCGGTCGGCACGACCGCCCGACTCTCCCGGACGCCCGCTGCGCGGGCTGGGAGAGGTGATCGCTGGCCACCGGCCGTCGGCCGATAGAGACATCGCCTCTCATGCGCATGTCACGAGCTCTGGTTCTACTGTCCCGGTTCTCCCGCCAACTCCCTGAGCCGAGAGACCGCGGCCTGGATCGCCTCATCCGGCGTGGAGGCCCCCGCCGTGACCCCCACTCTGCCGACGCCTTTGAGCCACTCCGGGTCGATCTCCTCCGCCGTCTCGATGTGGTGCGTCGTCTTCCCCGTGTCGGCGCAAATCTGCGCCAGCCGCGTGGTATTGGCGCTGTGGCGGCCCCCGATGACGATCACCAGATCCACCTCCCTGGCCATCTGCAGCGCCGCCTCCTGCCTCTGAGTGGTGGCATCGCAGATGGTGTTGGCCACGGCCAGCTCCGACACCCGGGGCAGCAGGGCGTCCACCACCTCCCGGAGCGCCTCGAACCTCTGCGTGGTCTGGCACACCACGGCCACCCGCCGGCCCAGGTGCAGATCCTGCAGGTCGCCGCGATGCTGGACGATGCGCGCCGAGCCCCCGGTGTGCTCCCGGATCGCCTGGGCCTCGGGGTGGTCCGGCTCGCCCAGGATCAGGACTTGATACCCGGCCTCGCCCAGCCTTCTGGCCTCCTTCTGGGCTCTGGCCACGAAGGGGCAGGTGGCGTCGATGACCTCGAGAGCGCGCTGGGCGGCACGCTGGTAGACCGACGGCCCGACCCCGTGGGTGCGCAGCATCACCGCGGCCCCCTCCGGGGCCGCCTCGATGTCCTCGATCGGTTCCAGGCCCATCTCCCGCAGCCCGTCCACCACCTGCTTATTGTGGATCAGCGGCCCCTGGGAGTACAGCTTGCCCCGGGAGGTGGTTTCCTCCACGGCCCGCTCGATGGCGCGGCGGACGCCGAAGCAGAAGCCCGCGTGGTGTGCTAAGGTGATCTCCAAGTGCGGCTTACCCCTCTCATTGAGGCCACTTGCGCCCGGCGCCGGTGCTGACCCGTTTCACTTCAGTTGAAGCATCGCGCCATGTTTCACCTACACTGAAACCGGCGGAGGAGCGTCCCCTTGCCCTACGCAGTGGCGGCGACGGCGTTCATCGGCACGCCACTGCCTCGCCAACACCCTCACGCCCGCTGCACGTAGTTGGCGCGCAGGTTGGCCAACAGCCCCTCCAGCTCCTTCTTCTCGCCCTCGTCCAGGTCCGGCTGGAGCCTGTCGACGAGGAAGGTCAGCGTGTCGATGGCCACCCGCGCCGCGGGCAGGTCGGTTCTGGTATCGTGGCCCGGCAGCGCCTGCAGCCCCAGCTCCACCCAGGCCTGCTGGCTCAGCAGGCTGACGGCGAAGCGCAGGATACCGAAAACGCCGATGTCCGGGGCCTCGCCGGTCTCGGCCTGCGGCGGCGCCTCCGGTGTCTCCTCGGGTGCTTCTGTCTCCGTGGGCGCCTCCTGCGTCGCGGACGCTTCCCGTTCCGCAGACGCTGCGTCCTGTGCGTTCTGTGCGGGTTCAGATCGGAAGAGCACACGTCTGAACTCCAGTCACCGCTCATTATCTC
>CAZXDD010000222.1:0-11644 GCA_964639415.1 uncultured Armatimonadia bacterium
AATGTGGCTCCAGTGCGTTCATGCATAGTGTTAGTGGAGAGCCCGATCCCGCCCTGCGGGACGGCTGTGAACGGCTTTCGGCCGGACCTCTACACCAGCAGCTCATCCACCGCCTGCGGCTCCGGGAAGGGGCTGGTCTGGGCGTACTGTATGGCCTGCTCGATCTCCTGCTGTACGCCGGCACGGATGCTCTCCAGCTCCTGCTCGCTTGTAATGCCCTCGGCCACCAGACGCCGCTGGAAGAGCGCGATCGGGTCGCGCTCTTTCCACTGCGCGCACTCCTCCTGGTTCTGGTGGCTTGCGTGGCCACAATGCCCCTCGAAACGATAGGTCTTGGCCTCGATGAATGTGGGCCCCTCCCCGGCGCGGGCACGGTCGGCGGCGAGGCTCGCCACCGCGTGCACCGCCAACACGTCCTGCCCGTCCACGATGTGCCCCGGCATGCCAAACCCCTCGGCCCTTGGCGCCAAGTCCGCGGCGGGCACGGAGATTCCGATGGGTGTCGAGTTGGCGTACAGATTGTTCTCACACACCAGCAGCAGCGGGAGCTTCCAGGTGGCGGCGAGGTTCATCGTCTCATACAGCACGCCCTGATTGACGGCGCCGTCGCCGAAGAAGGCCACCGAGATGTCCCGGGTGCCGCGGTACCTGGCGGCGAAGGCCGGGCCGAGGGCGATGGGGATCTGCCCGCCGACGATGCCATTGCCACCCAGGAAGGTCAGCTCCGGGCTGAACAGGTGCATGGAGCCCCCGCAGCCGCGGCTGCAGCCCGTGACGCGGCCCATGAGCTCGGCCAGGGCGGCCTTGGGGCTGATGCCCTTGGCAATCGCGTGCCCGTGCCCGCGATGGGAGCCGACCACGCTGTCTTGCTCGGTGAGCACAGCGCACACTCCGGCCTCGGTGGCCTCCTGCCCGATGGACAGATGCACCGCCCCGCCGATCATCCCCACGCTCTGGAAGTCGTACCCATCGGTCATCACCAGCTCATCGGCGGCCCCTGTGCCGCCGGGCTGGGGCCTGAGATCGGCATAGCCCCGATAATCATAGAACTGGCGCAGTGTCTGCTCGAAGAGACGGATACGAACCATGGTCTGGTACAGCCCGGTACACAGCGCTTTGTGGGGCATCAGTAGGCTCCTCGGAGGAGAGTCGGCGCTTCGCGGTCGCGAGTCGGCGAGTCACGAGTCACGAGTCAACGGCGACGGCAGTCAACGGCGACGGCGGGTACGGCGACGGCGGCAGGGGCGGCGAAGGGGGCCCTGGCGCCGGAAGTCAACGAGTGAGCATCAGGTAGTCCGTGCCGGGCGGCAGTCTCAGCCGCGCTTTGCCGGATGCCGCGAGCTTGGCCTCGGTTAGCGGCCTGTCCTCGCGGTCGAAGGCCTGGAGCCTCGTGCCCGGGGCAAGCCCCAATGCCAGCTCGTCGGTGGGCCCGAGGACCAGCAGACGGTCTGCCAAATCGCCCTGACGGTGCAGGACCACCGTGCCGTCGGTGGCGATCGGGCCGAAGTCGTGCCACTTGCCGCCGGCGTCGGCGAACAGGTAGGCCGGGCAGTCCACGTACCCGAGCCGCCGGCCCTCGCTCACGGTGCAGAACTCGTCGAGACCCAGGCCGCTTGCGGCCCACGAGAAACCATTGAGAGTCGTCTCCCCGGCATCGAGGCGCACCACCCAGGGCCGGTCGGCATTGTAGTTGGCCGCCACCTGCAACCCGTTTTGGTACCGGACCAGCACCTGGTTGCTGCCCAGCGCATCGTCGCGGATGGCCTGGCTCGCGTCGCGCAGCCGGCCCGCCTGATGGTACAGCACCTCGGCCACCGGCTCCATGGTGTAGCGCGATTGAAGCTGCTGGATCAGGTAGTAGTAGCGCGCGGCCTCGGTGACGTCTCCGAAGGGCAGAAAGCCGATGTGCCCGTAGGCGATGGTGGCGGCGAGACCGCTCCAGATGCCGTCCGGCCCCCACCCGCAACCGGGGGTCATCGAGATATCGGCCTGAAGAGGGTGTATCTTGCGCAGGTCGAAGTCCAGCAGAAGCCGGGTCTCGCCGCTGTAGATACCCGTCTGGGCGTAGTTGCCGTCCACCAGGCCGGCGAAGAACCAGTGGTGGCCTCCCTCGCTGTAGATCGGCCCACCGTAGGCTTTGTGCCCATCCATCAGCAGGGCGCCCCAGGCCCGGAAGTTGGTGGAGAACTTGCCGGCGCCCGGCGTCCCGGCCTGGAAGTCCACCTGCCCCCACGGCGGGTAGGCGGTGGCGCAGTCGCGGTAGGCGGTGTTGGTGCCGAACTTCGCCGCCACTCTCCGCGGGTAGTCCAGGGCCATGTCCAGCGCTTTGGGCGGGCGCAGAGCGTACGTCGGCGGCCAGACTCGCACCATCTCGCCGTGCGAATCCCGACCACAGTTGCGCTCGTCCCAGGACTTGCCCAGCGGGTTGTAATCGGTGAAGTTCTCGTACAGGCCAATGCTGTAGCCCATGGCACGCATGGCGCCGCAGTAGGCGATGAGCTTGTCATCACCCACCTCGGGCGCGGCCTCGGTGCACATGGTGTACTCCTGTCCCCCCTGCCCCACGTCCGCGCCATTGGTCCAGGCATCTTCGTGGTGCGAGACTCTGACCTGCCGGATGCCCTTGCGGTGGAACTCACGCCAGGTGGTGAGATAGCCATCGAAGCGGTCCGGAGCAGTCCCTCCGATATGGCAGTAGAGCCGACTGCGGCTCACCGCTTTCTGGGTGGAGGGCGGGTTGGGGATGTTGGGCAGCACTTCGTCAAACCGGGAGGAAACGCTGATGAAAAGCCGCTCTCCCATCGGGTTTCGGCCGCCGTCGGTGAGAGGCGTGTAGAGCGCCCCCCCGTTCAGGAAGGCCTTGCCGCTCTCGACCTCCGCCCGATGGCAGTAGAAACTGGAGCTTTCGGTGTTGTACCAGTCCAGGAGGACGCTGCAGAAGGTGCCCTGATCCAGCAGGATGCCGGGGCCGGAGTTGTGGATATTGAGGTAAGGCACCCGGACCACCCGCGGCTGCAGGAGCCTGTCGGCCTTGCCCAGGGCGAGTGCGGCCACTTTCCCCAGGTCGGACCGCCAGTCCACCACCAGGGACTTGCCCCGCGCCCGCAGGGAGATGGTGTACTCGACACTATCGCCCTCGACGGAGGCGCGCCAGCGGGTGGTGACCTCGTCGCCATCTAGGTGTTGGGCAAGCAGCGTGCGGGTGACCGCCGGGTCCTGCGGCCCGCGCTCGCGGCCGGCCAGGACCACCACGACGCCGGCCTCCGCGCACGGGCGGAATGCGCTCCCCCCGGCCACCGCTACCGTCAGATCGGACAGAGTACCGGTCTGCGGCCGGTAGCGCCAGCGCACCTGCTCGTCACCCGAGGCGGTGAAGACGAAGCTCTTGCCCAGAGCGGCCAGGCGCACCGTCGCGGGCTGCGCCAGGGTGGGCAGGATGGTGTCCGGAGTGGTGGGGAACGGCAGATTCTCCAGGCGTTCCGGATGGAACTGAGGTAGGGGCATGTCGTCTTGGTGGAGCGCCACGGACTCGAGGTAGATCGTGCGCCAGTCCGGCTGGGTCCCGCCGCGGATCTCAATGGCCTCCAGCGTGGCCGGTGGGTGTATCCGCCCGTCCACCGGTCCGCCATAGCACAGATGGCGCGGGTCGCCTCCGGGCGTGTCCCATAGCCGCTTGGTCAGGAGCCCGTAGAACTTGAAGTTCACGACACCCAGGTCGAGCCGGTGAGTCTGTCCGGCGGCGTCCCTGAGCCGCAGCCACACATTCACCGGCGGGGTGCCGGGGTCAGGCACCCAGGACCAGTTGTTCCCGTAGACCCAGGCGCGGGCGGCGTTGAAGGAGGGGGGAGCCGGGATGGGCCGTGGCGGGACGAGCTCCACATGGCCCGAGCCGTCGGAGGAGCGGTAGCTGATCTTGGCCTGGTACTTGAGGTCCTCGTGGCACGGCTCCTCCTCGGAGCGCACGACGGTGGCCTCCGCGCCTCCGTGCATGCCCACCGACCAGCCGGTTACGTCAGAGAACTGCACCAGGGCCGGGTGAGCCCGGTGGCGGCCCACAAAGCCGCGCCAGATCGGGGTCACGTGAGCGGGTGCGGGCTCCACCGTGGCGTCGGCATAGCGCACCGGCAGGGGCTGCACGTTGCTCACCTCCACGTCGTCAACGGCTACTGTGTACGGCACGTGCTGTTCGCCGGCGCCGTCCTGCTGGGCCACGAACAGGATTCGCACGATGCGTTCCGTGTCGAGACGACCGTTGGTATCCGGGGCCCACTCGGCGTTCTCGGCGGTGCTCAGGGGCCCGAGCGTCACCTGATGCCACTGAGTGTCTGAGTAGCTCTCGCCGGGGATGGAGAGAATCCAGTGCGAGTTCCCTCCGCCCTGACGGCCATTGCTCTCCTCGAGAATGACGCCACCGTGCGGGCTTTTGGCCAGGGCGTTGCCGCGGAGCCAGAAGCGGAGGCGACTGTCGTGGCTCCAGCGCAGGTCGCTGACATCCGTCCCCCAGGTCTGACGCACCATGGGCCGGTCGCCCTGCGGCAGTAGCTCCACGGAGAGACCGCGCTGGCCCGAATAGGCCGCATCGGCTGTGACCCGCACGCCGCTGTTGGGCCCGCCGTCCGGGATCCACAGGCGGCCGGTGGTGTCGAGGTCGGAGAGCATCGTCCAGCTCTCCGCGGCACTTGCGGCGACGCCGGCGGCCAGCAGAAAACCGGCCAGGACCAGCGCGCGAACGGCAAGAAGGCATCTCGCCTGTGGAGTGCAGCTCATGCTCGGGGTTTGCTCCCATCGGTGGCTGGGCGGCGGGCAGTTGGCGCGATAGTCGCAGGCCGCAGCCGCGGTACGCACCGCAGCCTGCCGCCTGCCGGTTCCCGTGGCTGTCGGTGCCGACCTCCCCCGCGTGGTTTTCGCGGAGCGCACGAACGGCCAGACGGGGGGAGATTGGGCTTTGATTCGGGCTCGCGACCGTGGCTACCCTTGTCTCGCCGCTGTGGGGCTGTGTGGCAACGGCACAGCGCCCGATCCCAATATCAGGCTCTCCGCCGCACCGGCCGCCGTAGCCGTTGGCGCCGTTGGCCGTTGGCGCCGTTGGCCGTTGACCCGCGACTCGCGACTCGCCGTCCTAGTACGCCCCGATCTCGAAGGCCCGGTCGTACATAGCGACGATGTTCTCGGCCGGGCCCACGGCCTGGAGATTGTGGCAGGGGCCGAGAATGTAGCCGCCGCCGGCGCCGAGGATGCGGATGTTGTCATCCACCTCCTGCTTCACCTCCGCCACCGTGCCGAAGGGCAGCGTGTGCTGGTTGTCCATGGCCGCGTGGAACACCAGCCGGTCACCGTAATCGCGCTTGAGCGCCTCGCGGTCCATGCCATGTGCGCGCCACTGCACGGGGTCCAGCACGTCGATGCCGGATTTTAGCATATTGGGAATGTTGTCGCGCACCGCCCCGTCGCTGTGATGGAACGAGAAGGCGCCCGCCGAATGGACCAGATCGTTCATCCGCGTGAAGTGTGGCAGGAAGAACTCCCGGATCTGGGCAAGGGAGATGAGCAGGCCCTGCTGAGAGCCCACGTCCTCGGCCACCCAGGTCCAGATGACCTTGCCGGGAATGGCTTCGTAGACGCGGCGCGTGGTCTCGTAGCACAGGTCATACAGCCTGCCCAGGCAGTAGTGCACCATCTCGGGGTTGTCGATGAGGTCGATGTAGCCCTGCTCGGTGCCGCGGAGGAACTTGTAGGTGGCGAAGGGCTCCGAGCCGCCGCCGCGCACCACCCAATCGTCCTTGCCCTCCACCTGCGCCGGGATGTCCGAGTAGTCCCACCAGTCGTGCTGCGGCCACCGGTACTCGGCCTCGATCTGCTCGATGGAGGTGAACCCGGCCAGGGGGTGGACCACCGCGTCGCTGTATGAGCCGGTGCCGTAGTCGGTGGTCTGGTACTTGATGCCGAACACATCCTGCCCGGCGGGGATGGGAGGCCCGACGTAGCGTGGGCCGACATCCACCAACGGGTCCACATGCAGGCGCTCCATGAGCGCCTGGAAGTCATGGATATTCAGATGGTCCATGAGCTTGCGGGTGGTCTCCGGGGTGGCCCGGTAGTCTACCGGAACCCGGTCGGGGACTTGGTGGTTGAGCACAGCCAGCCAGCGTTCGCGCGGAGTCATGGCGGGAGGCCCCCCATGTGTAGTAGGTGGCGAGGGATGCTTCGCCGCCGGCGGGAGGAGTCCTCTTCCTGCGGTAACCTGGGCCCGCGCAGACAGAACCTTCTCTTGGCCTCAGGCAACATGGATGTCAGGAGGTGACCCCATGACCCACGACGACGACGCCGACCGCTCACCGGTCTTCGGGGCGCGGCCGGGTGATATCGAGGCCTTCGGCCGTCTGTGCGAGGAGCACCGGGCCAGGCTGCTGCAGATCGCGCTCGCCGAGGCCGGTGGGGCCGAGGACCCCCGGGACATCGTGCAGGAGAGCTTCGCGGCGGCGCTCGCCGCCATCGGCGCCCTCCGCGAGCCCGCGCGCGTCGGGCACTGGCTGGCGGGGATCGTGCGCAATCAGGCGCGGATGCGGCGGCGGGCGGCGGCCCGGAGGGCGACGGTCGGGCTGGACGAGGCGCTTCCCCCGCAGGCCGCGGAGTACTGGGAGCGGTGCTCGGCTCTGGAGCTGGCTCAGGGCCTGCAGCAGGCCATCTCGCTTCTGCCTGAGCCGCGGGGCACGGCGCTGCGCCGCCACTACTGGGACGGCCGGGGGCTGGCCCAGATCGCGGCGGAACTCGGCGTGGCCGAGGGGACGGTGAAGCGCTGGCTTCACGAGAGCCGGCGCGCCATCAGACAGGAGATGATCCGGATGGGTACCGCACCGGAGGGCATCGAGCACAGCCGACTGGCCGCCCTGTTCTCACGCTCGGCGGACTGGGAACACCTCGCAGGCGTGAGAGAGGCTCTGGTGAGAGCCGACTGCGACCTGGTTGTGAACCCAGACCCGATCCCCGATGAGGTCGCCTTCGCCGTGGTGGACTACGGGATCGAGGGTGGCAAGGGCGTCGAGTGGCTGGTGTACCTGCTGGCGACGAAAGCAGCTCGCCCGGTGGCGCTGCTGGGCCCGGCCGATCAGCGGGTGGTGTATGCCGCCTGGGCGGCCGGAGCCGAGATTTAGCTGACGGTCCCCTTCAGCGTCGACGAGTTGGCCCACTTCGCCAACGTGGTGCTGGACTCGAAGGCGAAGGAGGCGTGAGCCGCAGAGGGCCGCCCTGACCGCCGGGCCGTGCCCCTTGAGCCATTGAGGTCCTGCGGGGGCATGGCGTATACTGGGAGGTGGTGCCGCCACCGTGCCGGCGGGTCCCTGACCGGCACGCGGCTTTCTTCCAAGCGGCGCGCAGGCTGCCGCAGGCGCCACGCCGCCCCCCGGCACGACCGGCCTTGTCTTGACGCGATGTACAAGCACACGGAGGGAACGCAATGGAGCACAAGCGTGTGATGGTTCTGGGCGCAGCGGGCAAGATGGGAAAGCACCTGGTGCCCAAGCTGGTCCAGAGCGGCAATGAAGTCGACGTGCTCGCCCGGTTCAGCAACCGCGAGATCCAGACGGAGTTCGAGAAGCTGGGCTGCGGCATCTACCAGGCCGACCTGTCGGCGGAAGATGCCCTGCGCAACGTCCCCAACGACTATGACTACGTGTACAACATGGCCGGCATCAAGTTCGGTGCCGGGACGGACCCGCAGTACACGGTGGAAGTGCAGGTCATGGCGGTGGCACGGATCATGGAGCACTTCGCCGACTGCGGAGGCATCATGTACGCCTCCAGCGGCAATATCTACCCGGATACCGTGGACGGCTGCTCGGAAAAGGACGCTCCGCAGCCGCCCAGCTTCTACGGGATGACCCGTGTCGGCGCCGAGTGGATGACGGAGTATTTCTGCCGCCGCAACAGCACCCCGGCCATGGTGCAGCGGATCTTCTACGCCTATCACGAGGAGTTTGGCGTCCCCACGGACATCGCCCGGCAGATCCGGGACGGCGAGGCAGTCGATATTACCACCGAGTTCGTCAACTGCATCTGGCTGGACGACATTCTGGACCTGATGATGGCGGCGGCGGAGCACTGCGACATCCCGTGCGTGTACCTGAACATGACGGGGCTCGAGAAGGTCTCGGTGGTGGAGATCGCCACCAGGCTGGGTGAGTACATGGGCAAGGAGCCCCGGTTCAAGGGCACCCCGAAGGGCACCAGTCTCCTGGGCAAGTCAGAGAAGATGGCCGAGCTGCTGTGGGCACCGCCGACCTCTTTGGACGAGGGCCTCCGGCGCGTGGCGGAGTCGGTGATGAAAAGCGAGTTCCCCCTGGACCACCCGACGGAGTGGGAGAAACGGGACAAGTTCGGGGAGCAGCACGAGAACGGCTGACCGGGAAGACGCAGAGGCGCGGGGAACGACCGACCACAGAGACGCAGAGACACGGAGAACGGCGGAGTACGGCGAGAGACGGCACAGGACGGCCCGGAGGTATCGGCTCGACCGAGTGAAGTCGGCGCATGGCATGAGGGTGGGCCGGCCGGCCCACCCTTCTCACGTTCTCTGGCCCTGTCGCGCGCTTCGCGGCAGGAGTATCGGGAGGCAATCGCAGTGGAGATCAGTGGCACAGACCGTTTCGAGCGCGCAGCGGCCGGGTGGGAGGAGAAGCCCCGGCGGATCGACAGAACCCGCGATGTGGCGGAAGCGATTCGTGAAGCGGTGGCGCTGTCACCCGAGATGACGGCCCTGGAGATCGGCTGCGGTAGCGGGCTGGTCACGATGGCGCTGTGCGACTACCTCGGCACTATCGTGGCGCTGGACACCTCCGAGGAGGCGCTCAAGGCGCTGCAGGCGAAGATCGAGGACATGGGAGCGAGCAACGTTACCCCCCTGCGGCTGGACCTGAGTGTCGACCCCCTCCCCGATCTGGCGGTGGACCTGATCTTCAGCAGCATGGCTTTGCACCACGTGGCCGACCCGGCCCGCATGATTGAGAGGGCGGGACGGCTGCTGCGTCTCGGAGGGTTCATGTGCATCGCCGACCTGGACGCGGAGGACGGCAGCTATCACGGCGACAACGGGGAGAGGGTGCACCACGGCTTCAGCTCGGAGCAGATGGCGGAGCTCTTCAGCGCCGCAGGGCTCGAGCCGGTGGGGAGCGGGGTCGCCCACACTATCGAGCGGCCGAGGGCCGACGGCGGAACCGACGCCTACCCGGTGCTGCTGTCGCTGGGGAAGAAGGCGTAGGCCGGGCAGTACAAGAACGCGGCCGAATAGGCCACATTCGCGCGGGGGTGTCATTCTGAGAGCGTCCGCTCCCGGAAAGAGCAGCTCGAAGAGTCTCCCGGGAGGCAGCGAGATCCTTCGCTATCTCGCTGCGCGAGGTAGCGAAGGATGAGATCTTCACGGCAGCCCGACCTTCTCGGCCGGACACTCTAGGCGAGGGCGTGTGACAGCGTCACCTGCGCGCGCTCGCCCTGGATGTCGTGACCTCTGAGGGTGAGTGTGCAGGTCATCTCGTCGGCGGCGTAGCCGATGGATTCGAATCTGACCCGCGGCGTGGAGCTCATCACACTCGCGGGTGGGCGACGGAGGCGGACGGCGATCTCCTGCCGGCCGAAGACCTCGAGGTCGATCACCGTCTCGGTGAGGCTATCGGTGAGGTTCAGGATGGTGCAGGTTCCCCGCGCGGTGACAAGGGCCTGCGGCGGGCTCTGACCGGCCGCGAGCTCCACCCGACTGAGCTTCCCGGCGGCACCTTTGAGCGCAATCAGGGCGTCGCGATCGCCGCGGCAGTAGGCCACGGGGACGAGGCGGTCGCCCTCGATCCGGCTCACCTCTTCCCCCTCCCCGAGGGCCACCTTCACCCACAGCGGCCCGCGCTCGGCGGTGGCGAGCACCTCATCGGGCATGGCCGTAGCATCGATGGTGAGGGTGCGGCCGTCCCAGTGTGTGTGTGTGAAGCTGCAATAGGCCCACTGGGTGAAGCACTCGTTGGCATTGGCCGCCAGCATGGCGTCTGGCCGTCCGGAGACCCGGCGTAGGTAGTCCACCCAGCGGGCGACGGAGAGGGCGTTGTCCTGCGGGTCGGGGCGGAGCAGGTTCGGCCAGTGGATGCCGCAGATGCTATTGGGGGTCGGCTGAGCGGGGACGGTATCGAAGACGTCGTAGGGCACTCCATTGCCGCCGCGGTCGAGTACAGGGAGGCCGTGGTCATAGCCGCCATCGGCGGCGAGCAGGGCACTGCGCCGCGCAAAGCCCCCCCCGAAGGGTGTGGAGACCTGCCGCACTCCGGCCTGCGCGAACAGCGCCCCGGTCGACTCGGGATCGGCGTCGTCGAAGCAGTAGATGAAGGCACAGGGCACCGCGCTGACGGGGAAGCGGTGGCCTGCGGCGGGTCCCAGGTCGTGCTGGTCGAGCAGGGCGGTGAAGGTCTGCAGATGCCGCAGGAGATCGGCCCACGGCCACTTGGCGCCATTGGGCGCCCCGAACCACTCGGCGCGGGTGCGAGCCCCCTGCTCCCAGTGCTCATGGCCCACGCCGTGCAATGCCAACTCGATGTGGGCGGCCGAGCCGGCGAAGACCTCGCGGGCCCCGCCGAGCCACGGCCCGACACGGGCGGAGTTGTCCCACGCCGTCCCGGCATGGGTGCTCGTCGGGCAGCAGGCGCAGACGTTCTCCGTATCCCACTGGCAAAGGACACAGGCGGCCTGCGGCCGGATGCTCAGGCTCTGCCCGATGTGCGCGATGGCCAGGTAGTCCTCGGGCTCCATGAACCGGTCCACCCCGGCACGCCAGGGCCCTCCCTCGTCCGCCAGGCTCCAGCCCTCGCGCCAGGCGACGTCGTCGATGACCAACTGGATGGCGCGCGGGATGCAGGGCGGGCTGGAGATGGGCATGGCCGGATGGAGCCTCCGAGGGCATGGATACGGTTCAGGGCCGCGGCAAGAGGACGCGGAGTGCGGCGGATGGGAGATGGGCAAGATGCACCGCCGCAAAGCCCGCCTGCGCCGAGAGTGTCATTCTGAGAGCGTCCGCTCCCGGAGGGACCAGATCGAACAGTCTCCTGGCATACGGCGAGATCCTTCGCCCAGGCGGCACAAGCTCGAGCTTGCGCCGCCCGGACTTGTGACGCAGGCGCTCCAGAACGACATCGTAACAGCATCCCCGGCTCTTCGGCCGCACCTATGGATGCCTGCACAGGCATAGAGCGAAGGTTCGCCTCAAGCCGACGAGCACGCGCGGAGATTCGCCTCGGGGCGGCGCAACGGCCGGACGGCGATCCCGCACGGCGGGACGCCGAGTCGGGCTGGAGACTCACATTATGCATGAACACCCTGGGGCCGCATTTGGCCATTCCCGCGTCGGGAACGGTCGAAGTACTGCCGTTCTCCCCCCTCCTCCCGTCTCCGCCGGCCGTTTGGCGGAGTAAGGGAGTGGGGGGCCGGGGGGGTGAGGTGACGTGAATCGGCGCCTGCCCGGAACCTGCATGATCTGAGTGGAAAGCCCGACCTACGCGAACGGCAATGGCCGACGGCGAACGACGACGGCCGACGGCAACGGCGGACGGCACGGAGTCGGGCTGGAAAGCCCGACCTACGCGAACGGCAATGGCCGACGGCGAACGACGACGGCCGA
>CAZXDD010000223.1:0-11617 GCA_964639415.1 uncultured Armatimonadia bacterium
GTGGGAGCAGTCCCCGCTCACCTTGCCGTCGCCGTCATCCTGTCCATCCGCCGTTGCCCTGTCCATCCTGTCCATCCTCTCCGCCTTCGCCGTCATCCTGTCCATCCGCCGTCATCCTGTCCATCCTGTCTGCCTTGACCTTCATCCTCTCCGCCGTCGCCTTCGCCGTCATCCTGTCCATCCGCCGTTATCCTGTCCATCCTGTCTGCCGTGGCCTTCATCCTCTCCGCCGTCGCCTTCGCCGTCATCCTGTCCATCCGCCGTCATCCTGTCCATCCTGTCTGCCGTGGCCGTTATCGCGCGGCGCCGCGCCTCAGTGCAGCAGCAGAGGCAGGTTCGCATTGACCAGCCGGGCGCGTCTCACGAACTCCTCGTAGGGCCTGTCCTCCACATCCACCCACCCGATATTGTGGCACTCACCGCCGTCCTTGCCGCCATCGAAGCGTCCCGTGGCGGGCTCGTCGATGTACTCGAACCAGTGGGCGCCGATGAAGTTGCCCATGGAGAAGCCGTCGGCCAGGTAGTCTTGATAGGCTTCGCCGCGACCCACCTGGGTGGGGAAGATGCCTTCCACATCGCGGAACGGTAAGCCGGCGTCCTCGGCCTGGAAGTGGAACTCCCCGGAGATCCAGGGCCTGTCCGTGTCGCACGAGCCGTTCATCACCGAGCGTCGCGGCCGCAGGCCGTAGATCGTAGCACTCACAACATCGTTATACCGGCTCTCGGCACGGATCACCTCGGCCGGGGCTCCTTGCGAGTGCCGGGCCCCCAGGATCAGGTGGTTGGGGTCGTTGCGGCGGATGGCCTCCGAGGTGAGACGGAAGTACCTGTCGGCGAAGGCCTCGAGGAAGGTGGAAGCGTCTGTCCGTGGCCCCGGCTTGTTGGGCATCTTGTGCTTGTTGCCAAGCAGCGCGTCGAAGCTCCCGAACTCGGAGCCCCACGCTTGGTTGAGCGCGCCGATGTCCCCGTAGCGCGCCCTGAGGTGCTCCACCCACGCGGTCTTGGCGTGAAGGTCGGCCGGGCCGGCGTGGACCAGGTTCACCAGGTTCATCCCCTTCTCCCAATCGCCGTACCAGCCCATCTCATTGGCGGTGAACCAGCCGATCAGCCACGGGTCATCCTTGAGCTTGGCCGCGGCCTCGGCCGAGGCGCTCACATTGCGCTCGAAGGCAGGGTCGAACACGTCCGGCACACCCAGGAAGCCCTCGGCGGTGGGGATCATCGGCGTGTCACCCCAGCCCGCGGTGAAGCTCACGTAGGGGCACCGCAGGTCGCCGCCCGACCACGCGGCGGCGGTGTTGATGCGCCAGTCGTCCAGCCTCCGTACCGTGTCCTCGTGCCAGCGGCGGTGCCAGTTCTCGCCGTGCTTGAGAATCAGCCCACGCACGTAGGGGCTGAACACCAGGCCCGTCTCCGCCTCCAGACCATAGGCGCCATACCCGTAGGGTGGGCTCCAGGCCGCCTTGAAGCGCGGATCATCCTTCTCGGCGAGCACATCCCGGAATAGCTCCTCGCGCCTGGAGACCCGGGTGTAGGTGTCGCCCAGGCTGATGACGCAGATGCCGATGGAGAGCATCGGGTGGCCTGCGGGGTCCACCAGCACCCAGCGGTCGTTGAGGCGATCGACACGGAAGAGGCCGGTGGCCTCAAGCGCGATGTCCCGGCGGCCGCCGTACTCGTCCAATGGAGGTAGCGCCTGTGGGGCGCAGCGGTCCACAGTGCCGCGAACGACCCGAGAGCGCTTGCCGGGTGCCAGAAACTGGTCGAGAGCGACCACACGGTAGTAATGCTCAACGCCCGGTTCCGCGGAGATGTCCACGAAGCGGGCCCCCGGGAACCGGGCCAGACGCTCCTGCCGGCCGCCGCGGGCGCGTCGGTAGATGTCGTAGCAGCGGGCGCCGAGAACCTCGTCCCAGGAGAGGGCCACGCCGTCGGCGGCGCCCCGTGCCGCCACGTGCGGGGCCGGCAGCTTCGGGCTCTTGAGCAGGCGGATGGAGGCGAAGCGCACCGGCAGGGGCTCATTGGGGCTGTAGGCCAGAAACCAGAACCGCACCACCCGCGAGACGTCTATGGCCTCGCCGCACCAGGCCCCCTCGTCGGTTCCGGCGGCCATGTTGCGAAGCGGGATGACGATCTGGGACCACTTTGCCGGCGGGATGCGGCGCGCGGGCTTGTAGGCCCTGTCCGCCGCGTCGCACACGCCCACCTCGATGGTGGCGGCGTTCTCACCGTCATTGCGCAGGTCCACCACCAGCGCGTTCGCCTGCGACCAGTCCTGCGCCTCGGGCAATTGGTACCTCGCGCTGGGCCAGTCGCTGACGGGCCGGAAGAGCAGCCCCAGGGCAACCGAGCCGGGCTCCGGCCCCTCGGCGACGGAGATGTCGCTGTCGCCTGAGGTGAAGGCACCGATCACGGCCTCATCGGACAGGTCGCACACCGGAGTGAACTCCTGCCCGTGCGCGGACAGGCCGCACAGCACGGTGAGAAGAGCGAGCACAGGGCGATGACGGTTCATCGGGATGGCCTCCCCGGGCCGGCTGAATGCCACGCCTTTCCCCCCGACCGCCCGGCAATCCTCTGCCCGCGGGCGGCGCGGGCAGGGAGGGAGCGGTGATATGTCGAACCTGGCGACACTACCAGCCGCCCGCGTCTCTCCTCTTGCGCCCCGAGCGGCGCCGGGCATGGAACACCCATCGGGAGGTCGTTGCATGAGGCTTGCCAGATTGTCTTACTCCGCGGTGCTGTCGGCCGCGGCGCTGTTGATGCTGTGGGGACCCGCCGTGGCCAGCAGCATCCCCGGACACTACTACTCCGCCACACGGATCCTGGACCGCAATCCCCGCCTGGCCGCGTTCGTCGGCACTCACCGGGCCGCATACCTCGCCGGCTCCGCCGGGCCCGACATCGCCTTCGTGGCCAGCGATCCCAATGACCGCACCTCCGCCGGAGCCGAGAGCCACTACGACCGCACGGGAGACCTCTGCCTGGGCTTCCTCAAGGAGGCGCGCACCGATGCGGAGCGTGCCTTCGCCCTGGGTTGGGTCACCCACTGGCTCACCGATCAGGCCATCCACAGCCTGGTCAACGCCTATGGCGGCAACTGGGAACAGCCCGCCCAGCGCTCCCGCCATTCGCAACTCGAGGTGGTGGAGGTCAAGCACGTCTATTCGCTGCGGGACAGGGTTCCGGGCCTGGACGGAATGGTCCTGGCATCCACGGACGTTCCCGTCGGCCTGATGCGCCGAGCCTTTCGGGCGACCTACAACAAGCCCGCCTTTGCCGACGGCTCGGATTTCGAGTCGCGCCTGACGGCCGCCGCGGGGTTCATCGGCCTGAGCACCGCCTTCTACAAGGAGGCCTGCGAGAGTGGCACCGGTCAGGGCGAAGGCGGCCTGATCAACCTGGCTCTGGAGACCTACGCATCCAAGGTGCCGTCAACCAAGCAGTACGAAGCCCTGCTCGAGCCCCTGGAGATCACCGATACCACGGTGGATGAGGACGGCCTGCACGTGACCGTCCACGTCCACGACGTGGGGCTGTACGCCAAGTTCCTCAAGGAATGGCAGGTGGCGATGGACTGCGTCGTCGACTACTCCCCCACCCTCTTCGAGCCGCTGGTGGACCTCCTGGAGGACCCGACGGCCGCCAACGAGGCCAGGGCCTCTGAGGTGCTGTGGAGCGTGGACCTGGACAACCCGGCGCGCAACGCCGCGGCCCTGGCCAGGGTGCAGGCCGCGATGCCGGCCCTGTTCGCACTCATGGACGACGGCACATTGCGGGGCAAGCCGGCCGTCGACGACCTCCTGCTGGCAGCGAAGATCGGCGACACCGCCCCCCGCCTGCTGGACCGCATCGACATCTCCGCCCTGCCCGCCACCGGGTTTGACAAGTCCAGGGAGGGAGAGATCGAGTGTGTGATCCCGATCCCCGCCGAAGTCACCGCCGAGGGCGGCACGTACCGGCTCTGGGTGGGCATCGGCGACCGGGAGGAACTGGCACGCAGAGACCTGCACGGCGTCATGTGGCTCCACCACGAGGGCAACCTCGGGCCGAAGGAGGACAAGCCCGGCGGCTGCTGGGTCCTTTCGGACCGTCAGGTTCAGGAGATCACCGCGACGGACAACCCTACCGAGACCTTCGAGGCCAGCGGGAGCAGCACCTCGGCCCGGGCGCGCACCACCATCCGGCCTCTCGACGGGCCGGTAGCGGTGGTGGAATCCACTCATTCCTGGACCGAACTCCCCGCCTTCCTGGATCCCGGTCGGCCCGTACGTATCAGCGCCGCCGCCCAGGGCACCGGCCACACCCTCATCTCCGAGATGGATGTCAACCGCATCCGCCGCGTCCGGTCCGTGATCGTCCGTGCAGACGCGAAGGCCGGCCCGGACGGGAGCAGCACGCCGGGGAAGGCCGAGGTGGACTACGAGCCCATCAACCCTCTGCTGGACGGCAGCTTCAACCGCCGCGGCATCACCCCGCCCTTGACAGGCGACGAGCCCGACCCGAAGCTGGAAATGGCCATCGTGGTGGACTGCAGCAATGACCGCGGCGCCTCGTTCCGGGTGACGCACATCTACAAGTGGCGCCCATAGTACTGCAAACGTGCCTGTGGGCTACGCTCGACGGAGACCTGCCGGTGGCAGGTCCAGGCGGTGTCCGAAGGCCGGCGCCGGCCTTCCGGGCCGGCTGAGCCGGTCCCGCCCGGCCGGCCCCGCCCCACCGACGGCCGTTGGGTCGCCTCAGCCCATGTACGGTTGTCGTGATGGGGCGCTCCCCACGCCCACTGCGGAAGCGCCGGGCGACGACCGCCTCTAGCAACACGGCTCCGGCACCCGCGAGGGTCCGGAGCCGCCGATTCACGGGCCTTTGCCGACGCCGAAGAGATGGTTGACTCTGGGATACCCGCGTGCTATGGTGTTACGAATAGCACATTCGTAGCACGACCTACATGGCACGGAGAAACCTCATGCGGAGAGCCTTTACGCTCATCGAGCTGCTGGTTGTCATCGCCATCATCGCGATTCTCGCCGCAATTCTGTTTCCCGTGTTCGCCCGAGCCCGGGAGAAGGCCCGGCAGGCCTCGTGTCAGAGCAATCTCAAGCAGATCGGTCTGGCGCTGCACATGTACTGCCAGGACTACGACGAGACCAATACGCGCATGTACTACGGGACGGGAACCACGGCCTACCGCTGGCACCAGGCGGTACAGCCGTACATGAAGAACACCGAGCTGTTCCGCTGTCTGTCCTCGGCCCAGCTCGTGGACACCTACTCGGGCCTGTACATGAGCTACGGGATGAACTCCTTCAACTTCGACAGCGGCGTCTACCCCAGCTTCTGGTACGGCCCGGCGGACAGCGAGATCATGGACCCCTCGGGGACCATCTGGGTCGCCGACGCCTACCACCCCACCGACGCGACGCAGGGCAGCTACTACGTGGGCGGCGGAGCCACCTTCGCCGAGCCCGTCACACGGGTGGGCTACCGTCACAACGGGATGTTCAACGCCCTGTGGTATGACGGACACGTCAAGTCGATGGGGCAGACGACAAAGAGCCAGTGGTCCACCAATCCCGACGACTGAGGCCGCCAAGATGCCTTTCTACAAGGTGACGTACTCCGAGCAGTACCGCCGCGCCACAGTGCACAACAAGGGCTGCAACTTCCGCTGCCTGGGATGCGCGTACAAGGTGCGGGACTTCCCGCCGGTGGTGGCATTCCCGGGCCTGGATGAGGTCAAAACGGCCGTGGCGGCGCTGGATGTGGACCGCGTCCACTTCATGGGCGGCGAGCCCACCACCTGTCCCGACCTGCCCGAGATGCTGCGCTACTGCAAGCACGAGCTGTCGCTGGTGACTTACCTGGGGCACACCAACGGCTCGGCCATCCCCATCGAGAACCTGGACGGCGCCGACGTGTCCTTCAAGGCCTTCTCCCCCGAGAGGCACCTGGAGTACACAGGCGCCCCGGCCGAGCCGGTGTACGACGGCTTCCGGCGGGCCTTCGAGGCGGGTCTCGACCTGCGGGCCAGCACCGTCTACATTCCCGGCTTCAACGACGAGGAGGATGTGGCCGCCATTGCCCGCTTCGTCGCCTCGTTCTCGGAAAGCATCCCCTTCCACGTGATGGGCTACATCCCGATCCCTGGCACGCCGTGGCCGCGGCCGACGGACGAGCAGATGGAGCGCGTGGTCGCCACGGCGAGGGGCATCTTGCGCGATGTGGGCTTCTCACACCTGACCGTGGAGCAGGTACGCAACCTCGACAGCCGTGATTCACGGTTCAAGGTGGTGCAGGTGCTGTAGCCCCACTGCCAGACGCCAGACGGCAGGAGGCGTGGCGGGCGTGCCCCGGCGGCGCCCGGCGCCCCGCGGACGCCGCCGCAGGTCGGGCCCGGCCGGCCCGTGCCGCGCTCTTTTTGTGCCTCGTGCTCACCGTCTGCCTGGCGGATGGCTGCGTCCGGCGCCTCCCGCCCACGGCCTCGCAGGTCCCCCCCCGTCAGGCCCCACCCTCCGCCACCTCAGCACCCGCCGAGATAACCTTCGCCTACTGGGCTCTGGCGCCTCGGGAGATCGAGACGGTGCACAGGCTCGTGGAGCGGTTCGAGGCCGAGAACCCTTCGGTGAAGGTCCGCCTCGTCGAGGTCACCGATAGGTACTATGACAAGCTGACAACACTGTTCTCCACCAACAACGCCCCGGACGCGTTCAGCGTCAACTACGGCCGCCTGGGAGACTTCGCCCGCCGGGGCCTGCTGGCCGACCTGGGGCCCCTGGTAGCCGGGAGTGCGGAGTTGGATAGGTCGCAGTTCGTCCCGGCGGCCTACGATAGCTTTGCCTCGGTGGGCGCAGCCGTCGGGCGGCCGGGGCTCTTCGCCCTGCCCAGAGACTGGGGACCGACGAATCTGCTGGTCTACAACAAGGACGCCTTCGATGCCGCCGGGCTCGGTTACCCTTCGGCGGAGTGGACCTGGGAGCAGTTCGCACAGGCCTGCCGCAGGCTCACCATCGTCCATCCCGGAGGAGCGCTGGAGCAGTACGGGGCGGCGGTGTGCCTGTATCCCTATGCTCTGGCAGGCTGGGTGTACCAAAGCGGCGGCGACTTTCTCTCCCCGGACCGCGGTCAGAGCACGCTGGCTTCCGAGAGGGTGGTGGATGCGGTGGAGTTCCTCAATGGGTTGGTAGACGAGGGTGTCGTGGCGCCGGCCAGCGCCGCCCACGATGAATCGCAGGAGCAGTTCCAGCGCCGCAAGGCCGCGATGGCATTCGTCTCGCCCTACGGCCTGGGCGATCTGCGGGAGCAGGAGGGCCTAAGCTGGGGCATCGCGCCGCCCCTCAAGGGCCGGCGTCAGGCGACGGGCTGCATTCCCACGGGTATCGCCATGTCTGCCTCGTCCGGCAGGCGCGAGCCGGCCCTGCGCTTCATGGCCTACTGGGTAACGGAGGCGGCGAGGCAGGTGGCCGAGGCGGGCTATTGCGTGCCGGCCTGGAGACCGGCTCTGGAGTCGCGGGCCCTCGAGGCCGGCTACGGGCCACAGACCGCCGGCGTCCTGCGGGCGGCCGTCGAGCACGCGGCGCCCCACCCCGTGTCTCGCCACCTACCCTACGAGCTGATGCTGGATCACCTCAAGCAGGCGCTGGATGAGGTCTTCGTCAAGGGCACCCCGCCACGGACCGCTCTACAGACCGCACAGGAAGCCCTCAACGCCCGTTCCGGAGACGCGCCGTGAGGGGAATGCCGCCCGCCGATCCATTGGCGTTCAGCATCCCGTCAGCCGCGGCCCCCCGGGGTCAGTTCGGAACCTCGCCGCTCTCGGCCCGCAGATTGTCCACCCAGATCGTCCCGGACTCCGCGTCCTGCGGGGCGATGGCACAGATGCCGACATGGTTCACCGTGCGCCAGTCGATCCGGGCCCCCGGCCTGCGGGGCACGAAGTCTCGGAAGAGCACCTCGAACCGCCGCCAATCGTCGGTGAGCTCGCCGACGCCGCTCTCGGCGATCCCATCAGGGGCGTCGGGGTCTCCGGCGCTTTGGTCCTTGACCACCAGGGTGAAGGACGGCACGGAGCCCCTGGCATAGACCACGAAGCGGTCGTAGGCGGACAGGTCCACCTTGCGCGGCCCTGCCGTCATCCACAGAGAGAAGCTCCGGGGTGCCGCGGAGATGTCGTAGTCGATCTTCATCGAACCGCCCTTGCCCCCCTCGGCATCCTCATTGTCCATGAAGGTCGCCTCGCCTCGGCAGCCCTGCTCCTGAGGCCACAGTCCCCAGTCGCCCCCGAACTCCGGCTTGGCGTCTTTCCTGGAGAAGGAGAAGAGCCATAGCGGCGGCGGCGGGGGATTGGTGGCCCGGTTGGAGGCCACGTCGTACGGGCCGTCGGGCAGGGGGTTGCCTTCTCCCGGCGGCGCCAACCACAGGTCCGGCCAGCGGTCTGTGCGACTGTTGAAGGTGAGGCGGACCGGCCGGCCCGAGGCCTTCCAGTCGATCAGGGGCACCAGGAAGAGTTCGTAGTCGCTGACATCCTGGTTGTGCTGGTCCGGAGGGCAGGCGCCGTAGATGAGCCAGTTGGCTCCCGCGGGGACGCGCGGGAAGTACGTGTGGTCCCAGGGGCCCTTGAGTTCCAGCATCGTCTGCATGTCGCCGCCGTCGGAGAGGTTGAACCTCACGAGCCGCCCGGCCCTGAACACCCCATATCCGTAGCGGCCCCCCTCGGCGACCTGCCCCTCGCATCCGCCGTGCACGTGGGCCTGGAGGCGCCCGTCGGGCGATACGACCCACGTGCCCCGGGGCTTGGGTGACCAGATCACGAAACGCGCGCCCTCATCATCCCCGATGCCGCTGTGCACCTCGGGCTCGTACCCGATCCCCGGTCGGGGAAACAGCAGGCGCTCGTTACCTGAGCTGAGGTCGTACTCCCGGGTCTCCCAGCGGTCCTTGCCCTTCTGGGGCCGCCGCAGGAACTGCACCGCCCGCCCCCCCCTGCGCCAGACACCCATGGCGGCATTGTCCACAAGGGTCCGGTCCCCGCCGCCGTCGACGCCCACCAGGCGGAGCTGAGGCGGCTTCCCGGGCAGCTCATGGGTGTACAGGACCGTCTTGCCGTCCGCGGCGATCTGAGCCTGCGTGCAGTCACCCTCGGCGCGGAGCAGGCGCCGGGCGCCTGTGCCATCGGCATTCATGGTGTACAACTGCCACGAGCCGTCGCGGTTGGACTCCCACACGATCCGGCCCGCGATCTTCCCCTTCAGCCCGGCAAGAGCCTCCTGCTCTCCGGGATCGGGCATCACTCCCTGCGCGTGGCCGCCAACAGCCACCGAACCGAACAACGCCAGAAGAAGCAGCCTGTGTGGACCCGACATATAAGCCACCTTGTCATGCGTCTGCAAGGACGCCGGTAGTCTTCCCTCATGGCCCTCGGCCCACACGGCCGGGGGCCGGACCCGCTACGGCAGCGCCTCGGCCCGCAGGTTGTCCACCCACAGCGTTCCCGTCTGCGCGTCCTGCGGCGCGATCAGCGCAATGCCGATGTGGTTCACCGCGCGCCAGTCGAACCGGGCACCCGGCCTGCGTGGGACGAAGTCCGCGAAGGGAACCTCGAACCGTTGCCATCGGTGGGTCAGCCCATTGACTCGGCCCTCCGCAATGCCCTCAGGGGCGGCGGGGTCCCCGGCGCTGCGGTCCTTGGCCACCAGGGTGAAGGACGACACCGAGCCTTTGGCATACAACACCAGTCGATCGTGTGCCGAGAGGTCTGTCGCGGGGGCACGGGAGTTCATCCACAGGGAGAAGCTCCGCGGAGCCGCGGAGATGTCGTAGTCGATCCTCATCGCGCCGCCCTTGCCACCCTCGGCATCCCCCCCGTCCACGAAGGTGGCCTCGCCCCGGCAGCCCTCCTGCTGCGGCCACAGTCCCCAGTCGCCGCCGAACTCCGGCCCGGCGTCCCTCTTGGAGAAGGAGAAGAGCCACAGCGGGGGCGGCGGCGGATTGGTTGCGCGGTTGGAGGCCACGTCGTACGGACCGTCGGGCAGCGGGTTGCCGCCGCCCGCCGGCGCCACCCACAGGTGAGGCCAACGGTCGGTGGCCGAGTTGTAGGTCAGCCGCACCGGGGTCCCTGCTGCCCGTAAGCCCTCCAGCGGGACGATGTACGCCTCGTAGTCACTGGTGTCGTGATCGTGCTGCCCCGGCGAGGCCCCGTACAGCAGCCAGCGGCCGTCGTCCGATACGGTGGGAAAGTAGGTATAGTTGAAGGTCTCCACCGGAGGGGTCCCGATCAGTTGGTGCTCGCTGTCGGCGGCGATGTCCCAGACGCGGAAGTCCTTGGGGCCCTGCACCCAGTACATGAAACGGCCGTCGGCACTGAACCGCGGCTCGCAGCCACCGGTGGTCTTGATCGTCTTGCCCTCGGCGAACACGAACACCTCATTACTTCGCGGGGTGCGCAGGACGACGGACTTGAGCGACCGGTGCAACATGCCCACCGTGCTTCCCGACTTCCCATCTGTGGGAGCCTGGGTCTGGCTCACCACCGTCTCCAGGCCTGTGCCCAACTCGTAGCTTCTCACCAGCCCGTCGCGCAGCAGGTGGATGCGCCTGCCGTCGGTGGACCAGTTCAGCGGCAGGCCGGCGCACAGCCTGCGGGCGTCGTCCCCGGCGAGGGACACCAGCCAGCACTCGGCGGCGTTGCTGTGCTTGCCGTACCCGAACAGGATCGTCGTGCCGTCGGGTGACACCTGGGGACGGAGGTATGCCGTGTACGAGAACTTGGTGGTCTGAGCCAGGTCGGTCAGCCGGCGGGCACCGGTGCCGTCGGCGTTCATCGCGTACAGCTCCCAGGAGCCGCTGCGGTTGCTCTCCCACACGATCAGGCCGGCCAGCTTGCCCCGCAGAGAAGCCAGCGCCTGCCGTTCCGCCTCGGTGGGCGAGCCTCCGGCGGCGACGCAGGTGCTTGCGAACGGGATTGACAGCAGGATACCGAGGCCCAGCAGGTACGGCCTCGACACACTCGCGGAGCACCTCCGTACTCGGCCTGCACTATCTGCCCGCATAGGACACCACCCAGTAAGGCGTCAGACTGTACTCGTTGGTGTCGTCTGCCTGCATCACCCGGGCCAGGTCCTCCTGTTCCGAGAAGGGAGCGACCGTGAGCCGGTGGCTCTGACCCACGGTGAACCTCGCCGCGGGCTGGAGCTTGCCGTCCTTCATGCCCCAGAAGACGGCCAGCAGCTCGCCACCGTCGTACGAGCCGCCCAGGACCCGGCTCACCTTGTACTTGATGAAGGTCACACAGGTATCGTACGGCACCGAGGACGGGTCGGGCACGTCGGAGACGACCTCGATGGTCCCGATGACCTCCGTAGCGGCCGCGTCGACCGCGGGCTTGGCCGGAGCCGAGGTAGGCTTGGTAGGTGCGGGCTTGCTCGCCGCGGGCTTGGCCGGTTCGGGGTTCGCCGGCTTCGGCGCGACGGGCGCTGGCTTGGCGGTCTGCGGCGGCGCGGCGGCCTTGGGGGCCGAGGCCTGCGGGGCAGCGGCCGCCCTGACGGGCTTCGCCGCCTGCGGGGCCGGCGCAGCGGGCTTGGGCGCGTCGTCGCCCTGAGCGACGCCCGTGGCGGGCGGTGGC
>CAZXDD010000224.1:0-11616 GCA_964639415.1 uncultured Armatimonadia bacterium
GCCTCGCCGCAACGGCACACCATCCCACCCAACTACAGGCCATATGCCCCTATCAGGGGGGCGCAGGGGCAGAGCCCCTGCGACGTTAGGCCTTCAGGCTGAGCCCCTGCGACGTTGTGCCTTCAGGTTCCGCGATTGCCAATGCATCTCGAGAGGATGATAACGCGTGTCCAAGTCTCCGGCGGTTGTGCTCTTACTTCTCTTCATGCCCCTTGCTTGTCTCGCCGCTCCTCTTTTGCTCTCGCAGGATGGCCGGCCCGCGGCGTCCATCGTCGCCGGCGACGAGGAGGCCTCGGCCGCCGCCGAGCTACAGACCTATATCCTGAGGATCTCCGGAGCGACGCTGCCCATCGTCCAGGAGGCGCCGGAGGGGGCCTGTATCCTCCTGGGCGGGCTGAGCCAGGAACAGCAGACACAGCTCGACCTGGGCTTCGATGGCTTCGTCATCCGCCGGGAAGGCGAGACCCTCCGCCTGGCCGGGGCCACCGCCAATGGCACGCTCAATGCCGTCTACCGCTTCCTGGACGGCCTGGGCTGCCGCTGGTACATCCCCGGCGAGATCGGTGAGGTGCTGCCCGCCAGGCCGACGATCGCGTTCGATGAGCCCGAGCAGGTGAGCAGACCGTCGTTTCTGCACCGGGTCATCTGGCCCAGTCTGGCAGGCCGCGGGCTGTCGGCGGAGGACCGCGAGCGGTTCACCAGGTGGTGCCGCCGGAACCTCTACGGTGGCGTGCCCATTCATGTCGGCCACAACTTCTACCGCATCGCTCCCAGTGAGGAGTTCTTCGAGCAGCATCCGGAGTGGTACGCCCTGCGCGGTGGCAAGCGCGACCCCGGCGGGCAGCTTTGCACCACCAATCCCGAGCTCATCGAGCACACCGCCCGTGTCGCGGGGCAGTGGTTTGACAAGAATCCCTCCCAGACCATGTTCTCGCTCAGTCCCGATGACAACGTCAAGTTCTGCCACTGCGAGGCCTGTGAGGCCCTGGACCCCGAGGAGTTCCGGGGCCGCGACACCGGCATGGGGCGGCGGCTGACGATCTACGCCAATGAGGTGGCCGAGCGCCTGCAGGAGACTCATCCGGGCAAGAACGTGGCCTTCTACGCCTACTGGGGGGCCGTGGAGGCCCCGGAGGATGTGGAGGGCCATCCCAATGTGGTGGTGTTCTTCACCCCCATCGGCATGGCGTTCAACTACGCTTTGCAGGACGAGAGCTCCCCGGTGAACGTCAAGCACAATGAGTGGTACGACGGCTGGCGCAAGGTGGCCAGGCAGATGGGGATTCGGCATTACTACAACTTCAGCTCGGTGCTGTGGATCCCCTGGAAAGAGCTGGCGGCCGAGCTGCGCTACCAGCACGAGAACCGCGCGCTGTACGTGAACGCCGAGCTGTGGGCCGACTCCGAGGGCTCGGCGCTGTCCTATTACATTCTCAGCAAGGTGTTGTGGGACGTAGACGCCGATCCCCGGGCGGCCTTCGAGGAGTTCATCACCGGCCTGTACGGAGCGGCCCGGGAGCCCATGCGGCGGTACTACTCGCGGCTGTCGGACCGCTGGAGCAACTGCGGGCGGGAGATCCTGTGGCCCAACGCGTTGGCGAGGCAGGCGGTGTTTCTCGAGGTCCTGACCCCGGAGGTGTTGGCGGACTGCCGCGCGGACCTTGCCGAGGCGGCGCGGCTGGCGGGGGAGGACGAGACGCTGCGGGCGCGGGTGCACATCTCCGAGGTCTGGCTGGACTACATGACGGCCTGGCGCGACTACGCCGCCGCCATGCTCGGAGAGACGGAGCAGCCCGTGGGCCTGATGGAGAAGGTCCGGGTCGCCAACCGGCTGCTGGAGACGGTGGAGGCGCTCAAGCCCGTGGGCCCGGGAGCCCTGCCGGAGATCGAGCAGATCCTGCTCCGCGAGGCCCGCAAGTGGGCGCGGCTTGGAGGCCCCAGGGAGCCCCTGGAGCCGGCCTTCCCCGAGCTGGCGGCGCAACCCGCCGATGAGCCCCCTACGCGTTTCCGGGGCCAAAGCGAGCACATCATCCAGGCCCAGAAGGGCGACGGCTTCACCATCACCCTGCGGCACTATCAGGTGGGCACCTATCAAAGCCCCCTGACGTACACCGTTGTCGGCCCGGACGGGGAACCCGTCGCCGAGGGCACCGTCGATCTCGAGGAGCAGCAGAGGCTGGAGGTCACAGACAGCCCCGGCGGCACCTACGCGGTCTTCCTGGCCGCCGGATCAAACGCGGCCTCGGTCGAGAGCGACGCCCGGTACCTGTGCACCAATGTCGAGACCGGCGCCCAGCCGGACATCATCACCCACGCGCGGCCGCTGTATTTCACCGTCAAGCAGGGGGTGGAACAGTTCACCCTCAGCATGCTCACCGCGGCTCCGGCGGAGACGGTTCAGCTCGGGGTGTTCAACCCGAAGGGCGACAGGGTTGCCGATGAGTTGGTGGCGGGCCAGTTGGACCTGACCATCAGGGTGCCGGCGGGGATGTCCGGCAGGCCCTGGAGTTTCACCCTTCGTAAGGCGGCTACCGGCGTGTTTGAGGACGTCCAGGGCGTGCATTTCTCGGAAGGTGTGGTACCCTATATCGCCGACGCGCCGGGGAGGCTGCTCAGGGGGAGGTGAGGGGCGCAGCATCGGCGGCTTGCATCGCCGCCGGCCCCGGGCTCCTCGCGTCGACCGGGGCCGACAGCCGGCCTCCACAACGGATCGTAACGGCGGTCGACTGAAGCGCCCGCCGACGAAGGAGTGTATGACCATCCGTCCCATCGTGTTTTCCGATCTCGACTACACCATCATCTTCGACAGCGTCCTGCACCCGGAGACCGAACGGCTCCTGACCAGGCTGCGGGAGCGGGCGCTGTTTATCATCGTCACCGCCCGCAGCTATCAGGAGTGCGCCCCGCTGCCGCCGATCCCCAATGACGGCATCATCACCGAAAACGGGGCGAGCATCTTCCGCCGCGTGGACGGCAAGGACTTGCTCTGCGCCGACTGGGACCGGCAGATGTCTGTCAGACAGGAGACGCTGGATACCTATCGCGACATGCTGGAGAATCAGGGGTGGGTGATCCACTACAAGCCCCGGGCCTTCTCCACCAATGTCGAGGGCAGCGGCAAGACCGACGCGGACGTGGATGCGGTGGTCGCCGCCCTGCCCGAGGGCCTGCAGCTCCAGTTCAGCCGCAACACGGCCGGGCGCTATCTGGAGGTGTTCCCGCTCGAGGCGGGCAAGGACAAGGCCCTTCGGCGTGTCTGCCTCGAGCACGGCGTCCCGCTGGAGCGGTCCTTCGCGCTGGGCGACAACACCAATGACATGGACATGCTCAAGGTGGCCGGACACGCCTTCGCGCCGGGCAATTGCCACCCGGACGTCCGGGCTCTACTGCAGCGGAGCGGGGGCTACGTCTCGCCCGAGGAAGGCCACGCCGGGGCGCAGGACATCCTGCGGAAGGTCATGGCGGAGTTGGCGTGAGGGGCCGCCCTGAGGAGAGCCTCGGTCCGCCTCGCCACTCGCCGGCCTCCTGCGGGACATACCGGCACCACACCGAAAGACGCCATGGTCCGCAAGGCGACGGCGGCTTTCTGCAGCGGGCGTTGGCTCACGACAGGGCACGCCCCGCCGGGGAGCCTCCGCGCTTGCACCAGGAGCGCCGGCCACAGCAGAAGACGAGACGCCTATCTCGCGAAGGGGCGACCCGGCGAGGCCACTTCCACCAGGGCTTCCTGCCGCCCCGGCGTGGCGTGTCAGGAGTTCTGACACTGTGCATGAACGCACTGGAGCCACATTCGGCTATTGCCGCGTCTGGAACGGTCGATCCCGCGTGGCGGGACCGTTCTCCCCCCTCCTCTCGTCTGCGCCGGTCCCGCCCTGCGGGGCGGAGTACAAGCGGCTCGAAGAGACGCCGCGAGGGGGGCCGGGGGGTGAGGCGACGCGAGGCGGCGCCTGCCGGTCACCTGCATGATCTGAGTTTCCAGCCCGATTCGGCGAGCCGGAAGTCTCGCCGCCGGGCCGTGTCGCCGCCCCCGGAGCAACCTCCGCACCGTGCTCGTCGGTCTGAGGCGGAGCTTCGCTAGTGACTGCACCCCCACGACTGTGAGATCCGCCATGCAACTTCGCCCGCTTCTACCCCTCGCCCTGTTGCTCACACTGCCGGGCCTGTCTCAGGCCAAGACCGGTCGGACCTACTACACCCCCGAGCGCCTGGCCTGCATGGCCGACAATCTGGCAAGATATGAGTGGGCCGCCGTCGAGCGCGACAAGATTCTCCGCAGCGCCGACCAGTGGGTGGGGTATGAGGACGAGGTTCTGGCGCGGCTGGTGCCGCCGCTCGATGTTCCGCGCTGCGGCACCGTACACGCTGAGGGCTGTCCCATCCACGGGCAGGAGATCCTCAAGCACCCGGGCGGCTCCAAGAGCTGGCAGATGTCCTTCGACAGGCCGTACCAGATTCAGTGTCCGGTGGGCGGCGAGTGGTATCCCTCGAATGACTTCGCCACCTACCTGGCCGGCGGCTGTGCGGACAAGGCCTCCCTCACCGGCGACTATCCCGACGACGGCTGGGGCTGCAGGCTCCCGCAGCATGAGAAGAAGTACTGGTTCGTCGGCTACTATGCCGGCGAGATGTCGCGCCGGTGGCTCTTGCCGGCCGTCCGCGATCTGTCAAAGGCCTACCTGCTCACCGGGGAGGCCCGCTACGCCCACAAGGCCGCGGTGCTCTTGTGGAAGCTCTCGGAGGTCTATCCCGACTATGCCTATGAGAAGCAGTCCCGTTACGGTCTGGAGTTCCAGCCGTGGTACAACGGCCGGCTGCAATACCACACCTGGGAGTGCTTCACCATCCAGGACGTGAGCCTGGCCTACGACGCGATCTACCCGGCCATTGAGGGCGACTTGGAACTTCAGCGGTTCGCCGGCAAGGAGGCCGGGCAAGTGCGGCGCGACATCGAGGAGCGCCTCCTGCGCGTGGCCGCCGGAGACATCACCGACGGCTCCCACCGCATCGCGGGCAACTACGGCATGCACCAGTCGGCGCTGCTGCGCATCGCGCTGGTCCTGGACACCGATGAGGGCGAGCCCACCAGCCGGGAGATGGTGGACTGGGTCATGCGGGGACCGGCCGAGGTCACGCTATACACCGACACGCCGCTGCCGGATGCCCTGGTCAACCTGTTCCATCGCGATGGGGTGCCGTTCGAATCCCCCAGCTACAACTGCGGCTGGATGACGGAGCTGGGCGATGTGGCGGCCCTGCTGGCGCTCAACGGCGTGCACGTATGGAACGAGCCGCGGTTCCGGGGTCTGTATCTGTGGGGCCTGCGGATGATGGTCTGCGGGAGCATGACCCAGCCCATGGGGGATTCGAACAACATGTTCGCCGGGGCGCTGGGCGTAACGCCCACGTACCTGCAGACGGCCTACCGGTACATGCGCGATCCCCGGCTGGCGCAGGCGATGGTGCAGTCCGGACAGCCGCTTTCCACAGACCTGTTCGAGCCCCCGCTGGAGGAGCAGATACGGCAGGCGGCGGCCGAGTACGGCAGCCCGGTGGGCGTGGAGAGTGAGCTCCTGCCCGGCCTGGGGTATGCCACCCTGCAGACGGGCACGGCGGACAGTCGTTTCGCCCTGGCCCTCTTCTACGGTTACTACACCGCCCACGCCCACATCGACCGCCTGAATCTGGAGCTCTACGGCCACGGCCATCCGCTGCTCCCGGATCTGGGCTATCCCGAGACCGCCGACACCTATGACCCCCGGCGTTCCGGCTGGCTGGAGCACACCGCGGTGCACAATACGGTGATGGTGGACCAGACCAAGCAGTCGCTGGGCTTCGGCGAGCCGGTGACGTACCATCCCGAGGGCTGGGCGCAGCTTGTCGAGGCCCGGGCGCCCTCGGCCTATCCGGAGACGGTCTCCGACTACCGCCGGGCAAGCTTCCTGATCCAGGCCGATGATGAGAACGCCTACTGCGTGGACCTGTTCCACATCGTGGGCGGCAAGCAGCATGACTGGATCATCCACGGCCCGGAAGGCGAGTTCACCGTGCAGGGTGTCGCCCTGCCCGAGCCGCGAGCCGAAGGCACATTGGCCGGGCCCGAGGTGCCCTATGGCAGGTTCTACGATGACCCGAACCTGATCGAGGGCAAGCCGGGCACGCGCTACCACCTCTACATGGGCAGCGCCTACCAGTGGCTGTTTGGCGTGCAGGAGGCGCCGCTGACGCGGCCGGCCCGCATAACATGGCGCCTCACCCGCGACCCGGCCCTGTACCCGAAGAAGCCCACGGAGGGCATCGGCCTGCGCGTGCATGTGCCGGCCACCGATGAGACCCTCATCGTCTGCGACGGCATCCCGCAACGCCGGCCCAACTTCCCCGAGCAGCTCAAGTGGGTGCTCCGCCGTCGCATGGGCGAGGGCCTGCAATCCACCTTTGTCAGCGTGTTCGAGCCCTTCTCCAAGGGAACGCCCTTCATCAGCGGCGCGCAGCGCATGCCGGTCACCCCGGAGGACGGTTCGGCGGCGGTGCGGGTGGAGATGGCGGGGCAGGTGCATGTGGTGTTCTGGACGCCGCAGCCCGCGGTGGCGCACCGCTTCGGACAGTACGAGGTGCTCGGGCGCGCGGCCTGCATCAAGCTGGACCCGGATGGGGCGGTGCTGGCGGCGCGCCTTCTCGACGGCAGCGGCCTGACCGGCCCGGGACTGCGCCTGCGCGGTCCGGACCGCGCCTCGGCCCGCATCGCCGAGCTCGACTACGAAGCCAACGAGGTGACGCTCGATGCCGACGTGCTGACGGAGGACATGGCCGGACGCTGGGTGACGGTGAGCACCGAGGCGCACGTGACAGCCGTGGGCATCGACAAGGTCCTGAGCCCTCGAAGCTTCTCACTGGGCGAGCAGGACCTGCGCTGCGGCGTAGGCGCCGTGACGGGCATCGGCGAGGGCGGCGTGGTGAAGCACGACCGCGTCACGTACTTCTGCGCCCCGGGCATGCGGGTACTGGACGAGACCGGCCGCGTGGTCGGCACTTTGGCCACCGCGGGGCGTACGGACTTCTCGACCACCGGGGAGGGACCGGCGCTGACGGACTTCTCCGACTCCGACGGCGACGGGCGCCGGCGGTTCACGATCGTGGCCATCGGTGAGGGAGACGAGGTCTGCATCCCGGTTGCGGCAGACCTGTAGGCGTCGGTCGTGGGCTTCCCGGGCAAGGACGACGGCGAGAGGCGCGTGGTGCCTGGCGAGCAACGGTCAACGGCGCCTCACCCCCAGCCCCTTCCTCAACGAGAGGGGAGAACGGCAGGCGGCGAGGCCCCACCGGTGGACAGTGCCAAGGGCCATCCGCAGGCTTCGTGCCGTCCTGAGTGGTGAGGTGTCTGCCGTAGTCTGCCGTTCTCCGTTATCCGCCGTTCTCCTCGTCTCTGTGTCTCTGTGGTAAGCCGTCCTCCGTGGTCTGCCGTTGTCCGTACTCCGCCGTTGTCCCGGTCTCTCTGCCTCTGTGGTGGGTCGTTCTCCGTGGGACTCCGTGCTCTCCGTGTCTCCGTGGTCTAGCGTTGTCCGTACTCCGCCGTTGTCCCGGTCTCTCTGCCTCTGTGGTGGGTCGTTCTCCGTGGGACTCCGTGCTCTCCGTGTCTCCGTGGTCTGACGTTGTCCGTACTCCGCCGCACTCCGCCGCTTTCCTACCTCACCAGCACCGGCGCCATCGCCCCGGCATAGTCGCCCGCCGCCAGCCTGGGCCCGTCCAGTTTCTCGCCCTCGGCCGCGATGTGTACGTAGTACCCTACGGTGGCGTTCTCGCCGCCCCCGTTGAACCCCAGCCCCGCCATGGCGCCGCCGTCCCAGTAGCCCACATTGGCGTGAGGGGTCAGCGGGATGCCCGACAGCGCCCAGTCATCGGTCCAGGTGGCGTACCACTTGGGGTTGGCGTTCTGGCCGGAGATGCCCTCCGCATCGCCCTTGCCGTCGATCTGGGCCCTGTTGCCCTTGTCGTCCTCATAGCGGCACTTAGCCACGTAGAAGGAACGACTCATGGTGCCGAAGCGCTCGGGCGAAAGCACCGTGACCTCGAAGTGGTCCGGGTAAAAGCTGTAGAGTTTGTCATAGGAATGGTTGCCCCGCAGGTCCTTTTGCACCCGCACCCGGGTGAGCACCGGGCCGTCGCAGAGCACCTCGAAGCTCTTGACCTGACCGACCTCATCCACCCAGCCGGTGTCCTGTGAGGAGACGCCGAGGTGGTCGATGATCTCGATGAGCTCGCCCCCGCGGCGCAGGGCGACGGAGCGGATGTAGCCCTCCTTGAACCCGACCCGGTAGTTGGGACCCTCGTAGCTTTCGGTGGCGCTGTCCCAGTGGGTGACGACTGCCGCCTCATGCCGTCCGGTGTCTGCGGGGTCGAAATGGATGTGGCAGGGCACCGTCTGGCCGGCCGCTACCGTCCCGGGGAGCCGCCACAGCAGCCTGCCCTCGGCGGCCTCGTACTGACAGGGCGCCAGGCGCTCCCGCAGAGGCTGCTCTCCGGCCACCACCACACGGATCGAGGCCGGGTCGGCGGCGGTGGCGTCGAAGTCCATCGCCGCGATCGCGCCGGTCCTGTCCAGCTCTCCCGGATCAACCGTGACCTCCACAGAGCTCTCCCACAGGTCCAGATTCGGCTCGACCCACAGGTGCGCGGCGCCGCGGTTGTCGGCCCGGCAGATCTCCTCCACCGCACCGGGCGCGTCCAGCAAGACGCTGAGGGCGACGTGCCCGTCATAGCGCGAGGTGTCAAACTCTAAGGAGGCCTCGCTCGTGGCTCCCGCCGGTACGGTTACGGGCTTTGTCGCCAGCTTCTTGCCCGTCTCCGGCCTGCCGGCGTAGAGGGAGACCTCGAGACCCTCGACGGCCTTCCCTCCGTAGTTGCGGAGCGGGACGGTGATGCGGGCGGTGGCGCCCTGCGCCACCTGGGCCGGAGCGACGACGGGCTCGCCCGCGATGCCCGGCTCGGCGCGCTGCACCATGGCGGCGGGGCTCAGCAAGAGCAGGGCTGCGCTGTCCGTCAGCGGAGCGGCCAGTCTGAGCATGCCTCCCTCCGCCGCGGGAACGGAAGAGAGCCTGATCGGCGTCCCGGCGCCGTCGGCCAGGACCGCCAGCCACTGCCCCTCCGCGGCGTCCGGGCAGACGGCACCGGCGTCGAAGGCCGCCCACGTCGTCCCGGGCGACAGGATCACCCTGATGCCCCCTTCGGCCGTGCGCCGGAGGCTGATCGGCAGGCCGTCCGAGGTCTCCGCCAGGCCGGGGACATTGCCCTGCACCGAGACGTAGTCCTCGGTGCGGATGCAGGTCACCAGCGGCGCGGCGCCGGGCTCCGCGGCCTGCTGCCCTGCCTCCGCCCGGTACAGCTCGATCTGCGGCCCTCTGGCGTAGAAGCCGAACTGAGGCAGGCGGTAGCTTTGCTCTCCCTGCCGCAAGGTCCAGGGCCGCTCACCGAAGTTGACCCATACCTCCGTGCCGTCGCCGAAGACCGTCTTCTGCACAGACCGATCCTCGGTCACGAACTCGTGACTGAGCATCTCCTCGAAGGCGATCTTCTCGTGCAGCTTGCACGTATTGCGGTAGCTCTCCAGCAGGCGCGCCCGCGTCTCGGGCTCGTCCCAGCGGTAGCTGTAGGGCTTGTTCACCCAGTACAGCGGCACGGTGCCGTACAGGACGTTGAAGGCATCCTGCTTGTAGCCCAACTCCGGCGCGACCTCCTGCAGATGGCCGGTGCTGTCGCCCCAGTACCAGGTGGAGACCACGCAGTCGTGGAACACCAGCTCCCACAGCGGGTAGCGGTTCTTCTCGCCCAGGCCCCATTCCAGATAGTTGCGGCCGATCTCCTCGCGGCTCTGGGGCAGCTCGAGGCCCACATGCCCGGCGGGCCAGGAGTAGAACCCGCCGCTCTGCATCCCCTCCCAGTAATCGAAGTACGGCACGCCCCACCAGCGGCCGTGCTCGCCGCCGAGGACGAGGCCCAGCTCGTGCCCGACGTAGCGGGCCAGGTTGATCCGGGCCGCGCGGTCTTCGGTGCGGTTCAGCCCGTGGGTCTCGCTGTAGCATTCGATCATCCCGCAGGCGGTGGTGACGTCCAGGAACCGCGCGTTGTAGGCGTGGCTTTCCAGTTCCGGCGGGATCCACTTGCGGGCGACCTTCTCAAACAGCGCCGTGCAGCGCTTCATGAACTGCTTGGGCGGATCGCCCTTGGTCAGCCAGGCCTTCTTGAGGGTACCATCCGCCTGCACCACGGCGTCTGTCTCCGTCTTGCAGTCCCCGTAGCGGCCGCTGTCGCCCTCGAACATGTCCTCGTAGTTGTCGTACACGCTGGTGAGGTAGCCCTGATCGATGATGGCCTGCATGTCCGCTTTCGCCGTGGCGCCGTTGACGATGGCGCGGTCCATCCCGGCGGCCTTGGCCTCCCTGCAGAAGGCCAGGTCGCTGCGGCCCCAGATGTCCGGGGCCCCGGCGAGCCGGGCGATGGCCGGGCGGGTCTGCATCTTCTCCTTCTGGGTCACCAGGATCCCGTTGTCCAGCGCGTACCCGCGGTAGCGCTTGCACAGCGCCACATGGCCGCCTGCGGCGGAGAAGCTGTACCGCACCGTGCGCGGGGCGCCGAAGGCGCCCTTGATCGGATCATGGTACACGCCGGGAGCCAGCAGCTCCCTGCCGTCGCACAGGCCGCTCTCCAGACGCGCCATTCCGTTGTCGCTGGAGGTGGGGAGCTCCCACAGCAGCAGGTAGCCGATCTCGCCGTCGGTCAGGCCCACCCAGGGCATGTCCAGAGACGAGTACGTCGCCCACTGCCGCCCCTTCCAGCTCAGATCCTCCGTGGGCACGCCGATACCGTTGCAGTATGTGGCGGCCAGAATGCGGCCACCGGGCCGGTCCAGCATCAGCGGGTGCAGGACCCCGAAACGGCCGACTTCCTGCGCCGGGTCCTCGGCGGTGGCCGTGAGCAGCAGCTCCGGGCCGTCGCCGTCGAGAGCGAAGGTCAGTGTGGCGGGAATCGGTCCCGGGGAGGATTTGAGCTCGATCCTGAAGGACGCCCGGCCGGGGCTCTGCTCGTCCACCGGAATCATGGCACGCCTCGGTTCCGGGGCCGGGGCAAGTGGCCTGCCGTCCTCGGCGACGAGGGCCGCCAGAGCGAAGGTCTCCGTATTGGAGTGCTGCCAGCCGGCGGGATAGTAGAGCTGGCCCTGCCGGTCGTCCTCGCCGTCGCAGTCGTTGATGCCCAGAGCGAACCGGAACCTCCCGCCGAAGCCCCTGGACGCCTCCTGGCCCAGGCGGACCATGGGGATGAAGGCCTCGATCGCATAGCCGTCCGCCGAGGGCGTCATCGCCGTCCGGATGTCCTCGGCCCCGCCGGAGCTGCTCCACACATTGCAGCCCCACTCTCCCGCCCGGATCGCGTACTGCGACCCATTGAGCCAGAACTCGATGGAATCTCGGTACCACCACTGACTCTCATCCGCCGCGGGCCAGACGAGAGCATCATCGCGGACCTCCACCCCCAGGTACAGGCCGGAGGGGTCCCACAGGACCCGCAGCGTGGCGCTGAGGTCCGCGGCGTTGTCCACCCTCTTGGCGTCACCCAGCATCTGCGGGG
>CAZXDD010000225.1:0-11138 GCA_964639415.1 uncultured Armatimonadia bacterium
CGAAGGAGAGGGAAAGCGGGTCCCGCTCGCGGGTCCCGCAGGGAGCGGCGCCGTTCGCCGTTCGCCAGGCACCTTCCAGGCGGTGGGTAGACACCGTCGAGAGTCACCGGACCGGCGGGTCTCCAGGCCCGCCGGCCCCTCCATCACGACAGACGCCCGGCGCCCCTCCTACTGCTCTCCCCGCGAGAGCAGTTGGCCGACCTTCTCCATCGCGGCCTTACCCTCGGCGATCAGCTCACCGTCCGGGCCGTAGATCCGCAGGTGCGGAATGCCCTTCAGACCGTACTGCTCCGCCACCGGGGATCCCCAGTCGATCCCCTGCACGCCCGGCCGGTTGATGTCCACCTTCAGCAGGAACAGCTCGTCGCTGTCGAGAACGACCGGCTCCAGCACCTGACTGAGCCTCACACAGGGCGGGCAGTACTTGCTGAAGAAGTCCACGATGGTGGTCTTCCCCGGCATGAGGTGCTCCTCGACGTTGACCTGCTCTCCGAAGCTCACGACCTTGATCGACGGACCCGGCAGGGCCTGCGCCCACGAGGCGGCCATCTCGGCCTGCTCCTGGGTCAGCCCGTCCCTATCCAGAGCCTTCTGGGCGGCGATGCCCATCAGCAGGCGGTGGGCCTCCGCAACCTGCAGGACCTCCGCCGCGGTCAGCTTGTCCCAGCCCTGCTCCATGGTCTGAGCCAGCACCTGCTGCAGCGCCGGAGCCGCTGCGTCCAGATCCCCGGCCGCCAACTGGGCCTTCGCGGCCTTCAGGCCGTCCCCGATGCCCGCGGCGAAGGCCGACATCGCCCATACAAGCGTAGCAACCAACACGACTGTGGTCGGTGTGCGCATCATACCCTCCTGATGATACATAACGATGTTATACATCTTTTAGACGTATCGGTCCCGCAGGGAGTTCACGGCCAGTGAGCAGAACCATTCGCCGCCGGAGACGGTGACACCCTCCATCCGTCGGAACCCGGGAATGTATGGGGGCGTGTCATGGCGAATACTGGCGACTGAACACCCGATGGCCGATACGGAGGCAGCCAATTGTGACAGCCGGTGATCGTCGTATCATCCGCGACCTGGCCCGCCGAATCGCTGAGCTCGCCGCCGACCCGATCCAGGAGGAGCGCCGGCGGCTGTGGTATGCCCAAAACCGCCTCGAGCCCAGCCGCCCCCTGGTCTTCTGCTCGCCGGAGGGTTCGTGGGTCGAGCTGCTGCCCGACGGTGATCTGCGGTGCGAGGACGAGGACGCCAGAGGCATAGAGCGCAGTCTGCGCATGCGAATCTACGCCGCCGAGCATTTCGCCGACGACCAGGTATGTGACGCCGAGTTCAAGGTGAGCCATGCCGTGCAGGTGACGGGGTGGGGGATCGGGCCCCAGTACACCCACTCCGGGGTGGAGCGCGGCGCCTACGTGTGGGACGCGCCGGTCAAGAGCATGGCCGACATCGACCGGATCAAGACCCCCACGGCAACCCATGACCCGCAGGCCACCGCGGCCGGTCTTGCCTACTACCAGGAGCTGCTGGGCGACATCCTCAACGTGCGTCTTCACAGTCTGTACTGGTGGGCCCTGGGGCTGATCGATGAGTGGACCATGCTGCGGGGCATCACCCAGACGTACATGGACATGACCGACGATCCGGCGCTGCTCCACGCGGGGATGCGGAGGTTGCAGGAGGGGCGCCTGTCCTTCCTGCGGTCTTTGGAGAGCCAGGGGGTGCTGTGTCTGAACAACGGCAATGAGTACATCGGCTCCGGGGGCTTCGGCTTCTCGGAGCAACTGCCGGCCGGGGACTTCCACGGCACCGTGCGACTGCGGGACATGTGGGGTTTTTGCGAGGCCCAGACGATGTCTGAGGTGTCACCGGCGATGCACGAGGAGTTCGTCCTGCAGCACCAGCTCCCGATTCTGGAGCAGTTCGGCCTCAACTGCTACGGCTGCTGCGAGCCACTGCACCTGAAGCTCGACATGCTGCTGGCCAGAGTGCCGCGTCTGCGACGGGTCTCCATCAGCCCGTGGGCGGACAAGAGAGTGAGTGCCGAGAAGCTCCGGGACAGGGTGATCTTCTCCTGGAAGCCCAATCCGGCCACACTGGCGGCGGTGAGCTTCGATCCGGAGTGGGTGCGGGCGGACATCCGCGAGACGGTCCAGATCGCCGGCGAGCACGGCTGCGTCCTGGACATCATCCTAAAGGACACCCATACGTGCAACCATCAGCCCGCGCGCTTCGACCGGTGGTGCGAGATCGCCGGGGAAGAGGCGGAGCGAGGGGCACGGTAGTGGCCCCGGGCTCGCCGCAATAGCAGGCTTCCGAGGAGGACACGTCATGCGACTGCAGGTGCTTTGTCTGACAACATCCGGTGTGGGGCTCGCACTGCTGCTGGTGCCCGCCCTCTGCCTCGCCGCCCCCTGCACGCTGTACAAGCCCGCCACCATCGCCAACGCGAAGGCCAATGTCGAGCGGCACAAGTGGGCCGCCGACATCCTGGCCTCATGGCAGCGCCGGGAGGAGTTCGCCCTCGGCAAGGATCGGGAGTTCTTCCGGCAGATGATCGCCGACCTCACCCCGTGGTCGCAGTACGGCCAGGTCTGCCCGGCCTGCGTCGGCGAGGGCTGCTCTCCGGGAGAGACCGGCGTCCTGCAGTGGAGCGTCACCGACCCCGAGACGCTCACGTGCAAGTACTGCAAGCACCGGTACCCGGACCCCGACTACCCCGAGACGGGGGTGCTCGAGTGCCCGAACATGGGGCAGGAGTTCACCTACTACCGCAATGAACAGCAGCGCGCGCACCCCGAGGAGGACCCGGGCAAGCACGCCTACCGCTGGGCGGGCCGACCGGTACACGTGAGCTTCTCGGGACTGCTCCGCGAGCGCAAGCTGAACTGGGTGATGGGGCAGGTCCCGTACCTGGCCAAGCTCTACGCCCTCACCGACGATCTCCGCTACGCCCAGCGGGTGGCCTGGATCCTCGAGCGCCTGGCCGAGGTGTTTCCCCGGTACCTGTACCACAGCTATGGAGGCTGCTTCGCCGACATGGACCCGGCCGAGGCGGCCAGTGAGATGGGCCGCAACCCCTCGGCGGGCAAGTTCGCGCCGGGCATCATCTGCCACCCGGCCGCCGAGATGCGGGACCGCAACAACGACGGCTTCGGCGATCTGGACGCCGGGTTCTGGGGCGCGGGCCGCCTGAGCACCGGCGCCAGCGAGGAGGGCGGGGTGCTGCTGGACTTCGTGGTGGCCTATGACCTCACCCGCGACGCCGTGCTGGAGGATGGCACGCCCGTCTACCCCGCCGCCGTGCGGAAGCACATTGAAGACAACCTGCTCCTGGCCGGCTGCGCCGACATGGAGAACTACCCGGCGATCAACAACAAGTGCGGTCCCGGCCGGGCCGTCAGCGGAGCCGTGGGCATTCTGTTCTCCCGGCCGCACGGAGTCCGCCGGGCTTTGGAGGGCTTCGAGAAGCTCCTGGAGGGCAGCTTCCACTTCGACGGCTTCTGCCGTGAGTCGCCGGCCTACTCCAACATGCACCTGGTTCTGATGCAGGATATCCCCGACCTGCTCGCCGGCTACAGCGACCCACCGGACTACTCCCCGGAGGCCGGGGGGCGCCTGGACAACTTCGACCCCTTCACCCACGTTCCGCGCTATCGGCTCGCGCTGGAGAGCATGGTCAAGATGCTCACGCCGGACCTGAAGCATCCGGTGATCGGTGATACCACGGCCGGTGGCGGCACCGGCCCGCACTATGTGGAGATCCTCGCCGCCAACTACGGGGCCCGCTACGCCGGTCTGCTGCAGGCGCTGCAGGGCGCGCCGCTGGAGCAGGCGGGCAGCGAGTACGCCCTGTGGCACCGTGCCCCCGACCTGGCCGCCGAAGGCCGGGCCGATATCGGCCTGCGCAGCGAGCACTATCCCGGCTGGCAGGTGGGCGTGCTGCGGTCCGCCGCCGATGAGACCCAGACGGCCTTCTACTTCAACGGCTACCGCGCCTGGGGACACCGGCACGCGGACACCCTGGGCATCCTGTACCACTACGACGGCGTGGAGCTGGCCTCCGACCGCGGCTATATCTGGGACGACCCGCGCAACAAGTGGACCGCGAGCACGCTGGCGCACAACATCGTCACCGTGGATGGGGTGAACCAGAACGCCAAGGACCGCCGCAGCATGCTGGAGTTGTGCGCCTGCAACGAGGTGGTGGAGACCGTTCAGGCCTCTGCGGCGGCCTATGAGCAGTGCTCCCAGTACCGGCGCGGTTGCACCCTGGTGCGCCTCCCCGAGGGCGGCAACTACGTGGTAGACGTCTTCCGAGTGACCGGCGGCCAGACCCACCAGTACGGGTTCAACTGCAATGGGGAGTTCCTGGGCCTGGGCGGGGGCGAGCTCTCGGCGGTGGAAGGCACCATCTCCTATCTTGGCAACCTGCGGGCCGTGGCCGGGCCGCCGGAGACGTGGAGTGCCGTCTGGCGGTACCAGGGCCGGAAGATGCGGCTGGACATGACCGGGCCGCTCTCGCGGCTGCTGGTCACCGACGCCCCCGGCTGGCGCAGCTACCGGGGAGACCAGCTCCATGCCCCACCGATCACCCAGTTGCTGGCCGAGCGCAGCGACGATGAGGGCCTGGGCAGCGTGTACACCGCCGTCATGAGCCCCTTCACCGGCGATGCCTCACCGGTTCTGTCCGTCCACCGCATCCTGCCGGCCGGTGACGACACCGCCGTGGCCGTGGTGGTCTCGTTCGCCGAGCACACCGACTACATCATTTCCGCCCTGGATGACACTCCCCGGCAGTACGGGCCGGTCACCCTGGCGGGGCGGTTCGGGTTCGCCTCCCTGGATCGGGAGGGCCGCATGATCCGGGCATGTCTTCTGGACGGAACGGAGCTCTCGTGCGGCGGCCGGAGCCTCCGTCTCCCCCAGTCGCGGATCGCGCGCAAGGTCCTCGCCGTCGCGGGCAGCACAATCACGCTCGATGAGCCGCTGCCGGAGGACCTTGTTGCGGCCGGCGCCTATCTGCTCTCGGGCGAGACGGGCTTCGAGATCCAGAGTGCTGAGGGCAGTAGCCTGACGGTGAGGGATTACCCCTTCGAGGGCGCAGAGGAGGTGGTGCTGATCGGGTGCGCTACACTGGAGCAGAGGCCCTGAACGGACCCGCAGACCTGCCGCGACCGGGGCAGCGGGTGCCCCGGTCCGCCTTTTCGCCAGACTGCTCTGCGGACGAAGGAAATGGCCAATCGACCGCGAATAGGCACACTAGATGCCAAAGGTCGCCCGTTCCTGTTCCGGGAGCAGCGGGCGGTCCATATCCTCAAGGAGGCCGACAATGCGCAGCCGCGGTTTCACTCTCATCGAGCTTCTTGTTGTCATCGCCATCATCGCCATCCTCGCGGCGATCTTGTTCCCCGTCTTCGCCCGGGCGCGCGAGAAGGCGCGCTCCACCTCGTGCCTCAGCAACATGAAGCAACTGGCCACCGGTGCAATGATGTACAGCCAGGACTACGACGAGAAAGTCATGCCCTCCTATCTGGACAACAGCGGCTGGTGGTCGAACCTGATCATGCCCTACGTCAAGAACTCCCAGATCTTCATCTGCCCCAGCAAGACCACCAACCCCGGCTACGGCCACAACCACTGCAACCTGGGGTACCGATCGTGCGTCAGCATGGGTGATGTGGAGAAGCCCGCCGAGACCGTGATCTTCAATGACAACGGCCAGGTAACCAACCCCTCGGATCCTCCAAGCACCTGGCAAGAGTCCGGCACGGGGGCGTACTACACCCGTTGGCCTAACAATGAGCCCTACTGGACCACCGACCCGTTCCGCCCGGTGCCGCGGCACAACGGCATGTGCAACTGCGCCTTCCTCGACGGCCATGCCAAGGCGATGACGATGGATGCCCTGGTCTTGCCCGCTTACGGAGCGGCCAACTGCCTGTACGATCGGCTGTGAGGACCCCTGGCCGAGGCGGCGAGAGCCTCCGGCGCGGAGCCAGGACGGGCCGCCAGTCAGAAGAACGCCACCGGCTGAGATAGCCGGTGGCGTCTGGCTTCACATGCGTCGGCCACAGTGGGCCGCGCGACGGCCATGGGGCCCGGCCGGAAGGCCCGCGGGGGCCGCCGCTAGTGCCGGTCGATGGCGCGGCGCATCTGGGCCCGGGCCTGCCCCGGAAGGGACACGGAGAAGCGGGTCTTGGGCGTCTGAACCTCCGTCATCAGTTGCAGATCGATCCGGACGCCGCCGGTCTTGTCTGGAGTCTCCACCAGCATGTACACGGTCTGACAACCCACCAGGGGACGGCCGGTATCGTAGGTGAAGCGCCAGTAGGGGCTGCACTTGCCGGCACCATAGCCCTGGATAACGGGGTAGGTCTTGATGTACTCTATCCCCACGGCGGCCTCCGCCGGGTCCTCGGGCGCGGTGCTGTGGAAGCGCAGCCACTTGTCCAGGTGCAGATCGTACTTGCGGGCCCCGCGGTCGGTGAGGCGATGAGGGTACAGGTCTCTGACCAGCGCGGCCTCCGGTACCGCGTGGTAGGGAGACAGCGTCGCCGTCAGAGCGGCCTGGCGGACGAAAGCGCCCCCTGACCTCAGCGGCTGCAGGGAGAAACCCAGGCGCACCATGACGTAGCGCCACTCGCGGTTGGGGGGGCTCCAGGTCCGTGGACCCAGATGCGCCATCAGGGCCTCCGCAGACCACCAGGCCGGCTCGGCCACGGTCACACGTGGGATCGCGGCCGAGTCGTCCACCGCGCCCGTGGCCGGTATCAGCACCCCCTCCCAGGCGACGTCCTTGATATCCGGGGGTGTGTAGATCCGCATTGGCAGAGCTCCTCGTCGGGTGTGACGGGCGGGACCGGTGGGCCCTCTGCCGCCGTAGGGCGGCGAGGCCGGCGCGCTCTGTACGGGGTCCTCGCCGGGGAGCGAACTCACGCCGGAACAGCGACAGGAGCCTCAGGCTCCACGCATGCGGCGGGGGCCGGCCACGGCAACGGGGTATGCCACCCGTCGACTCTATCTATGGTCACTTCGCCTGCAGACTTGAGCCGCACTCTCAACTCAACAGGGTGCGGCCGGGCACAGGCGTGGATGGACGAGGTTCATCCAGGCCAATCTGTGCGGATCCGGCACGCACCGCCGGCACTCTCGGCCGGGGGCCGGCGGCGCTCCGCGTCATGCGGGAGTGAGCCGTCCCGGCGCGCCCGCGGACCCGGAGCGTCGTTGGCCTGATCGCGTGTGGAAAGGGAGTCCGGCAATGGCCTCAACCGACTGGTTCCGCGATGCCAGATGGGGTGTGTTCAACCACTACCTCGCGCCTGCCGACCTGTCGGCCGACGACTGGAACGGCCGCGTGGACGGCTTCGACGCCACCGACTATGCCCAGCAGGTTGCTGCGGTCGGGGCCGGGTATGCGTTTTTCACCATCGGCCAGAACTCCGGCCATTACTGCGCCCCCAATGCGACGTACGATGACCTCGTGGGCATCAGGCCCAGTAAGTGCTCGGAGCGCGACCTGGTCTCAGATCTCTCCGATGCCCTGGGCGAACTGGGCATACCCCTGCTGGTCTATCTCCCCTCGGGGGCCCCGGCCGCCGATGCCGTGGCCGCCAAGAGACTGAAGTGGAAGTGGGGCTTCGAGGGCGGCTGGCCCGACGGCTGGGGAGTGCGCACCGGGGATCGCCTCGAGGAGTTCCAGCAGATGTGGGAAGCCGTGATCCGCGAATGGTCCCTGCGCTGGGGCCAGAAGGTGCGGGGCTGGTGGCTGGACGGCTGCTACTTCGCCGATGAGATGTACCGCCACCCGGAGCCGCCGAACTTCTGCTCCTTCGCCGCGGCCCTCAAGGCAGGCAATCCCGCCGCCATCGTCGCCTTCAATCCGGGGGTGGTCTATCCCATCATCCGGCACTGCCCGGGCGAAGACTACACCGCCGGGGAGATCAATGAGCCCGACAAGGTGGAGTGCACCGGGAGGTGGGTAGAGCAGGCGCAGCTTCACATGCTCAGCTATCTGGGGCCCACCTGGGGCCAGGGCCCACTGCGCTTCGATGACGAGCAGGTGGTGCGGTATACCAGGAGGATCAACGAGTGCGAGGGTGTGGTCAGTTGGGATGTCCCCATCGACCCAGACGGCCGGATACCGGAGGAGTTCCTGCGCCAATTGCGGGCGCTGAAGCAGAACTGAGCGACCCCGAACCCGGGGGCCGGGAGATTCCCCGGGCTGCGCCCGCCGGGCGCCATGGCCCTCAGAAGGACAGGTCCCAGAGGTCGCTCGCACCGGGCGCCCGGACTCGCGCTCCCGGCCGGCGGCCTTCCGGCCACGCCTCCTAGAACCGGGGCAGCCCGGGACCTTCCGCTCTCACCACGGCCGTGCCCTCCACCTCGATCAGCCACCCCGGTCGGCAGACCGGAGCAACCACCACCACCACCGGTGCCTCCGGAAACCTCCTGCGCATCCTCTCCCACGCGATGGCGTGGTCGCTGGGGTCGCGCACATACACGATGAAGGAGCACATGTCCGCCAGGGTGGCGCCGGCCTGGGAAAGCAGCGCTTCCACGTTCTCCAGCGTCCGGTCGAGCTGCCTGGTGACGTCGCCCACGTGCATGATCTCCCCGTGCTTGTCGATGCTTGCGGTGCCGGAGATGTAGACGTGAGCGCGGTCTGCGTACGAGACCGAGGCCCCGCGCTCGAATGTCACACCATAGACATGGGTGGGGCTGAGGTGGTCCAGGGCGGCCAGGTAGCGGACCTGATCGGGGCCCACGCCGGAGATGGCGTAGGCGTCCATCGTCACCCGGGCCGAGATCTCCGCGTTGTAGCCCTCGATGCCGGTGCTGGCGATGTAGTGCGTCTCGGGCGTCAACCCCCGCTCGGCGAAGACCTCCCGGCGGGCCACCACCAGTCCGTGATAGTTGGCATCGACGTTTTGCACCAGAAACCAGGTGCGGATCACGTTATCCGCCAGCGTGGAGCCCCAGGAGCTCAGGCAGGTCTCGTACTGAGCCAGGATCCCCCGGGTCTGATCGTAGGACGTGTTGGCCTCCGGGCAGATGACACCCGTCGTCCAGTGGTGGGCCAGATCGCCGCGCCGCAGCGTGAGCGAGGTCCCCTCGTGGTTCTTGTCCAGCTCCCCCGCCGGGTCGCTGATGTGGTAGGCCCACAACGCAACCTTCGCCGGCGGCGACGGCGGTTGGCCCACCCAGGAGATGGCGCAGGGCTCGTTGGCCCCCGAGGCGCTGGACAGTGCCCGCGCCTCCAGCACCGCCCGCTGGTTCACCACATCGCTGCAGAAGTAGCGCCTGTGGATGGCGGTGCGCACCGCGATGCCCAGGTGCGCCAGTGCGTCACGGTACGCCTCATGCACCGCCGCCAGTTGCTGCTCGATGCCGCCGTACTCGGTGGGGAGGACGATCAGGTGATACTCCGCCACACCCCCGGGCCCGGTGAAACGCGACGCATGGGCGGAGGCTGTGGAGGTGGCGATCGGCACGGCAAAGTGATCCATGGTCAAGTGCTCCGAGTGTCTTTGGCACGGCACAGCGTGGGGCGAGAGGTCCGGCTCAAGAGCTGGCTCTGCCGCCAATACGTCATTCTGAGCGCCCATCGCACGCAGCGAGATCGCGAGGAATCTCGCTGAATGTCAGGAAGTCCCTCGAGCCGCCCTCACCGGGAGCGGACGCTCTCAGAACGACATCACCGGCGAAGGCGATGTTCTCGGCCGCACCTCCAGGGCTCAGCTACCTCGTCAGGCAACGTGTAGTTCTGCAGTGCGCGCGAACAATCCTGCTCCGCCTCCCACCGGAGCCCACCGGCGGTCGCCGACCCGGCGCGGTCGCCCTACTGGCCGCCCCACCATAGCGGCGCCTTCGCAGCCGGGAGAGCGCCCGGGCAGTCTTCGGCCCGCCTCTCGACGCCGGCGGACGTTGACCGGCGGCCGACCGGCTATCCCATAGAGCTATTCAACACCGCCGGTATCCCTGCGGTTCTCCCTGTTTGGGCGGCGACAAAGCCCGCGAAACGGTCGGTTGGCTTCGGGGGAGGCCGGCGGCCCCCAGAGCACGGCTCCTCGAGGAGCATCCGGCCCCGGCGCCGCCTCCAGGCAGGTCTTGTTCCTCCGTGGAGCGAAGCATCGCCTGTTGCCTCGACCCACTACTACAAAAAGGACGATCTGTCATGCCCACGAGCCAACCTGAACGCACCGCCTCGGATGCACTGCTGATCGGCTGGGCCGGCCGGGATATCACGCCCTCCAGACCGGTGTCCCTGCGCGGCCTCTGGAACCTGCGCATCGCCACCGAGGTGCGCGATCCGCTGACCCTCACCGTCCTTGCCGTGCAAAGCGGCCCGCAGACCGTCGTGATGGCCTCCATCGACACCTGTGGCGTGGACGATAGCGTCCTTGACGGGGCGCGCCAGAAGCTTCGACAGCGTCTGCCCGAGTTTGACCCCGACTGCCTGATCGCCGGGGCAACGCACACGCACACGGCGCCCTTCGCCGGTTCCGCCGTGGGCCTGCAGAAGGACGACGAGTACCTGGCGGAGATCCTCGAGAAGTACCCCGACTACATGCCCGCCCGGGAGTACGGCGAGTTCCTGGTGGACGCCCTGGTCGATGCCGTCTGCGAGGCGTGGGAGAGCCGCAGTCGGGGCCACCTCGCCTGGGGGTACTCCTACGCCGTGGTGGGCGAGAATCGGCGGGTGCGCTACTTCGATGACCGCGCCGTGATGTACGGTAGCACCGCGGCGCCCGACTTCTCGCACATCGAGGGCCATGTCGACCACGGGGTGAACCTGCTCTTCACCTACGATGGCGACCGGCGGCTCACCGGCATGGTGGTGAACGTGGCCAGCCCGTCGCAGGCCAATGAGGGGGGGCAGGACTACGTCTCGGCGGACTACTGGCACGACACCCGGGAGGAGATCCGGAGGCGCCACGGGGAGGGCGTCTTCGTGCTGGCTCAGTGCTCCGCCGCCGGCGACCAGACACCGCACCGCCAGGTGGATAAGCGCGCCGAGGACCGCATGATGCGCCTGAAGTACGGCGATGGCCTGAGCCGCCGCAGAATTGGGGGTCTGCGTCGGCACATCGCCCGGCGCATCGCCGATGCCGTAGACGACGCCGAGCCGGCGGCGAAGA
>CAZXDD010000225.1:11148-11579 GCA_964639415.1 uncultured Armatimonadia bacterium
AAGCACGAGCTGTTGCACCTTGATCTGCCCCACTGGGATGTCACCGATGCGGAGTACGCCACCCTGCAGGAGGAGGTGGCTCAGACCACAGCGCAGATCGAGGCCCTGGGACATACCAACGGCCTGGACGATACCTACAGCTCTCTGCGCTCGCGCCTGGGATGGTGCCGGCGGGCCATCGACCGCTACAACGAGCCGCTCCCCTGTGTGCCCATCGAGTCACACGTGGTGCGACTGGGCGACATCGCCTTCGTCACCGCCCCCTTCGAGTACTATCTGGACTTCGGCGACCGCATCAAGGGCCGCAGCGCCGCGGTGCAGACCTTCGTCGTGCAGCTCGTAGGCGGCGGGAGCTACCTGCCCACCGAGAGGGCGGCTGCGGGCTAGATCGGAAGAGCACACGTCTGAACTCCAGTCACGAGATTCCATCT
>CAZXDD010000226.1:0-11577 GCA_964639415.1 uncultured Armatimonadia bacterium
GCCGTAGCCCTCTCCTGAGCGGTGTTTGCGAAGGAGAGGGAAAGCGGGTCCCGCCCGCGGGACCCGCAGGGAGCGGCGCCGTTGGCCGTTGTAGGCCCGCGCCCTACAGAGCGTCATCGCCGCCTTCCGCCTCTCACTGTCCCTCGCCATCGTCCCTCTTCCTCTTCAGCTTTCGCGCCCTGGCCGCCAGCGCATCTCCGGCCGTCAGGGGCCGCACCTGGGGGGCGGCGGCACTCTCCTGCCCATCCTGTGAGTGGGCCTCACGCGGCGGCACCGGCCGTCCGGGGAAGTCCGTGGGCGCGGCGCCCCCCCCGCGGACACGCATCTCCGGGGGAGCCGGTGTGTGCGGCGCCAGGGGGTCGAGCCCCTCGATCGGCAGCTTCTTGGCCATGCGCTTGCGCAGCTCCCGCCCGAAGTCGCGACGCCTGTCGCCGCGGATCGCCACATCGGCCTCCTTGAGCACCTCGGCTCTCTCGGCCGCCGGAAACTGCGTCTCCAACTGTGCCTGTGGCACGATGGGATGGAACACCTCGGGCTCGCGCATGCGCTCCAGGCGCCGCCGCACCGCCTGCTCCAGCCCCATCTCCTGGGCCGCATCGGCCTGGCTCAGGGAGTATGTGTCCGGGCAGTTGAGCTTCTCCCCATCGTCCAGCAGTCCCTCCAGCACCATGATCGCCGCGCTCTTGCTGGGGATCGCGCCCTCGCCGCGCTCCACGTTCCAGGTCGTGTACCCCCGCAGCGGCTTGCCCGTGCACACCGGGCAGCCGTCCTCACAGTCGCAGCGACGCAGGTGGTCCAGCACCCCGGGCATCACCCGATGGAGAATCTCGTAAGCCTTCTGGGTGAACCCCAGCCCCAGTGGGTACCGCTCGTAGATGAACACCGTGTTCCACGGCGAGTTGGCGCTGCCGATGGTGTGCGAGAAGTCCAGAGTCTGGCAGGTCATGTACATCGGCAGCAGCATGCGGGTGGCGTAGCCGATCCCGCGCAGACCGCTGTGGGCGTTGAGCCCCGACCGGATCAGCCGCGCCATCAGATCGTCGGGGGGGATGATCCAAAGCGCCATGGTCTCCAGCACCCAGGTGGGAAGATCGAGGGCGTGCTGAGAGACGGTGTCCAGGGAGTAGAAGTGTACCTTCTCGTAGGCGCCGTTGTTGAAGTAGCTGGTGACCTCTCCCCAGCACACCGTACCGGTCCCGAAAGGCTTCTCCCGCAGCCGGTGGTCGATGTGATGCACATCGGTGCCTCCCAGCGGCTGGGTGTAGTAATCCACCTCCACCTTCTGCACCCTGGCGAGGTTCCGCTGCAGGTCCAGCTCCAGCACCCGGTAGGTGTCTCCCTGGTGCATGTAGATGGCCTCGGGATGCAGGAGCGGCTGGGCATCGAACTTGTTCACCTCGCCCAGGGTCTTGCCCGTCTCGACGTCCTCAATGAGCACGTTCTTGTCCGCATGCTCCCGCAGCGAGACCTCGTAGTGCGGCACCTCCGAGGCCGCATGGTACCAGCGGCCCTGGATGTGCCGGACCTTCTGATTGTCCTGCAAGACGCGCAGCACCATGGGCGCGTGGGGACCGAAAACCGCCGTCTGCCCATCGCCGATGGGCAGCTCCTGGGCCGCGCAGCGTAGGTGCCCGGTGATCACAAAGGGGTTGTCGGGGTCTGTCACCGCCTGCTCGACGGCGCGCTCGAAGAGGTACTCGGGATGGCTCATCACATACTGGTTGACGGCCGTATCCAGACCCACCAGCACCACCAGCGCATCTTGCTCCCTGCGTCCCGCCCGGCCGGACTGCTGGAAGAACGAGGCCAAGGTCCCCGGGTATCCCACGATCACGCAGGCGTCCAGCGCCCCCACATCGATCCCCAGCTCCAGCGCCGCTGTGGTGCTCACTCCCATGAGCTCGCCCGAGAACAGTCTGCGCTCGATCTCCCGGCGATCCTCGGGCAGGTACCCGCCGCGATAGGCGGTGATCCTCCCCGCCAGCCCGGGCGCCTCCCGGCTCAGCTTCTCGCCCACATACCGGTGGATCATCTCGGCGGTCATCTTGGCCTTCGAGAAGGTAATCGTCGGCGCCCCCGCCTCGATCAGGCGCGCCATGATCTCGTGGGCCTCCACATTGGCGCTGCGCCGCGACCGCCACTTGCCCTGCCGGACTCTCGGCGGGTTCCACAGCACGTACGTCCGCCGCCCCCGGGGGCTGCCGTCCTCCTGCACCAGCCGGAATGCCCGCCCGATGAGGCCCTCGGCCAGCTCCTTCGGGTTGGCGATGGTCGCCGAGCAGGTGATGATCTGCGGCGAGGCGCCGTAGTGCTCGCACACCCGCCGGAACCGGCGCATCAGGTTGGCCACATTGGAGCCGAAGATCCCGTTGTAGACGTGCAGCTCGTCGATCACCAGCCAACGCAGTCGCTGGAGAAACGACGCCCAGCGGGCGTGCTGGGCCAGCAGCCCGGCATGGAGCATGTCCGGATTGGTGAAGATCACGCCGCCCTGGTCCCGCAGCCTTCGCCGCTCCGGAGCCGGGGTGTCGCCGTCGTACACTCCCGTCACTACACTGCCCGGCCCCGCACAGCTCATTGCGTCCGAGAAGCCGCGAAACTGGTCCTGAGTCAGCGCCTTGGTGGGGAACAGCAGGAGCGCGGTGGCGGAGGGGTCGGCAAGCAGGGTCTCGATCAGCGCGATGACGTACGCCATCGACTTGCCCGAGGCCGTACCTGTGGCGATGACCACGTCCTCTCCGGCCCGCAGGAGGTCGATGGCGGCAGCCTGGTGGCTGTACAGCCGCCGCACACCCCGATCCTCCAGAAGCCGCCGGACAGGTTCCGAAAGCGGTGAGGAGGTCTCCCGGTACTCGGCCGGGCGCGGCGGCGCCTCGTGGACATGCACGATCTGCCCCGCATAGTCCCCGCCGCTCATGACGTCGGACAGGAAGCGCTGGAAGTCCACCCTGGGCCCCCGGGGTAGCGGTGTTCAGGAAGTAACGACAGGCCGACGGCCGCGGGACACCCGCCGGCTCCGGGACTCACGTGCCCCGCGCGCGTGCTAGCCCAGCGCCCGAACCAGAAGCTCGGCCAGGGAGACAAGGTCCAGCAGGTTATGCTCCAGCACGCTCAGCATCTCAGTGGCGTCTCCCGTACGCACGAAGCGGTGGTAGGCGTCCGGGATGTCCCTGCCGGGGATGTCGTCCTCCCGGGGTTGGTGCCCCAGTACGTACTGCTCCAGCGTCTGCAAGCGGCAGTCGGGAACGGCGCCGCGCCAGATGCGCCGGCTCTCGTGGAGCAGGTCCAGATGCGCCGGGTCCAGCTCAAAGCGCACCCCCGTGGCCGCGGCGCGCATCCGGACATAGGGCCAGTCATACGACTTCCCGTTGAAGGACACCAGCACCCGGCGGGACGTCGCCCGCTGCAGGAAGGCCGAGATGACCGCGGCCTCCTCCCCGTAGTGCCGGGCGAAGAACTGCCGGACCAGCAGGTCGCCGTCTTCCCACGCCATCGCACCGATCAAAAACAGCGGGGTGCTCTGCAGGCCGGTGGTCTCGAGGTCCAAGAAGAGCAGGTCCTCGAGGGTGGCCCGGTGCCCGCCGATCAGCCGCCCCAGGTGCGCGCCGAGGGCACGGCCCTCGTCGGCCATCGCCGTGGCCAGACTCTCGACCACGCCGGCCGCTCCGGAGCCGCGGCCGGAGACCGCGGTCTGGATAACGTACGCCGCCGTCCCCAGAGCCGTGGGCAGCTCGGTTCCGGCAGTGTTCTCCTCCAGGTGCGCCGGCGCCGTAGGCCCTGCCGTCGTCACAGCCGGCGCCGGCGGTGTCTGAGCGCCCTTGGACCTCGCCCGCCGCCGCAGGTCCTCGATGCGCAAGACCTGCGGGGCCGGCTCCTGTGGAGGGCACACCGGCGCCGCCTCCGGGCGCGAGACATTCGGGTCCGACCGCCGCAGCCTCGACAGCTTGCGGCTGATCTCCCGCATGTCCGACCTCAGACGGTCCTCGCGATGGAAGCCGTCGCCGCCCTCCGACTGTGACTTGTCGCCCAATGCCTGGCCCTCCGGGGCATCATCCTGCCGTGTACCCGGCTCCATTATAGGCGCCCCGCAGAGGGTCGAGCAAGCACAATATGCGATCGCCCGTTCTCACGAACAGACTGGGTCCGGGCCGCCCCGGGCGGCGGGCAACCGCCTTCGCCGTCGGCCACGCACGCAGGACACGCGCCGAGGTCCGCGGAAACCTCCGTCCACGTGACTTCTGGGAGGTGTCTCGTGTCAAGATACTTCGCGCTCTTCTGCCTGGTCCTCGGCCTCATGGCGTCCCGTGCATCGGCCATGGACCTCGACGACCCGAGCGAGCCGTGGCTGCGCAATCCGGTCGGCGTGACTCAGGAGGTCCCGGCACCTTTCGAGAAGCTCTCCTCCGCCGGAGACACCGTCTCCTGCTGGGGCCGGAAGTACGAGCTGGGCGGTCTTTTGCCCCGGCAGATCACCAGCCAGGGCGAGGCGCTGCTGGCCGGGCCGATGCGCCTGATCTTCGCTCCCTCCGGGGGGCCGGCTTCGCCCGTCGTCGGTCAGGGCCGCATCGGGCTTGTCCGCGATGACAGGGCCGGCTTCAGCGGTCTGGCGCAGATCGGGCCCGTGGGTATCTCGGCCTCCGGCTGGCTGGAATACGATGGGCTGATGCAGTTGAAGCTGGCGGTGAGGGCCGACGCCCCGCTCACCGTGGACACGCTGGCCGTCGAGATCCCGCTCAGGCCCGAGACGGCCAGGTACTTCCATATCAGCAGTCAGTGGGGCAAGTACATCTACGACAGGGTCGGCTCCGCCCCGGATTGGCGGTTCCAGTCGGACTGGCAGGCGCTCACATGGATCGGGGACGATTACCGGGGTCTGACCTTTGTCACCGAGCGCCCCTCTGCCTGGACGGGGCCCGCCGACGAGGCCCTGCGGATCGCCAGGCAGGACACGGCGGTGGTGCTCCGGGCCAATCTCATCAATGAGCCCACCCTCATCGAGGGCGAGCGCAGCTACACGCTGGGGCTGCAGGCCACTCCCGGCAAGCCGCTGCCGGAGGGCCGGCACGGCCGCCATCCGGGGCAAGGAGGGGTCTCCGTCACACCGGAGATCGCGCGCAGTGCCCGCAAGCAGGGGCAGACGATCGCCCTGATCTGGCACAGCGACTGCAAGTGGTTCAGCTACCCACAGCCCGCGGAGGCCGAGGCCTTCCGGGCCGCCGTGCGCGCCTACCACGAGGCCGGCATGCGGGTGGTTGTGTATGTCACGCTCTCGGGGACCGGGCCCGAATCCGAGGTGTTCAAACGCAATGCGGACCAGTGGCGCATGGAGGACGGGGGCAAGCCACTGTTTGGGGAGGAGTCCGTGGAGGGCCAGGGGCACGGCATGGTCAGCACGTGCCCGGCCGGCACCTATGCGGACTGGCTGGTGTGGGCGGTGGACCGGGCGATGGCCGAGTTCGATCTGGACGGCGTGTACATCGACAACGCCGGGCCGTACTACTGCGACAACCCGCGCCACGGCTGCGGCGGCGCCGAGGGCCGCAGGTACCCGTACTTTGCCAATCGCGATCTGCACAAGCGGCTGTGGACGGTGGTGCAGACGCGCAAACCCGGCCGCGGCATCATCTGGGAGCACAACAGCCGCACCTCCAACAGCCTCAATCTCACCTTCGTGGACATCTACTCCGATGGTGAGCACTTCCGGGTCAAGTCCGAGGGCACTCCGGAGCAGATCACCCGTACGCTGCTGGACATCACCGCCACCGGCAGGCAGTGGGGCGCCCAGCCGTGCTTCTTGCCCTCGGCCCTGAACCTGCGGGAGCAGTACACCGACTGGCTACTGGCGAGGCTCTTGCCCTTCGGCAATGTGCTCATGTCGCAACGGAGCTGGATGGACTATTCCCGGCTCTCCCCCGTGCTGCGCGCCAGACTGGACTTCGGCCTTGATAGCAGACAGGTGGAGTGGTTCACCCCGGAGGCGCCACCGAAGTGGCTGACGGCCCGACCCGACAGCCTCCTGCTGGGGGCCTATGTGGCCTCCGACGGCGCCGTGCTGGCCACGATCGGCAACCCCACCGAGGACAGGGTCGCCGCCCGCATCGACCTGGCGCCCGTCGCCGGCCGGCTCGGCGGCGAGGTCGAGGTCACCGACGCCCTCACGGACGTCTACTGTCCGCCCATCGGCGAAACCCTGGTGCTCACGGTTCCCGCCGATTCGTTCCGTGTCATCCGCATCCGGCGGCGCTAGGGGCGGGCGCCATGGCCCCGCAGGGCCGCGAGGGCCGACCCCTGCAGCCGGGTGCACTCAGTGCTTGCCCTCAACCAAAGGAGACACGCGCAATGGCCCACGAATACCACTCGCTGTGGGAGCGTCTCGGGATCAACATCCCGCGCCTGGAGCAGATGCGCCTGGGCGGCGGCGAATCGTTCAGGCGCGTGGTCCTCTCACGCGAGCATCGCCCGGACGCCATGGCGTATTTCGACGACCTCATGCGCGGACTGCACACCACGCGCATCCGCCAGTTGCAGGACTTCCGCGACGAGGGCGGCAAGGTCGTGGGGATCTTCTGCGTCTTCGTGCCCGAGGATCTCATCCTCGCCGCCGGCGCGGTCCCTGTCGGCCTCTGCTCCGGCTCGCCCTTTACCATCGACAGCGCCGACACCGTGCTTCCCCTCAACACCTGCGCACTGGTGAAGTCCGCCTACGGCTTCGAGATGGAGAAGGTCTGCCCCTACTCGCTGGTCAGCGATCTGATCATCGGCGAGACCACCTGCGATGGGAAGAAGAAGATGTACGAGCTGTTCGGCCAACTGCGGGATATCTACATCATGGAGGTACCACAGAAGCAGAACGAGCAGGCCTGTGCGCTGTTCCTATCCGAGCTGCGGGAACTGCGCTGCGTGTTGGAGTGCATGACCGGCAACGTCATCACCGCCGAGGCCCTCGCCGACGCTACGGCGCTGCATGAGAGCAAGAGGCAGGCGATGGAGCGGATCGCCCGGACCCGGCGCGCCGCCAATCCGCCGATCAACGGCACCGACGCCCTGCTGGTCAACCAACTGTCGTTCGTTGATGACTCGGAGCGCTTCACCGCCCGGGCCAACGCGCTCGCCTCCGAGCTTGAGCAGCGCGCCGCAGCCGGGGTCGGCGCCTACGAGCGGCCGGGGCCGCGCCTCCTCATCACGGGCTGTCCCATGGCGTTGCCCAACTGGAAGCTGCCGCACCTCGTGGAGGCGGCCGGGGCCATGGTCGTGGCCGAGGAGTCCTGCGTCGGAAGCCGCTACTTCGAGCCGCGCGCCGAGCCCGCCGGGGCCGACCTCGACGGCCAACTGGAGGCCATCTGCCGCCGCCAGCTCGCCACGCCCTGCCCGAGCTTCACCCCCAATAGCAGGCGTATCGAGGACGTGCTCCGCCTGGCCCGCGACTTCTCCGTCAACGGGGTCATCCAGTATACGCTCCAATTCTGCCACACGTTCGCCCACGAGGCCGTCAAGCTCGACGCGGCGCTGGAGCAGGCAGGCGTTCCCTCTTTGCAGCTCGAGACCGACTACAGCGTGCGGGACACGGAGCAACTCCGCCTCCGGATCGAGGCCTTTCTCGAGACGCTCTCGCGTCGCTGACGGCCCCCGGCGACGCCCGCGGGCCACACGGCGCACCCGTCGCCTCCCGCGCCCCGCCGGCGATGGCCGCCGGATTGCAGGGGCGAATCGGTCTCGCGGTCCACCGCGCGTGTGTGCCCACGCCTCTCCCCACATGCCGGGGAGCGGCGGCCCGCGCGCCGCCTTGCTCGCGGTCAATGAGCCTCGGCTCCGAGGTCAAGTCGCATAGGGCTAGGGTATTGGAATGGATGGGTCACCCGCTCTCCCTGGTACTCCGAGGACCGCCCACGAGGGCACCGCCGCGCCGGTCGAGGCATCCGCGGCCGGGCCCTCCACGGCGGACGACTATCGCGACCTGTACCTGCAGGCCCCGGTGGCGCTGCTCTCCCTGGACCTCTCAGGCGTCGTGCGCCACGCCAATCGCCGCGCCGCATTCCTCTTCGGTCTCTCCGTGGAAGAGCTGGTCGGTCACGACATGGAAGTCTTCGTGGCGGAGAAGCACGCCGATGTCTGGCGGCTGCATCTGCAGCGGGCCGCGATCAGCGCCGACCCCGACTATGTGGAGCTGCGCCTGAACTCGGCTCCCGGCCGCCCTTTCGATGCGGCCGTCGAGAGCGTGGCGGCCCCGCGCCCGGACGACGCGACCCCACTCATCCGAACAGTCGTGACCGACATCAGCGACCGCAGGCGAGCCGAAGACTACCTGATGCGCACTGCGGAGAAGTTCGAAACGCTGTTCAACTGCGCCGGGGATGCGATCTTCATCTGCGATCTGGAGGGGCGGCTGCTGGAGGTCAATGACGTCGCCTGCAAGAGGCTGGGGTACTCGCGCGAGGAGCTCCTATCTCTCAGCCCCTCGGACATCGACGTGGGCGGGTTCGCACCCCGGTGCCTCGAGCGCCAGAGCGGCGGTGCGATGGTGGAGACCCTCCACAAGGCCAAGGAAGGCACCCTGATTGCGACGGAGGTCACCGCCAAGACCTTTGAGTATTGCGGCGGCCTGGCGGTCCTGTGGGTGGCACGGGACATTCGGGAGCGCAAGGCGGCCGAACAGCGACTGCTCCTGGCGCAGACACAGGCTCGGGAGCTCAAGACGATCGTGGATCGCAGCCCGCTGATGGCCGTCAGGTGGCGCGCCGCCGAGGGCTGGCCCGTGGAATACTGCGCCAACAGCCCCGGGCTGTTGGGCTACCCCTCCGAGGGCCTCATCGAGACCGCCTTCGCCGACCTCATCCATCCGGACGATCTGTCCCGGGTGAATGCCGAGGTCGCGGCCCACCTGCGAAGCGGCAACGACGATTTCCACCAGGAGTACCGGCTGCGCCGGGCCGATGGCCGCTACCGTTGGTTCGACGACTGCACGTGGGTCCGGCGGGACCCCGGCGGCACGGTCACGCACTTCCACGGCATTCTGCTGGATATCACGGAGAAGAAGGAGGCCGAGGACGCGCTGCGCCACAGTGAGGAGACCGCCTGGGTACTGCTCAACGCCACCAGCGACCGGGCAATGCTCCTGGATCGCGATCTGCGCATCGTCGGCGTCAACCAGGCCTACGCTCGCCGATGGGGCCGTCCGGACAGCGAGATCGTGGGCCGGACGGTAGCCGAGCTCCCGCCCCCCGACTGCAATCCGGCGCGGCGAAGCGCCATCCAGAGCGTGATCGAGACCGGGCTCGCCCGATCGATGGAGGAGCACCTCGGCGGCCGGCACCTGCACACATCCCTGTCCCCCGTCCCCGGCCCGGATGGCCGAGTGGCCAAGGTCGCCGTGTTCGTCACCGACGTCACCGATATCCAGAGGGGCCAGGCGCTCAGCGCCGCCCTGGCCGCCTGCTACGAACCCCTCATCTCCCCCACGTCATCCCTCGACGACATGAGCCGCGTCGTACTCGACCAGGCCAAAGCACTCACCGAGAGCCCTCATGGCTTCCTCTCTCTCATCGATCCCCAGAGCGGCAAAAGCGTCCTCAGGGCCTTCAGCCGGGCTATGGGCGACCATGATGCAGGGGCTCAGGACGAGGGCATCTGGATTCCCACCAATCCCGACGGCTCCTACCGCGGGCTACGCGGACATGCCCTCAGTACCAGGGAGAGCTTCACCTGCAACTGTGTCGCTGCTCATCCGGCGGCTACGGGTCTCCCCGATGGGCACCTGCCGATGGAGAGCTTCATGGCCGTCCCCGTGCTTCTTGGCGACGAGCTGGTCGGTCAGATCGCTCTTGCCAACTCGCCCCGCCACTACGACGACGAGGACGTCAAGGCCGTCGGTCGCCTGGCGGAGCTGTATGCCCTGGCCATCCGGCGCAAGCGTACCGACGACGCCCTCGAGAGCGCCAGACGGTCCGCCGAGAGCGCCAGTCGCGCCAAGAGCGAGTTCCTCGCCAACATGAGCCACGAGATCCGCACCCCGCTCAACGGCATCATCGGTATGACCGCCCTCGCCCTCGACACCCCCCTCACCTCGGAGCAGCAGGAGTACCTGGAGGCCGTCAAGGCCTCGTCCGAGCATCTGCTGGTCATCATCAACGAGATCCTGGACTTCTCCAAGATAGAGGCCAAGAAGCTCGAGCTCGATCCGGTCCCCTTCGCGCTTCGCGACAGCCTTCGGGCGGCGATAGCTCCCCTCGTCGTCCGCGCGCGACAGAAGGGGATCCAGATGGCCTGCGAGCTTCATCCTGATGTCCCGGACCTGCTGGTCGGCGACGTGGTGCGACTGACCCAGATCCTGGTCAATCTCGTCGGTAATGCCGTCAAGTTCACCGAGCAGGGACGGATAGCGGTCGGGATCGCCCCGGCCGACGCGAGCGATGATCGGGTGACGCTGCGCTTCTCCGTCGGTGACACGGGTGAGGGCATTCCGCCGGACAAGATGGGCATCATCTTCTCGCCCTTCGCGCAGGCCGACGGCTCCACCACTCGCAGGCACGGCGGCACAGGCCTGGGCCTGTCGATCTCTTCCCGCCTCGTCGAGCTGATGGGGGGGACTCTGTGGGCCGAGAGCACCCCCGGGGAGGGCAGCGTGTTTCACTTCACGGCGGTCTTCGGTGTCCGGCAGGATTTGGGCCGGCCGGCGCCCGCGGCCAGAGAGGACCTCGCCGACAGGCCGCTTCTGCTGGTGGCTCCCGACGGGGCCCCCCGTGCCGCGCTGGCGGCGGCACTCCGGCCCCTGGGCGTCGGCCTCGTCGGCGCCCATGATACCGAGACCGCGCATCGCCTGCTTCTCGGCGCCGCCCGCGCCGGGACCCCATTCCAGGGCATTGTCATCGACGCCGGGGCCGTGGATCCTGTCGCGGCGGACCTGGCCCGCGCCTGCCGCTCGGCCCCCTCCGCCCGGGCCGCCTTCCTGGCCCTGGTTCTTGGCCCCTCCGCCGTGGATGAGGCCGGCCTTGACGCGGACATCACGCTGCAAAGGTCGGAGGTCGCGACCCAACTGCTACCCCGCGTCCTGCGTCTCCTCAAATCCGATGCGGCGCCATCGTCCCCTCTTTCGCAGACAACCGACAGCCCTCCGAATCCGGCCCGCCGCCTGCGTGTGCTCCTGGCCGAGGACAACCCGATCAACCAGAAGCTGGCCACCCGCCTGCTTGAGAAGCGAGGCCACTCCGTGCACGTGGTCTCCGATGGGCACCAGGCTCTCGACGCCTGCGGCAGCGGCGAGTTCGACATCGTTCTCATGGATGTGCAGATGCCGCAGATGGACGGCCTCGAGGCCACCGCGGCCATCCGCACCCTCGAGGCCGACGGTCGACGACGCACGCCGATCATCGCCATGACCGCCCACGCCATGAAGGGCGATGAAGAGCGTTGTCTGGCGGCCGGCATGGACGCCTATGTGGCCAAGCCCGTTCGCCTCCAGCAACTGATCGAGGCGATGGACGCCGTCCTGCCGCCCGAAGCCTCCGAGGCGGCCTAACACTACAACCGTACATGCGTTGAGGCGACCCAACGGCCGTCGGTGGGGCGGGCTTTCCACTCACA
>CAZXDD010000227.1:0-11551 GCA_964639415.1 uncultured Armatimonadia bacterium
CACTCGGCGTCGCCTGCGCCGCGCTTGCCGACGACCATGGGTCCTCCGGCCGCGCTTTCTGGTGTGTCCCGACCGTGGAAACGGTCCCGGAGCCGGCCGATCTGCTGAGTACCGACGCCTGGCCCCAGGCCTCGGCGTTCACCGCCTTCGGCGACCTCCAAAGTGGGCTGCTCAGCCGCAGTCAGCCGGTGTTCTGGGTGGCTCAGGACGAAGCCGAGCTGCTCGTGGGCTGGCGGGTGCCGAAGCTGCAGGGCAGGCCTCTGGTGAAGCAGACCGCCGAGCGCGATGGGCCGCTGTGGGATGATGACTCGGTGGAGATCTTCCTCGACCCCGGACACACGCACAGCGATTACTATCAGTTCATGGTCAACGCCATGGGGACGCAGACCGATGCCCGGGCCAAGGACCTGGCCTGGAACGGCAAATGGGAGGCCCGGGTCGCCGAGGGGCCCGACGCCTGGGCCGGTCTGGCACGGATTCCCTTCTCCACGCTACAGGCGGTCCCACCGACGGAGGGAACCGTCTGGGCCGCGAACTTCGGCGTCGACCGCAGCCCGGAGCAGCGCCCGACCGACGGCTGGGAGCACGAAGGCCCCAACCTCACGTGGAGCCGGCTGGGGCCCGGCACCACCTTCCACGAGCCGGCCAACCTCGGCCATCTGCTCTTCCGCGCCCGAGACAGAGTGCAGCTCACGTCCCTGGGCGAGCCGTGGCGGCGAGAGCTGAGAGTGACGGGCAGCTCCACGTCGCCGGTGGCGGTCGAACTGCGCGGTCCGGACGGCGACCCGGCATGGAAGGCCGAAGCGCCGGCCGGTCGCTACGCAATGTACCCGTCGGAGATGCCGGAGGGCCAGTACGTCCTGGCCATCACGGCCCGCGGCGAAGCAGAGCACATCGCTCTCGTCCCCGCCCGCTTCCGGGCTGTGGGCACCGTGGATGGGCGACTGTCCACGTTGGCTCTGGCCCGCGAGTTGGTCGTGGACGCACGGCTGGAGGCCCCCCAACCTCCTGTGGAAAGCATCCTCGCCGCACGCCTCCTTGACGGAGCCGGCAAGACCGTGCGCGAGGGCCACCTGGAGATGCGGGGGGGGGTGAGCAGTGAGCCCCTCAGGTGGTCGTTCGCGGACCTGCCGCCGGCTCGTTACCGCGTGGTCGTCTTCGAGCCCGAGAGGCCACAGTCGCGTTGCTTCGTCGACCGGACGCTTCCGGAGGCCCCGGAATGGCTGGGCTCGGATGCCGGCAAGCTCGGCGACGATGTGGTCCTGCAGCCCTGGACGCCGCTGCAGGTGTTGTCGCGCTCGCCGCTGCGTATCGCGTGCTGGGGTCGGGAGTACGGCTTCTCCGGCGGGCTGATCGACTCCGTCCAGGCCCTGCAAGAGCCGCTTCTGGCCGGCCCGATGACCTGGGAGGCCGAGACCGCCGGCGGCGCCGCAAGGCTCTCGGCGCAGGCAGGTCACCTCACCAAGGTCGCCTCGGGTGCCGTGGAGTTCACCGGCGCCCAGGCCGCCGAGGGCCTGCGCATCGCCTGCCGCGGCCGCATGGAGTTCGACGGCTTCGTCAAACTACGCCTGCGCGTGGAGGCCCGGCCTGGTACCGACCTGCAGGCCCTGACGCTGAGCATCCCCTTCCGCGCCGACATAGCCAGGCTCATGCACCACTTCCCGCGCCCCTCGGTGTGGGTGAAGGTGGACCCCAACAAGCTCAATGCCCGGGCGGTACCGGAGGAGGGCTGGGCCTCGCCCTTCGTGTACCACGTCTGGGTGGGCGACGAGGAGAAGGGCCTCCAGTGGCTCTGCGAGACCGAGGAGAACTGGCGCCCCGCAGACCCCAATCGGGCCATCGAGCTGGTCCCCGAGGGCGAGCGCACCGTCCTGAAGCTCAACTTGATCGGGCAAAGCACGAAGCTCGACCGCCCGCTGGACTACGTCTTCGCCTTCCAGGCCGGCCCGGTCAAGCCTACCCCCGGGGACTACCGGCACTGGCGCTATGCCCAGGTGGGCAGCTACGGCATCCAAAGCGCGCCGTACACCCCCAAGGGGCCCGACCGCTCGGTAACCTATCCGGCGGAGGGCAACATCGACCCTCAGCAAGGTACGCTGGAGATCAGCCTCACCCCGACCTTCGACTCCACCGCCGTGGGCGAGCTCAACCGCGGGCTGTTCGACCTGCTGTGGCCCGCCGACACCCGCGTGGAGCCCGAGCGCCTGGTGGCCTTCTACTGGAACCAGGACGACCGCGGCATGCGAGTGGTCTATCGCGAGCACGACGCCTACCGCTGCATCGCCGGTAGCCCCTATGCCTGGAAGCCCGGGGAGCCCCACACGGTGGCTTTCACCTGGGGCCAGGACGCGGCGGTGTATGTGGACGGCCAAAGGCAGATCCCGCTGCCGTCCACCCCGCTGTTTCTGGATCCGGTTGACCTGCAGCAGGCCGTGCTGCGGATCGGCGGGATGGAGTCGGACTTCATCCTCCACCAGGTGCGCATCTCCGACGTCATCCGCGCGCCCGGGGAGCTGGGCAGCGGCGTCGAGCCCCTGCCCGCCGACGAGCACACCCTCCTGCTGGACCGCTTCGATAGCCTCACAGGCACCGGCCCGGAGCGCGTTTCACACCCGCAGAGAGTCGCCGGTGATGGCGCCGGGCAGGTGACAGTGGCGGCGCGGCAGGTCGCCGGCGGACTGGACGTCTCGAGGTCACCGTTCAGGGGCACGGTGCTGGACTACTACAAGTCCCTGAACCTCAAGTACCTGGGCTTCCACGAGCACTGGAGTGACTGGCAGGGCTTCCCGCGCACCTCTCACACCGAGGAGCTCAAGTCGCTTCTCGCCGCCTGCCACGAGAAAGACCTCAAGCTGATTCTCTATCACTCCTGGCAACTGGCGGACATCGCCCCGGAGTACCCGTTGTACCTGTCCGAGTGCGAGATCATCCACCCGGAGCGGTTCATCTACACACGGCAGCCGCCCCAGAAGGACTATCCGATCTGCCCGCGCAGCGCCTGGGCGGACTTCATGGCCGACGGGCTGCAGAAGCTGTTCTCCGACTTCGGCCCGGACGGCATCTACTCCGATGGGCTCTCCTACCCGGCGGAGTGCAGCAATGCACTCCACGGCTGCGGCTGGGTGGACGAGGCCGGACGGCGCCACCCGACCCTGTCGCTCTTCGCCACGCGTGAGGCCATGAAGCGTTTCCGCCATATCCTGCAGCAGCAGAACAAGGACACCCTCTTTGTCTGCCACACCTCGGGGGCCATCACACTGCCGACTCTGGCCTTCTGCGACGCCTATCTGGATGGCGAGCACATGTGCGGGCTGCCCAGGCCCCTGCGCGTGCCTCTGGACGCCTTCCGGGCCGAGTTCATGGGCCACAACTTCGGCATCCCCGCCTACTTCCTGGTCTACGACTGGCACGGCGGCATGACCACTCCGGAGGGCCTGGCGCTGTCTTTGCTGCACGATACCGAGCTCCCCTGGTCCTTCGAGGCCATGGCGCCCGTCCGGCGGGTCTGGGACGAGTTCGGTGTCGACGGCGCGGAGTTCAGCGGCTACTGGAGGAACGGTACCTGGCTGCAACAGGCCCCGGCCGGCGTGGAGGTCAGCGCCTACCTAGAGCCCAATGGCGAGAAGCTCCTGGTGGCGGTGAACGTCACCGAGGAGCCGGTGGCGGGCGCCATCAGACTCAGTACGCCGGTAGCCGAAGCGCGCGACACGCTGCAGGATGAGGCAATGGAGGTCGAGGGCGGCGCCATTGTGGGCCAGTTCGCGCCGTGGAGCCTGAGACTTATCCGGGTCAGGTAAGAGCGGCACGGAAGACGTCTCACCACGGAGACACGGAGAGCACGGAGTTCCACGGAGAGCGGCGAGGAAGGGGAACGGCCGAGCGCGGAGACACGGAGAGCGGCGGAGAACGGCGACCGATGTGGCACGGCCGGGCACAGGGGGGAGCACGATCAGTCCGGTGGCAGGTAGGGCCGCACGCAGATGAAGTTCCAGATCAGCTCCTGGCCGATGGGGCCGCCGGGGGCCTCTGGGCCCTCCCAGTCCGAAAGCGTCAGCCGCGCCGTCGCTGCCTGCGCCCGGAACACCCGATGGTGCCCGCTCACGTAGTAGGGCTTGTCCCTGTCGAAGGCCCCGATCCGCGCCTTCGACCAACCGGGGATCGCGGGCTCCACGTAGTCATAGCACAGCTCCGGATCATCCACCATCTGTGCGTCGTCCAGGCGCAGGCCGATCTGCGGAGGCCTACCGTCGGAGCGCTCCCGGACCAGGTCCTGGTAGTCGGCGGTGAACCAGCGCAGCGAGTACAGCCGTCCCGGCACCAGGTCGCGGATGGTCTGTGCGAACCGGTTGGGCGCCCGTTCGCTGCGCCGCGTCCACAGCACGGTATCGCCTAGGTCCAGGGGTGCCCGGGAGGCCTGGAGCTGGTGGCCGACGTAGTAGGTGACAGCCCGCCCCTGCAACTGCCCGAAGAGCGGCGCCGTCGTGGCCTGGATGCTGCCGGGGTCCTCCGCCGTGGGCGGGTCCGCCGGGTCCAGGTCCCAGCCCGCGGTGCCTTCGGCGAAGTCCGGGTTCCGCAGGTGGGTGAGGATGTAGGGGTCCGGGAGGAAACGGTCGGTGCGTCCCTCGATGAAGTAGTGGCGCATGAGCCGCGCCTGCAGGCGAATCATCTCCTCCGAGGCATGGGTCGACCACCATCCATGTATCCCCCGGATCCCGAAGAAGGCCGGCTCCGTGGCGACGAACTGAAACTGGCGGTCGTAGAACACCCGGAAGTCCACGTGGGGGTACATGTCCAGACTGAAGATGCCCTGAGAGGCGAGGCCCAGGGCGATCTCCCGGCAGTCGTCCTCGCCGCCCCCCACGCGCTCGAACCACTGCCGCTGCCAGGCGCGTTGCTCGTGAGGGCGAAAGCCCGCCTCCATGTCCGCCTCGGTGGGATAGGGCCGCAGGTACCATTCGATGCCGATGCGATGGGAGCTCTTGCACGTCGCGCTCACCAGGGGTCCCATGGCCGAGTTCAGCCCCATGAAGTACAGGCACAGGGTGCGGTCCGCGGTCTGCGGATCGCGGGCGATGGCCTCCAGGGCCTGGGCCCATTCGCCGAAGACAGGCCTGTGCCGCATGCCCAGTTCATCCACCCATCCGCCCGAGCACAGCGGGTGGCGGAGCGCCGCCTTCCCTCTGAGGGTCTCCAGCACGCTTTCCCCCGGCACATGGAAGTACTCCTGCCAGCGCCGCCCTCGGTCATGCCAGCGTCGCAGGCGCTCCTCCTCACTCGGGTCGCCAAACACCCTGGACAGCGCCACCACGGTGTTGGTGTGGTCCAGGACGTGGCGTTGCAGGAAGTCCCAGTCGTGGGCGCCGGTAATGCCGGCGGCGCGCTCCACATGCCCCTCGGCGCCGTAGAGCATGTAGTACAGGCCGCCGATGGATCGGGCGATCACCCGCTGTGGGCCGTGGGCGCCGACGAGGCGGAGGCGGTGTTCGCCCCGGGGCAAGTGGCGCATGGTCTCCAGATGGCCGCCCACGGGGTCCAGCGCGAGGCCGCGCCCATCCAGTTCCAGGCCCGTCTGTTCTGACTGCCCGTCGGCCCGTGGTGCCGCCAGGTAGACCCAGCCGTCCCGGGGGTTGCGGAAGCTGTGCTCGCGGCCGGCAACCGTCTCCTCATTGAGCAGCTCGAAGACCATGTTGTTGAGGATGCGCACGCCATCTGCGGGGGAGAAGCGCCCGCGGCGCTCCGGCCACGCCAGGTCCGTGGCCCCGGTCTCGCCCTCCGGTTCGCCATCGGGGCCCAGGGCGCGGGCGGTGAACCGCAGCGGCCCGGGCTCCACGGCCTGCAGGTCGATGACCGCCTCCGTGGTTCGCGGGTTGCGCAACGGGGTCGTCAGGCCTGTAGCCACGGCCGCCGTCTCACCGGGCCGCAGTACCTCCACCGCGAAGGACGTTTCCGGCTCCGCGTCGGGGAGAAGTCCCACCTCCACACTCACCACGGCGCGGCCCGAGGCCGGATCGGGCTCAACCTGCACCGTGGGTGCCGTCAGGCTGTAGCCCAGGGGCGCCGCGGTATCTAGCAGGTAGGCGCGCACCTGCTCGGGGCTCAGCGCCCCGGCAAACACCCTCACGTCTCGCAACAGCCCGCGGAAGGTGGCCGGCCCTCCCAGCCATTGCCCGGTCCGCCCGATGTGAAGTGGCGCTCCCCCGGTGTCGGGTGCGAAGCTCAGGTCCTGTCGGCGCACGAGAGCCCCGTTGATGTACGTGCACACCGCGCTCCCGTCACAGGTGACTGCACAGTGGTTCCAGTAGCCGCTGCGGGGGATGGGGTACAGCTTGACGTGGTCGTACGCCTCGCCGTTCGCCAGGTTCTGGATGAAGCGGTCGCCGGCATCCTTCTTGTAGGCCAGTGTCAGACGTCCGTGGGGATAGGTATTGCCCGTGGTGCACCCCAGCAGGCCACCCTGTGGCTCCCCTTCAGGCCGGAACCACAGCATGACCGTTGCCCCGCCGGGGCCACCGAACAGCGGCATCTCCGCAGGCGCGACCAGATGCTGTCCTTCGCCGGCGTGGCGCAGCGCGATCCCGCCGGGGTCCTCCATCCATGCGACCTGCCCCACCATTCGTGCATCGAAGCCGTGGGGGCCGAGGTCCCGCGCCACCGTGCTGTCTTTGTCATCCAGGGGCCAGTGGGCCACAACCGAGACCCCCTCGGCACTCAGGGCCGCGGGGCCCGGGCACAGGCAGATCGCCACTGCAAAGGGCCAAAGACCGGCCAGCGCCCTTTGTTGCGTGAGAAGGCCCCTCATGGCGGGTGCTCTCCGTATCCCGGCGTCTCTGTGTCTGTCCGTCCGCCCCCCCCCGCCGTTCTCCGTGCAACTCCGCGATCTCTGTGTCTCCGTGGTGAGACGTCTCCCCGCCGTTCCCCGCCTCACTCCACCTCGTACACGTGCACTCCCAGCGCCTGGAAGGTATCTGCCAGCTTGCCTCCCGCAATGCCTATCGTTCCGTCCTCGAACAGCCTCTTGGCGGTCCTGTTTCCCCCGGTCAGCTTCAGGTTCAGTGTCGCCTCGCAGGGCTGCTCGTCGCGGTTGACGGCGATGATGACGGTCTTGCCGGGGAGGCGCTTCTCCCACACGTGGACCTGAATGCCCTCCTGCGGCTCCTCGATCCAGGTCTGGACGTCTCCATCGGCGGTGAGGACCGGCTCGAGAGAGCTGATGTCGGCGACGGCCTGCTGCAGGGCCGCCCAGGCGTCGGGGATGTGGGCCACGGTACCGTAGGTCGTGCCGCCCTGGCCCCACCACCACCAGATCAGACAGCTCGCCCGGTGTGCCACGGCCATGAACGCATTGGCCCGCAGCACCGCCGGGCTGGGCTCGAAGTCCTCGGGGTTGGAGACGACACCGTCCTCCACCTTGGTCTTCTGAGCGCGGTCGTAGCAGTGAAGGATCGCCGCCAGAGGTGTCTCCGGGTTCAGAACCGCACGGTGCTTCTCCAGGCGGCTGCTGACGAAGGTCGTGTTTCCGTAGACCTGAGTCCAGTGCACATCCAGGGCGTCCCTGTAAAGCGGGACGGCGCTGTCGTAGGCGCAGGTTACGACGATGGGGTGGAAGGGGTCCAGGGCCTGGATGAGCTTGTAGTACCGCTCCATCCAGAGAGGGGAGACGTACTGGAAGGGAAGGTCGGGCTCGTCGTACAGGTACCAGCAAAGCAGGCCCGGGTGGGTCATGAGGGCGGCGACGCGTTGGGCCACGAACTGCTCGTCCTCGGCCATCAGCCGCGCCCGGCTCAGGCCCATGAAGGCCTGCAGGCCGTGCTTTTCGGCCTCATCCAGGTACTCGATGGCCTCCTTGGTGGTGCCTGCCCCGTCCCAGCGGTAGTTGTGCACGAAGTCAAAGCCGCCGGCGGCCATCTCTGGCATGTCTTCCTCGCGGATGCCGTACATGCCGAACAGGAACTTGCGCTCCCCATTGGTCTGCACGCCCTTCTCCTGTAGCCACACGGTGCGGGGCATGTCGGGAGTATGGGTGTAGAAAAGCGCCCGTCCGGCCCTGTTGCCCGCCGCGTCGGCGGCCTCGACACCCAGGCTGTGCAGGCCCGGCGTCCAGCCCTCGGCGGGGGCGAAGGACAGCTCCTGTGCCTGCAGATCCAGTTCCGCGACGACCTCTTCGCCGTCTACCATGAGCGTTGCTTTGGTGACGCCTACATTGTCAGCGAAGCGTATCGTGACGGGCTCGTCGGGGCGGGAGAGGTGGCCGTGCTCGGCGAGGATGCGCGGCTCGGTGCAATCTTGGTCGAGGGGCGCCGTCTGGGTGAAGCGCCAGGCGGGAGAGGCGTAGTCGAACTCCGGCGCCAGCAGGCGCCAGTACCACTGCCCCGGCGCCAGGGGCTCGTCCAGGGAGTAGGGGGGCTGCCGAACATCGGTCAGACGCCTGACGTCGGCCGAGAAGTCCTCCGTGCTCGATAGCTCCAGCGCAGTGGGAACGCCCGGGTGGTAGTACCAGTCGAAGCGCGGGGTGTTGTCGTCCACCCGCGTCCCCGACAGGGGGCTGAGCAGGACGGCGTGTCTGCGGACCTCCTCGAACCGCACGTCATCGAACCAGGCGGTGCCGTAGGCGCGGAGCGCCAGGTAGATGATGGCGAAGCCGGCGCCCTTAGGCGCCTGAACCGGATCGGTGCGCAGGGAGCGCCAGTCCACGGTGCCGTAGAGCCCCTTGGCGTAGCTGCCGCCGGCGAACCACTTGCCCTGCTTGTCGGCGAACTCCACGATCACCGTGGCGCCGGTGGAGGAGGTGCCGGCGGGGCTGCCGCTCTTCACGTCTTCGGTCCGGATCGAGACCGAGGTGCGGTACAGTCGCCCCTCGGTGACGGGCACCATCTGGGTGAGGTACACCTGACTGCGGCTCTCCGGCTCCAGCTCGTGCTCGATCGTCAGCCGAGCCGACTGCTCGCCGTAATGCTTGACCTCGCGGTCCACCGCTGCCAGTGGGTTCAGGCTCCAGCCCTCCAGGGCTTCTCCGTGCTCGAAGCCCGGGTTCTTCGGCTCGATGGGCAGGTACTCCTCCGGTCGCTGGCTCAGAAGCACGCCGCGGGCCTCGATGTCCTCGGCCGGCACCGGCGTGACCTGCAGTGTGATGGACTTGTCCACCTCTCTGGGCTCACCGGTGGTTCCGCCGAGCACAGAGACCAGGAACAGCTCCCCGTTCGCGGCGCGGCGGTCCTGCATCTCCATGCCGTCGCAGATGAGCTGAACGCTGCGGTCAGGTGGCTCGAAGCGCAGGTCCGTGATGGACGAGATACGCTCGAAGGGGACGTCGAGCCCGATGATGCTGGGTCTGCCCTCGAGCCACGTGAACAGGGTGGTCTCGTCGGTGCGCACGGCCTCGGGCAGAAGCTGTAGCGAGAACTCCGAAGGCCCATCGACCTCGATGGTGGTATGCAGCGAGAACATGCAACCCTTCTCGCCGAGCTCCAGGGTCAGGGTGGCGCTCTGGTTGCCCGGGTCTTCCCTGGTCCACGTCGCGGTGCTGCCCTCGACCTGCAGCGTCGCCCCGTCCATGGTGAAGCGCGTGCCCTTCCAGTCGGGGAGATAGGCGCTGAGAGCCCCTGAGCGGGCCAGGGGCTCACCGTTGTAGAGTATCTGCGACGGGCCCCTGTCGCCCAGTACGGCACTCCACGGCCCCGCGGCGATGGTTTGCTGGGCGATGACGGCCGCAGGCAGCAGCAGGCACAGCAGCAGGAGGCTCGAGAGTTGGAGGCGCATGGCACGGTCTCCTTCGCGTGATCTGTAAGTCGTCACCCTACCCTATTGAACAGCAAAGCGCCGGAACCCTTCCGGGCTCCGGCGATGGGGGGCGCCGTTCACCCTCCCCCCGGGAGAGGTCGGCATGCCGGGTGAGGGGGAGAGCCACCCTGCGTTGGTCAGAGGGATGCCATTCGGCGGGCGCGACGGCCGATGGAGCCCCCTGATGGAGGCTGGGGGGACTCTCCCCTCACCCGCGCCGGTACGGCTGGCGCGACCTCTCCCGCAAGAGGCCCGGAGGGCCTCCGAGAGGTGAACGGCGCCGCACCCTCCCGCCCCCTACTCCTCCTCGCTGCTCTGCACCACCAGGATGCGGTTCACCGCATTGAGAAAGGCCTTCGCGCTGGCCTCAACCACATCCGTGCTGGCCGCCTTGCCGATGGCCTCGTGGGAGTTGGCCTTGACCTTCACAGTGGCTTCACCCATGGCGTCCTTGCCCACGGTGATGCTGCGCAGCGAGTAGTCCTCCAAAGTGAGTTCCATCCCCGTGATGCGCTCGATGGCCTTGGCTGCGGCGTCAACCGGCCCATTGCCGCAGGCGGCGTCCTGGATCTCCTGGCCCTCTTTGGCCAGGCGTACGGTGGCCGTGGGCATCGTCTGCGGGCCCGAGGTGGTCTGCAGGCTCACGAGAGTCCACACCTGCGGCATGGTGTCGGTGGCCTCGCGCATGATGATCTCCAGGTCCTCGTCGTACACCTGCTTCTTCTTGTCCGCGACCTTCAGGAACCGCTGGTAGATGTCCTCCAGTTGCTCCTCGGAGACCTCGTAGCCCAGACCCTCCAGGCGGCTGCGCAGGCCGTGCTTGCCCGACCGGCGGCCCAGCGTCAGGGCGCTTTCGGAGACTCCCACATCCTCTGGCTTCATGATCTCGTACGTCTGGCGGTTCATGATGATACCGTGCTGGTGGATGCCGGCCTCATGGGCGAACGCATTGGCCCCGACGATGGCCTTGTTCGGCTGGACGACGAAGCCCGTCAGGTTGCTGACCATGCGGCTGGTCTTGGCGATCTCCTGAGTGACGACGCCCGTCTCGCAGTCGAACATGTCGGCCCGGGTCTTGATGGCCATGACGATCTCCTCCAAAGAGGCATTTCCGGCGCGCTCGCCCAGACCGTTGATCGTGCACTCCACCTGCCCGGCCCCGGCGGTGACGGCGGCCAGTGAATTGGCCACCGACATGCCCAGGTCATCGTGGCAGTGCACGCTGATGGTGGCCTGCCGGATGTTGGGCACATTGTCAAACAGGTACTTGATGGTCTCGTGCACTTCCCAGGGCGTGGCATAGCCCACGGTGTCGGGGATGTTGACGGTCGTCGCCCCGGCCTCGATGACGGCTTCCACCACATCGCGCAGGTAGTCCAGATCGGTGCGGAAGGCATCTTCGGCCGAGAACTCCACATTGGCGCAGCGCTCCTTGGCGAAGCGCACGCCATTGACGGCCCGCTTGAGCACCTCGTCCTTGGTGCTCTTGAACTTGAACTCGATGTGCAGGTTGCTGGTCCCGATGAAGGTATGGATGCGGGGCTTGTCCGAGTGCTTGACGGCTTCCCAGCAGGCGTCGATGTCCTTCTCCACGGCCCGGCAGAGCCCGGCGACCTCCGGCCCCCTGACTTCCGAGGCCACCCGCTTGACCGACTCGAAATCCTCGGGCGAGGAGATAGGGAAGCCGGCTTCGATGACATCGATCTTCATCTTGGCCAGTTGGTGGGCGATGGCGATCTTCTCGGAGATGCCCAGATCGGAAGAGCACACGTCT
>CAZXDD010000228.1:0-3024 GCA_964639415.1 uncultured Armatimonadia bacterium
GCCGGACGGACGGGAGCTTGGCCGCGAGTCTCATTCTAAGAGCGTCCGCTCCCGGGACATAGCGAGACCCTCCGCTATCTCGCTGCGCGAGACCGAATCTCAGGATGGCATCTTCACGGCCGAACCGGCTTTTCGGCCGGACATACAGGCCGACGAACAGCGATTAGCGGGGCAGGATGCCCGCGCTTCCAGCGCCGATGACGACACGTATCATGACCCACGACCACCACAGGCAGCGCCGCCGGCGCGATCGCATCCGAACGGCCGTTGTCGTCACCGTGCTTTCCATAGGTGGCGTCGGCATGGTGCTGCCTCTGGTCTGGATGATCTCCACCAGTCTCAAGGATCGCGGCTCTATCTCCGCCTATCCGCCGGAGTTCATCCCACGCAAGCAGATCACAGTCCCTGACCCGCACAGCGGCGAACAGCTCGGGCTGTTCAGCGCCGAGATCGACGGCGAACCCACCACCGTGGTGCATCTGCGCAACATCGAGGGCAGTGCCGTGGTGCGGGTGCTCGCCAGCGGGCAGGAGCGCACGATCCCCCTGTACGTGCGGCGCGGCAGCCGCATGGTCCGCTCTTTGACGCCTCAGCGGAAGCTGCACGTCCGCTGGCAGAACTACGCCGATGCCTGGACGGCCCTCACTCTGGACCGCAACTGGCTGAGCTTCGAGGTTCCCGCCCACCGGTTCACCATGCTCGGCGCCACCTACCAGACGAAGCCCTTCTCCTTCCGGGGCATCCCGATCAAGTACGCCTTCTACGCCTTCTTCCTCAACAGCATCCTGATCTCGCTGTCGGTGACCGTGGGCCAGGTCTTCACCTCAAGTCTGGCCGCCTATGCCTTTGCCCGCCTGCGCTTTCCCGGCCGCGATGCGCTCTTCCTCGGCTACCTGGGGACGCTCATGGTTCCCTTCGTGGTCACCATGATCCCGGTCTTCGCGCTGTTCAATGTCCTGCGCCTGTACGACACCTACGCCGCCCTCATCCTCCCCGCCATGTTCTCGGCCTACGGCACCTTCATGCTGCGCCAGTTCTTCCTCACCATCCCCGCGGAGCTCGAGGACGCCGCGCGCATCGACGGCTGCGGCCTGTGGGGCATCTACCGCCATGTCATCATGCCCCTCTCGAAGCCCGCTCTCGCCACCCTCGTCACCTTCACCTTCCTGCAGAACTGGAACAACTTCATGTGGCCCCTGATCATGATCGACTCCGACCAGCGCAAGCCGCTGATGCTGGGTCTGTACACCTTCATGGGCCGCTACAGCACGGACTGGACCCTGCTCATGGCCGCCTCGGTGATCGTCATGGTCCCGGTGCTGCTGGTCTTCATCTTCGGCCAGCGGTACTTCGTCAAGGGCATCGTGATGTCGGGGATCAAGGGGTGAACGGCGGGTGAACGGCGGGTGAACGGCGGGGGAACGGCGGGGGAACGGCGGGGGAACGGCGGGGGAACGGCGGCCGTGCCGTCTGCCGTCGGACACCCGCGTAGGTCGGGCTTTCCAGCCCGACTCGGCCGATCCGTAGGATCGGTCGTCGGCCGTCTGCTCCCACCGAGGCAGGCCTCGGGTGTCTGCCGTCTGCCGTCGGACACCCGCGCAGGTCGGGCTTTCCAGGCGTCGGCCGTCTGCTCCCACCGAGGCAGGCCTCGGGCATTTGCCGTGCTGGGCTCCAGCCCGGTCACTCTCAGCCCGACATTGCGGCTCTACTCCCCATCCAAGGAGCCATCCCATGCACGCCGCCATCACCCGCTATGCCCTCGACCGCATCCCGCTTTCGCTAATCATCGACGATTCCACCGTCCTTCTGAACGCCAACTACTTCTGGATGCGCGACCGCAATCCCGTCGATGGCCAGAACCGCCGCTGGGAGGATGTGCCGGTCGTGCATCCCGAGAGCTTCACCCGACAGTGGGCGGAACTGTGCCTGGAGCACGGGGTGCGAGGCAAGTTCAGCGTCATCCCCTGCCCGGCGGCAGTCGGCCGCATCGACCACGGCCTCCCCCTGTTCTCCCGCGGTCAGCAGGACGACTGGCTCGCCATGTGCCGCGAGCTGATCGCCCCCGCCTTCGACATCACCCCTGAGATGCTCACGCACTCCTTCGTCGTCGACCCCGATACCTGCGTGCCCGTGGAGCCCGGCATCTGGGAGCAATACGAATGGGAGACGCTTCCACAGGACGAGGAGCTCGTCACCAGGTACCTCGCCGCCGCCTGTCAGATCCTGGTCAATGTCGACCTCATTCCCACCGGTGTCACTTCCCCCGGCGGCTTCGGCGGCCGCTCGCTGGAGCTGTATGCCCGGGCCACGGGCAACGCCCTGCGTGAGGTCACCGGCCACGCCACTCCCTTCTTCTTCAAGCGCGTCACCGCCGAGGGCACGGAAGTGGAGACCCCCGTGTGGTACCCCGACACCGGGCGCGGCACCGCCGTGGGCGAGATCATCGCTTCCACCGGCGACCGCACGGGCTCCTGGACCGGGTACGGCGAGGCCGATGCCGACTACTACCTGGCGGAAGACCTGAGTTCGGGGCGGGTTGCGGAGCTGATAGCGGCTCGGAAGCCCGTGGTCCTCTGCAGCCACTGGCAGGGCTTCTACGGCATGCACGACGAGGATCGCCGGGGTCTCAGGGTGCTGCAGACGCTCCTGCGAAGACTCAAGGCCCTCGACCCCGACGAAAGCCTGACGAGATGGCGCAAGTGCAGCGAGATCACTACCTACGCCTGCGCCCGGGAGATGGCGACCGTCGAGGTGCACGATCGGCAGGTGGAGCTGGATCTGCCGCTGCAAGTGCCGGAGTTGACGCTGGAGCTGACGGGAACGGATGTGCAGGGCGTGACCGTCAACGGTGCCCCGCTCCGTCGCGTAGCAAGCAATGCGGCTTTCGCCGGTGGGACGTACATGGTACAGGGCGATAGGACGCTGGTGGCGTTCGATGGGGTAGGGGAGAGGGCCGTGGTGGAGGTGGTGCCGTAGCCCCTGCGCCGCGGGCCGTATGTCGTCCAGCCGGATGCACGGCCGTAT
>CAZXDD010000228.1:3034-11447 GCA_964639415.1 uncultured Armatimonadia bacterium
GGGGGGGGGGGGGGGGGGCGCCCCCCCCCCGCCGCGGGGGCCCTTAGGGCTCCCCCCCGCAGCCCCGCCCGAACCGCCCCCCCGCCCCGGCCGTTGGCCCATCGCGAGGCGTCGCCGGTTCACGGCGCCACGCGGCCCTCCGAACCTGACGGCCTGCTGAGCGACCTATGGGTCTCCCTATCCCAGCCCCTCCGCCGGCACGAGCCTCCCCCGCAGGAAGTGATCGACCACGAACAGCAGGCCCACCAGCAGCAATGGTCCGCTGATGGCCACCATCGCCCACGCGGTCTCCCCTCCGTAGACCATCCAGGCGTAGGCCACGCCCAGGGCGATGAACAGCAGGCCCCCGATGGCCGGCCAACGCCAGGCTACGAGCACGGCGATCACCACCAGCGCCGTCGGGATCATGTGCATGGCGAAGCCCAGAAGCATCCGGCCCAGCGGCTCGCCCTCCTCGAACACGTCCAGGGCGAAGAGACTGATGAAGACCGCGAAGAGGATCCCCAGGACACGTGGGGTCCAGTGCAGAGCCTGCTGCAAGCCGGCCATGCCGGTTCGTCCTTTCGCACGCACGTGAGATGTTGCGGCTGGTGAGACGCGTTGTGTGGCACCGAGCACGTCGCGCCTACATGACTATTCCATTCCGCGGCCCGTCACACCTGCTGCGAATTCATAGAGCCCCGGACTACGGCCCGATGGGCTCTCGCCCATCACTAGATGGCGCCGCCTTGCGGCGCCGGGCGGCCCTTCGGGCCTGACGGCCTGCGAACGACCGCGGCGCCCCCTCTGGCCGCGCCTCTCCCTCTTTGTCGCCCTTTGCCCGGGGTCTCCCTCTCGAGCCGTTCTCTGTCTTTCCTCCTATCTCCGCGTCTCTGTGCTGAGCCGTTCCTCTCCTCTCGCCGTTCTCCGTGAGACTCCGTGCTCTCCGTGTCTCCGTGGTCTGCCTCGCCGTTGGTTGTCCTCTTCGCCCGCCGCGCTCCGGTGCTCCCCTCGGTGTTGCAGCGAATCGTTTGTGACGGTATACTTAGGCACCGGGGCAATAGCGGCCACCGGTGAGGTCTGCCATGTCTGTCTATGAGCCCCGCACGTACCGCGAGCGCGTTGCGGCCGCGGGCCTGACGAGCTTTCGGATCGTCGTCGGTGAGACGGACCTTGCCATCCAGGCCGAAGCCGACCTGACACAGGTGGCGCTCTCGGCAACGCGGCGTGCCCGGCGTGCCATCGAGGACGAGATCGCGGCGCGCCCCAGGTTCCTCAGCAGCCTGGGGCCGCTGGAGGCCCGCAACGGGGCTCCAGACATCGTCACCGGCATGTACCGGGCCGCGCAGCGCGCCGGCACGGGGCCGATGGCCGCCGTCGCCGGGGCGGTGTCGCAGTTCGTGGGCACCGAGCTTCTCAAGCACAGCCCACAGGTCATCGTCGAGAACGGCGGCGACCTTTTCCTGGTTACGACGCAGGAACGCAAGGTGGCCGTGTACGCGGGGCAATCGCCGCTGAGTGACAGGATCGCGCTGTCGCTGCCTGCGGACAGCAGGCTGGGTGTCTGCACCTCTTCCGGCACGGTGGGACACTCCTACAGCACCGGGAAGGCCGATGCCGCCGTGGTGGTCGCCCGGGACGCCGCCTTCGCCGATGCGATGGCCACTGCACTGGGCAACCGTGTGAAGTCCGCCGAGGATATCGGCGTGGCGGTGGAGTGGGCCGGGGAGGTCGAGGGGGTGCTGGGCGTGATGGTGGTGCTCGGAGCGGTGATGGGTGTGTGGGGACAGTTTCCGGTGTGCGGGGTCTGAACGACAGCCTCAAGCGGCGATCCGTCTGATCGCACTACAGGCAGCATGTCTGCCCGCCAAGGAGGGAAGCACTGATGAAGAGAACAGCCCATTGCGCACAGGTGGGGATGATGGGCATGCCTCGGCGCCGGGGGAGCCGGCGCCATGCAGCTAGCACCGAGGCTGCGTTGTCATCAGTGCGCTAGGGCAACAGACAACCCGCGCTCTGCAGCCCCGAAGAGGGGCACCACGCAGCCTCCTCCCGGCCGTCTGCCGCGCCCACAGGGCCTGCCGGGCCCCGACGCGACATCCCCATGGAATGGAGGCTTTTTCTGTGCCCAAGACCTATGCCGAGATCAACGAGAAGATCGCCCGCGGCAAGGCCGTGGTCGTTACCGCTGAAGAGATGATCGAGATCGTGGCCGAGGATGGAGTGGCCAAGGCCGCCGAGAAGGTCGATGTGGTCACCACCGGGACCTTCGGCCCCATGTGCTCTACCGGCGCCTTCCTCAATACCGGCCACACCACGCCGCGGATGAGGATGAGCCGTATCACGCTCAACGGTGTGCCGGCGTACGGGGGGCTGGCGGCCGTGGACACGTACATCGGGGCCACCGAGCCGCGCGAGGACGACCCTCTGAACTCGCCTCACCCGGGCCGCTTTCTGTACGGTGGCGGACACGTGATCGAGGACCTCATCGCCGGTGAGGACATCCGCTTCACCGCCGAGTCCTATGGCACCGACTGCTACCCGCGGAAGAAGCTGGACACGTGGATCAAGCTCAAGGACCTCAACCAGGCCTACCTGTGCAATCCCCGGAACTGCTATCAGAACTACGGTGTGGCCGTCAACGCCGATGCCGAGCGAGATATCTACACATACATGGGCGTGGTGAAGAAGGACTTCGGCTCGGCGTCGTACTGCTCCGCCGGGCAGCTCAGCCCGCTGCTCAATGACCCGTACTATCGCACTCTGGGGATCGGAACCCGCATCTTCCTGGCCGGGAATGTGGGCTACATACACTGGCAGGGAACTCAGCACTGCCCTACCACGGCGCGCAGGGACAACGGCGTGCCCAAGGGCGGCGCCGGGACCCTGGCGGTTAGCGGCGACCTCAAGGGGATGAATACCGAGTTCTTCCGGGGCGTCAGTCTCATGGGCTACGGCTGCTCGGCGGCGGTGGGGATCGGCATCCCGATCCCGATCCTCGATGAAGACATGGCCCGGTACACGTCGGTCAAGGACGAGGACATCGTGGCCCCGATCGTCGACTACAGCCACGACTACGGGCACAACGCCGGCAAGCCATATGGCCATGTGAGCTACGCCGAGCTCAAGAGCGGGGCGATCAAGGTCAAGGGGCGCGAGGTGCCAACGAACCCGCTGTCGAGTTACCGCAAGGCGCAGGACATCGCGGCCCTGCTCAAGGACTGGATACAGGCCGGAGAGTTCTTCGTTCAGGAGCCCGTGCAACTGTTGCCCTCGGCCGACTCGGGACAGAAGTTCTCGGCGCTCAAGGAGCGGCCGGTGAACGGAGGTGCGCGCTAGATGGAGACCCGCAGGATCGTACTCCGCTTCCCCAAGACCCTGGTGGACCAGCCCATCATCTCTCAGCTCGTGCGGAACTTCGACCTGGAGTTCAACATCCTGCGCGCCAGCGTCAGCGCCGAGTCCGAGGGCACCGTGGTCATGGGCCTGAGTGGCAAGAAGTCGGCGCTGGACAGGGGACTTTCGTGGGCGCGGCAGCAGGGCGTGGAGGTGCAGCCGCTGTCGAAGGACGTGGTGCGCGACGAGAAGCTCTGTACCGATTGCGGCGCCTGCATCAATGTCTGCCCCACGGCGGCTCTGACCATCGAGGCGGACAGCAGGCGGGTGGAGTTCAACCCCAATCGCTGCATCGCCTGCGAGCTGTGTGTGCCCGCATGCCCCTATCGGGCGATGAGAGTGGCGTTCTAGAGAGGTCCGGCCGAAAACCCCGCTTCCCCGGGAATGTCATTCTGAGAGCGTCCGCTCCCGAAGGGAGCAGCTCGAGGGATCTCCTGCCATTCAGCGAGATTCCTCGCTATCTCGCTGCGCGAGATTGAAGCTCGGAATGACAATCTCGGCTAGAGCCGATAACGGGGCCGGATAGCCGCGCGGTATCACTGCGCGCCTATCCGGCCTTTGCATTGCGGCATGCGGCCAAAGGCTCCGTTCCCGTTCGTCGCTGTGCCCCCTCAGCTCCCCCCGGCCAGGCATCTGTGCATCGCCGCCAGGCAGATCTCCACCACCATGTCAGTCACCATCACCAGGCCGTGGGTGTCGTCGCGGTTCCCGGACATCTCGATGAGGAAGCTCGCCGGGACCCCCGCGGCACCTGCGTAGTGGACCAGATAGGGGCAATCCACCGTGGCGAAGTCCAGAGCGTCCATGTTCCACTGCTGGTAGGCACCGCCGTAGGGCTTCTGGGCGATGAACCGGTTGCGCAGGCGTGCCTTGATGTCCTGGTGGATGCCCTCGATCAGCTCTCTGTCGCAGTTTGTCGGGGCCATCATGATGAAGTCCGCGGTGTGGAAGTCGATCACGCAGCGCGGCTTCTCGCGGTCGATGATCCCCTGGATGATCTGAGTCTCCGGCTCCGAGGCGGGCCGGGCGCCCTTGTAGTTGTAGTCCCACGGAACGACGACGTCCTGAATCTCGGGAAGCTCCTCCCAGTGGTGGTCGAAATTGCGGTTGAGGTCCACTCCGCGGGCGTTCTGCCGGGTGAAATGATCGTAACCGTAGGGGTTTTGCACAGGCATGATCCTGAAGTGCAGCCTACCGGTGTCGAGGCCGTCGAGCTGAGGCTGAGCGGCCAGAAGCTCCGCCAGGCGCAGCAGGCCGAAGCAGTTCTCCCACTCCCAGCCGTGGACGGCGGCCCCGAGGTACACCGTCGGGTTCGCGCGGTCGCCGATCTCGAAGGACCACATCATCCGCCCGTCGCTGCAGACGCCCTCGGGAACGGTGGCGAGGGTGTCGGTGCCCAGTGCCAGGGCGTGCATGGCGCGGACGAAGTCGCCGTAGCACAGCTTCCGCGGGTAGTGCCGCCCATAGCGCACCGCCCCGTTGACGACATTGCCCACGAACAGGTACTTGTTCGTGCTGCCCCAGGAGTTGTAGAAGGGCCGGATCGGAGACAGCAGGTCCATGGCCACGATGCGGCCGGAGCCCACGCACTCCTCGAGCATCACCGCCCCGCCGTTGAGCGTGGAGGTGGCCAGAATCCGGAGGCCCTCGGCCTCCCTGGCTCCCATGACCTGGCGCTGCACCATCTGATTGGAGTAGAGCTGATCGGGGGCGCTGGAGACGGTGCCGTACCACCACAGTTCATCGCCGCGGCCGAGGCCGGCCGTCACGTCGCTTTCGGCCTCGACGCGCAGCCCCGGCCGAACCCGATCGCCCACATGTGTCTTGGACAAGTGCAGCCCGCGGTCCGCGGCGTACTCGCACAGGCAGGAGATCACCTGACCTCCGCCCCGAGCGTACTCCCGCACCGCGGCGTAGTCCAGCCCGGCCAGGTTCGACCCCATCGTCACGGCGGTGATGACGCAGTCGTACTGCCCCAGCACGTCCGGGCCATGGGCATCGTTGACGAAGTTGAGCTTGTCCACCAGGGACGGGTACAGCACATCGAGGTCGGCGGCGATTCCGCCGGCACCGTCGCTGAGTAGCAGTATCCTCTTGTCCTGTGACATGCGGTCCTCCTCAGGTGAGCTTGTGGGGCGCCGGACGGGCTATGCTGCGCCGTCCCTGTGTCTCGGTCGGTCCCGTAACGCGCCCTCGGTCCTTTTGGTTGGCTTTGGCCGGCCGACAGGGAACCCCACTGCCGTGTAGTCCCTGACGGCGCACCATCTCGCCACCGGTGCGGAGGTGCGCCCGATCCGTGCCGCGCGGTTCGGAAAGCGACACGCCCATCGGCGCCCCGCTCAGAACGATTGCCACCGGATCCTGCCGAACAGCTCCCGTAGCCTGCTGAGCCTGCCCTCGTCCAGGTACGGCGGGTCGATGGCGCGGAGGTTCTCTTCCAGCCGCTGCTGTGTTCGCATGCCCACGCAACACGTGGTGATGTCCTGGGCCAGCACATAGCGGATGGCCGCCTCGGGAACGGGGTAGGGCTGCAGGAAGTCCAGGACGTCGGGCCGGTTGTACGGTGGCTCGTCCGGGAGCTGCCCGGCATTGATGTAGCGCGCGATCAACTCCAGCGCCGCCGGGAGGCTCGTCAGGCCGCTGTGGCCCGAGGACTGGTTCAGGGGCATCATGACCACGGTGCCCACATCGTGCTTGCGGCACAGCCCGATGGCTTCCTCCGTGGCGGTCTGCAGCAGGATGTTGACCGTGAGCATCACCACATCGAAGGCCCCGGTGGGCAGGGCCTGCTTGAGGATCTCGTGGGTGCCGTCGGCCTCGGAAAGCTCGCTGATGCCGATGAAGCGCACCTTGCCCTGCTCGCGGAGCTTCAGCATCGCCTCGTAGCAGCCGTCGTTCATGAACCTGTCCAGCGTCTCGAGGGTGCGGATGCCGTGGCCCAGAAGCACGTCCAGCCGGTCACGGCGCAGGCGCCGTAGGCTCTCCTCGGCCGATGCGGTCAGGGCCTCGGCCGAGCCGATGTAGTTGGCATCGCCGGCATAGGTATCGTAGGGCCGGTACTTGGTCTCGACGAGGACCTCGTCGTGGCCCTCCAGCGCCTGGCCCAGGACGCGCTCGCTCTCTCCGTCGTCGTAGTTGGCGGCGGTGTCGATGAGGTTGATGCCCTTGCCGATGCAGGCGCGGACGGTGCTGATGAACCGCTGCGGGTCCTCGCTGGCCCCGCGGGCGGCACCGTAGCTCAGCTCGGAGACATGCAGGTCGGTGCGGCCAAGACGGCGGTATCTCATGATGGTGCTCTCCCATTGGTGCGGGGCCCCGGGCCCCTCAACTGCCGCCCGGCCGGGCGCAGGGATCGCGGCAGGATTTGACGAACCTCTCCCTGGTGGCGATCCTCTGACCTCGGAGCCCTGCCATGCTACTTGCTGCAGCGCTTTGCTTCCTCGTCTTGCTGCTGGCTACCTGCACGGCGCATCGAGGAGATGGCGGCGACGAACTCGTGGCCAATGGGTCCTTCGCCCTCGACGAGGCCCAAGGCTTCCCGCCGGCGTGGCAACCGTGGCTTCCGGAGTGGGAACAGGCGCGGTGTACCCTCCGACCCGTTGCAGACGGATTGCTGGTGGAGGGTCCCGGGAGGCCCTACGCCGTTGGCGGGGCCCAGCAGCTCATCGAGGGCATTGAGGGCGGACGTGCGTACCACGTGGGGGCGCTGGCCGATCTGAGGGAGATCGCCTTCCCGTCTCAGGCGGTCACCATCCGTCTGCAGTGGCTCTCGGCAGATGCCCCCTGCCATCCGGCGGGCATGCTGGCGCGCGGACCGGTGATGGACGGCTCCGCGGCGCACTTTGATGATGTGCTCTTCGCTCCCGAGGACGCCGACCGAGTGCGGCTGTCGCTGGAGGTGCGCTGGCCTCGAGGCGGGAGTGTCCTGTGGCGCCGTGTGAGCCTCTTTGCTACGCAGGCGCCGCCGGCGCGGAAGGTCAAGGTCGGCACGGTGTACCTGCGGCCCTCGCGGAGCACCCCGGAGCGGAACATGGAGCTGTGGTGCGAGCAGGTTGCCGCCGCGGGACGGTTGGGACTGGACATCGTGTGCCTGAGCGAGGCGATCCTGCAGGTCGGCACAGGCACCGGACCGGAAGCGGTGGCCAAGACCATACCCGGCCCCGATACCGAGCGTCTAGGCGCCGTGGCCGCACAGCACGGGATCTGGGTGGTCGCGGGGCTCTCGGAACTCGACGGGAACGCCCTGTGCAATACCGCCGTACTGATCGACCGTCAGGGGCGCCTCACCGGCAAGTACCGCAAGGTCCATCTGCCCCGCGAGGAGTGGCGCATGGGCGTGTGCCCGGGGGACGAGTACCCGGTGTTCGCGACGGATCTCGGTGCCATCGCCATCCAGATTTGCTATGACTGGTTCTTTCCCGAGGTGGCAAGCCTCTATGCCCTCAAAGGCGCGGAGATCATCTTCGCCCCCACCTGGGGGACGACGTTCCCCGACAGGGACGGGACCGTCGAGGGCGAGACGGTGTTCCGCGTCCGGGCCCGGGACAACGGGGTGTTCATGGTCCCCTCAGTGTACGACGGCAGCAGCATGGTCATCGACCCGCTGGGCCGGATCCTGGCCTCAAATGGGGGGAAGACCGGAGTCTTCTGGGCCGAGGTGGAGCTGGGGCGCCGGGAGCCTTTGCCCTGGGTGGGCCACTGGGGCTCCATCGGTCCACGCGACCGCATGCCCCACACCTACGGCGGGCTGCTGGGGGCGGACAGGGAGCCGGGGGCATAGAGGTTCGGCCGAAAAGTCCGGCCGCCCCCGGTTTCTGTCATTCTGAGCGTCCATCTCGCGCAGCGAGGTGGCGAAGGATCTCCTTGCATGGCGCGAGATTCCTCGAGCTGCTCCCTCCGGGAGCGGGCGCTCTCAGAATGACATTCCCGGCGACTGTGGGGTTCCCGGCCGGGCTTCCATAGGCGCGGCCGAAATGCCGTCTCGGTTGAGATCGGAAGAGCGTCGTGTAGGGAAAGAGTGTAGGATAGGGGGGGGGTG
>CAZXDD010000229.1:0-11425 GCA_964639415.1 uncultured Armatimonadia bacterium
GAATCTCGTGACTGGAGTTCAGACGTGTGCTCTTCCGATCTACCTCCATGGTCAGGTCCGCCGCCGGCTCCTTGCTCTGCTTGTCCTTCACAAACTCCAGGCCGATGACCAGGCCCTTGCCCCGGGCCTCGCCGAGGACCTCGTGCTTCTCGGAGAGTTGCTTCAGGCGAGAGAGCATGTGGGCGCCTACGGTGGCGGAGTTGTCCACCAGCTTCTCCTGCTCCATGATGTCCAGGACCGCATGGGCCGCCGCGCAGGAGACCGGATTGCCGCCGGTGGTGCTGCTCATCTCGCCCGGGGCGAAGGTGGCCATGATGCCGCGCTCTGCCATGAGGGCCGCGGTCGGGATGCCGCTGCCGATGCCCTTGCCCAGGCACAGCAGGTTCGGCGACAGGCCCTCGTGCTCGATGGCAAAGAGCTTGCCCGTGCGGCCGAAGGACGCCTGCACCTCGTCGACGATGAACAGCACGCCCCTGTCGCGACACCACTCCTGCACCCGGGTCAGCCAGCCGTCGGGAGGGAAGATGAACCCCGCACCGCCCTGATAGGGCTCCAGGATGACGGCGGCCAGATCGCCGGTGGAGGCGGTCTCGACGGTCTTGTCCATCCAGGTCTGGCAGTGGAAGTCGCACGTCTCGGGCTTGAGGCCAAAGGGGCAGCGGTAGCAGTAGGCGTAGGGGCTGTAGAGGCAGCCGGGCATCAGCGGCCCCCACTGCTTCTTGGTGCCCATCTTCCCGGCCATGCTCATGGCGCCCCATGTGCGGCCGTGAAAGCCGCCCCAGAACGACATGATCTCATGCCTGCCGGTGTAGTGCTTGGCCACGCGCATGGCCGCCTCGGTGGCCTCCGAGCCGGTGGTGAGCAAAAAGCAGGTGTCGAGGTTCTTGGCCGAGGCCGGCATGGCCTGAACCATCCGCCTGGCCAGCGTGACGCGCTCCGGTGTGGGAAAGTCATACGGGTTCATCAGCCGCGCCACGGCATCCTGTATCTTCTTCACATGGTGCGGGTGGCAGTGGCCGACATTGGTCACCAGGACGCCGGAGGTCCAGTCGATGTACTTGTTGCCATCGACATCGGTGACGATGCAGCCCTCGGCGCTCTCCCAGACGATGGGAGCCTGCTGGCTGGTGCAGCCGGGCTCGAACTGCTCGGAGATCTGAAGGTACTCGGCCGACTTGGGGCCGGGGATGTTGCAGTTGGGCATGACAGCCTCCTGGGTTGGTTGACGGCGACGAGGGAAAGATCTGGGTCCGCAGGCAGCGCAGCGTCACCAGAGAGCGGATCTGGTCAGCGAGGCCTACGCCTCGCGGTACACCTTCCCTCCCAGCACCTCGTCGATCTCCCCGTTCACCGTATTGGCCGGGGCACGGCCCTCGAGGCAGGCGAGGATGTCGCCGACGATCTTCTTGCGAATGTCCCAGCCGGCCTCCACCGAGCACCAGCCCAGATGGGCCGAGAGCGTGGCCGACTCGTGGTTGAACAGGTCCATGTCCCGCGGCGGTGGCTCCACCTCGTACACGTCGATGCCCGCGCCGGCGATCCACTTCTCCCGCAAAGCCTTCTCCAGCGCCTCGGTCCGGATCACCCCGCCGCGCGAGGTGTTGATCAGGTACGCGGTGGGCTTCATCATCCGCAGTTGCGCCTCGTCGATCATGTACCTTGTCTCGTCATTCAGCGGCGTGTGCATGGTGACCACGTCCGCCTCCTTGAGCACCGTGTCCAGGTCGTAGGTCCTGTCCAGGCCCAGGGCGCCCTTCTGGCGGTCGTCGATGTACGGGTCGCAGACCATGATGTTCATTCCCACGGCCTTCATGATGCGATAGACGCGCCCGCCGATGCGGCCACAGCCGATGATACCCAACCGCGAGCCCATCAGGCGGTGGATATCGCCCAGGGTGGAGAAGTCCCACTGCTGCGTGGCGCTGCTTTCCTCCAGGATGCGGCGGCTTGAAAACAGCTTCCGGGCGCAGCCGAAGATCAGCGCCACGGCCTGCTCGGCCACCTCGGTGGCGCAGTAATCCGGCTGATAGGCGAAGCGGATGCCGTGCCGGGTGCAGGCGGCCACATCAACGTTGTCATAGCCGATGCCGTGGCGGATCAGCAGCCTGCACCTTTGGCAGGCCGCGATGACCTCCTCATCGAACCTGGCCATGTTGACCACGATGATGTCCGCGTCCTTGACCTTCTCGATCAGCTCGGCCTTCGGGGCCAGCTTGAGCTGGTGGAAGTCGAACTGTATCTCCGGGTACGCGGCGAGGGTCTCGACTTCCCAGTCGAGGTCCAGCTCAATATAGTCGGTGACCACGACCTTGCACTTCTGCACGATGGTATTTCCTCCTGGCTCGAGTTGGGCAGTGATGGCTGATGAAGGCGGCGAGCGGCCCGCGGGTCGCCCCCCGGCGGCACCCGCGCGGCCTCTGGTCTTGGAGGCCGCGAATCGGGTACAATGGCGTTCCTGCTCACTATCTTCCACCCACAAGGAACACCATCCATGCACGAAGCAATGGAATGGCTGGCGGACACCATCGGACACCTGGGCTATCCGGGCGTCTTCCTGCTCATGGCCATGGAAAGCTCCGTGATCCCGGTCCCCAGCGAGCTGGTCATGCCGCCCGCCGGCTACCTCGCCAGTAGGGGCGAGATGAGCATCCTCATCGCCATCCTCTGCGGCACCTTCGGCAGCCTCCTGGGCTCCTACTGCATGTACTTCGCCGCCCAGTACCTGGGACGCCCGCTGGTCGTGCGCTACGGCCGCTACGTCGGGATCAGCGAGGAGAAGCTCAGCAAGGTCGAGAAGTACTTCGCCACCCATGGCGAGATCTCAATCTTCGTCGCCCGTTTGCTCCCGGTGGTCAGGCACCTGATCTCACTGCCCGCCGGCCTCTCCCGCATGAACCACGCCCGCTTCACGGCCTACACCCTGCTGGGAGCCGGGATCTGGGTCACGGTGCTCACGTACATCGGCTACTACATCGGCGAGAACCGCGAACTGGTGGCGGAATACTCCCACAGGGCGCTGGTCTACGTGGTCGTCGGCCTCGTGGTGCTGGTGGGAGTCTACATCAAGTTCTTCGCCCACCGGCACACGGCCGAGGCGGCCGTCACCGAAGCCGATCTTTAGCGCGCGGGCCACACACCTGGGTGATGATACCTGGAACGCGAAGCGGAGGCAAGGCGAGGGCAGGCCGGAGAGCCTGCCCCAGCGTCGGCGGACGACACACAGCCACGGGGAAGGACTGTCGCAGCGGCTATTCGTAGAACTTGCCGTCGAGGATCTCGACCTCCGCCTCGCCGGCGGCGCCCATGTGGGCGAGCAGGCGCTCCTTGAGATGGGCCCTCTGTCCGTCGTACTCCCTGCGGCCGATGAGGTTCACCTGCTCCCACGGGTCGGCGTACAGATCGTACAGGTGGTGTTCCACATACCCGGCGGCGGCGGGCTCACCCCAGCCGCTCTTGTGCGGGTCGTGCACGCAGAGCTTCCAGCGCGGTGTGCGGATCGCGCGGCCCACCGTGTACTCGCTGATCTGGATGAACACCTCCTCCTCCCACTCCACCTCTGCCCCACCCACAAGAGCCGTCGCGTCCCTGCCCTGCATTGCCTGTGGTACCGCCAGACCGGCGGCGCTCAGCAGCGTGGGTGCGAAGTCCACCAGGCTCACCATCTGCGGCACGCTGCGGGACAGGTTCAGTCCCGGCCCCTGCATGACCATGGGGATTCTGGTGCAGCCGTCGTGACAACTGCGCTTGTACTCGGCGTTCCGGGTCCGGAAGTGGCAGCCGTGGTCGCTGGTGAACAGCACGAGGGTGTTGTCCGCGATGCCCCTTTGTTCCAGGGCCTCCAGCACCCGTCCCAGCGCTTCGTCCAGGGCTCTGACGCAGCCGTAGTAGCCGGGAAGGCTCTCCTGCCAGTTGCCGGGGCGGGCCCTGAGGTCCGGCGGGACGTAGGGATTCTTGTAGCTCGCGGCGTAGCGCTCCGGGGGCACGAACCGGTCCATGTCGTTCTGGTGGTGGGGCTCGAGGTAGGACACGAAGAAGAAGAACGGCGCCTCCCTGTCGCGGGAGATGAACTCCACGGCCCGGTCGGTCATGGCGTCCACCCGGTAGCCCGGATAGTAGACAGGCTCGTTGTCCTGGTCGTACATGCGGCAGTCGTAGGGGTGGGAGGTGAACTCGAGGATGTCGGCCCCCTCCCAGTAGCCCTCATAGCCGCCGCGCAGCTCCAGGGGCACAGGCCGATCTCCGGTGCCCGACAGATGCCACTTGCCCAGGTACCCCACCTCATAGCCGGCGGCGCGGAAATGGTGAGCCAGGGTACGGTGGGATGGATCGAGAGCCAGGCCGTTGCGCCACACCCCGTGTGCGGTGCCGTGCAGGCCGGTCTGCAGCGACGCTCTGGCCGGAGCACACACGGGCTGGCAGGTGAACACGTTCTCGAACCTGACGCCGCGGCGCGCCATCGCGTCCAGATTCGGCGTGAGCTCCATGGGGCTCCCGTAGCAACCACAGGTATCCCAGCGCTGCTGATCGGTGAAGAACACCAAGACGTTCGGGCTGCTCTGAGACCGGCTCATGACGACACCTCGATATGCGCTTTGCCCACGGCACCGGGCGTGCGACTCATACGGTCCGGGCGCGAGCACTCCCCTGCGAGCAGACCGGGAGGTTGTTCCGCGCGCCGGCCGCCGAGTCCTGCGCGATTCCGGCACACAGGCAGGTGAGCCGTCGGGCGCCGCGAAGGTGTCCTATTGCCGAATTCGCACCCAGGAGGCGCACATGCCAATCAGAACCCTCGCACCGCACCTGTGGGCAATGGCCATCGTGGCCATGGGCTGTGCCCAGGACGCCGCCCCAATCTGGGAGAGCTTCGAGGACGCCGACGTTCCCCGGGGATGGACCGTCATCGGCGGCTCCGTCCAGATCACCGACCGGCGCTACAAGTCGGGTGCGCAGAGCCTGTGCTGGACCTGGAACCATCCGGCGGCCACGCTGACCTTCTCAGCCCCCGCCGCCTTCTCGGGGCTCACGCCCCCGGAGGAGAAGGCGCCCGGCACTGCTCTGGCGCTGTGGCTGCACAGCGACCGGGAGCAGGAGGGGTTCCTGTGGCTGGACCTGATGGCCGGGGGTGAGGTGGCCGGGCGTTGCTGGGTGGACATGGACTTCCGCGGCTGGCGGCCGATTGGGGTGCCCTACTTCTCCGTGCTGCCGGACCCCGAGGCGTCCGTGGATGCCGTGCGCCTGCACGCCCCGGAGGGCAGCCCGGCAGGCAGGCTGCACCTGGACTACATCACCTTCGGCCTGCAGGCCGCGGTACCGCGCAGCTACCAGGTGCCCTGGATTGGCGTGGATGGTGGCCTGCAGGACCCGGAGCGCTGCAGGCTGACCGCGGAGGACATCAGCGTCGGGAGGCCGTGGCTGGTCACCCGACCGCGGCAGGTGGCCGAGGAAGAGGCCGAAGACCTGGACAGGATCGCGACGCGGGTGCTCGCGCCGGTGGCGGCGGGTACCGGAGACCTGGAACCGGGAGTGCTCGACGGGCTGCGGCAACAGGTCGCCGCATGGGCGATCCGCCTCGAGGGCGATGCGGTGACCGGGCGCCCGGTGGACCTGGCGTCCTTCGCCCGACCGCCGGATTTCGTCGCGCTGGGCGACTACATGGCCTTCTGCGGCCGGGTGGCCTCCGCCACCCGCAATACCGGGAACGCAGAGGAGCTAGCCGAGCTGCAGGGGATGTTTGTGGCCCTGACCGCCCATCTGCTGGACCAGGGCTGGGGCTACGGCAGTGGTCTGCGCGGCGCCGGGAATGGCTACGTCTTCCGTGATTGGCCGCCCATCTTCTACCCCCTGCGGCAGGTACTGGCCGAAGCCGGTCTGCTGCGCGAGACCGCGCTGTGTCTCCTCTATCAGATGGGGGGTGCTGAGGGGGCTTTGGCCGAGGCGCCGGTGGCCAGCATGGACACGCTGCACCTCGAGAACAAGGCCCTGCTGCCGCTGGTGTCCCTGCTACCGGACGCCGCCGAGAGGCTGCAGTGGATGCGGGCGGTGCAAAGGTACTACAGCCTCGTTTTGCTCAACCCCTCCACCACCGGCCCGGACGGCAGCGCCTACCATCACTGGATGCACCATTTCGCCTACGCCTCGTACTCGATGCCCTTCCCCATCACGGCGGCGCACACCATGGCGGACACGGTGTTTCGTATCGGCCCGGAGGCGCATCAGAGGCTGCGGCAGTATGTCTACGCCATGAGCTTCGCGCTCATCGGCGGCTCGCAGCCGCCGAACATGAACGGGCGGGCAGGCACGCCGCTGTCATACGACATGACGGCCCAGGCCCGCCTCCTGGCGGAGATGGGTACACCGGACGGGGAGCGGCCGCTGGACCCGCTGATGGCGGGGCTGTACCTGACGCTGACGGACAAGCCCGACGAGGCCCCGGCGAGACAGTGGCGCGAAGCGGGCATCGCACCACTGGAGCTGACCGGGCATCTGACGATGAACGGCACGGCCGCGGCCCTGCATCGCCGGGACGGCTGGCTCATCAGCGCGGTGGGGATGATCAAGTTCTGGCGCGGACTGGAGATCTACGGCTGGCTGCAGAACAACAACTATGGACGCTACGCCAGAAACGGGTCGGTACTGCTGGCCGGCGGCAGTCCGCCTTCGGTGGAGGGCGGCGGCTACTCCTACGACGGCTGGAACTGGTGCCACTGGCCGGGGAGCACCAGCCCGGTGAGACCCTCGCACGAGATGTTCGACGGCTATGCCATGTACGGCAACCCCTCCACCTTCGCCGGCGGCACGAGCCTCGAGGGCGACGGCATCTTCGGTCTGGACTTCCAGGGCGGCGATGTGCAGTTCCGTAAGTCCGTGTTCTGCTTCGATGACCGGGTGACCGTGGTCACCACCGACATCCACAGCGAGCAGCAGCGTCCGGTGGCCACCACACTGTGGCAGAATGCCTTCGCTCCCGATGCGGAGAAGCTGACGGTCAACGGCGAAACGGTGGGACGAGCTCCCTGGGAGACCGAGATCACCGGGGCAGAGGCCTGTCGGGTGGTGGATAACAAGGGCACCGGTTACTACCTCTACCCGGACCACCCGCCACTGCATCTCGCCTTGCAGGAGCAGCAGTGGACGTACATGATGGAGCGCTATCTCAAGGACCCCGCGGACAACCCCATCATCGACTATCAGAAGCGACAGTACCGCCACAGGGACATGGCCCGGAACGAGGCCTACTTCAACCCCACCCGGGGGACCTTTGCACTGGGTTACTTCTCCCACGGCATGGCGCCCGCGGGGGCCCACTGCGCCTGGACGATGATCCCGAAGTGCACGCCGCAGCGAATCGAGGCTTTCGCGGCGCAGATGTCCGACCCCGACCTGGCCCCATGTCGCCTGCTCCGCCGGGACGAGCAGGCCCACATCCTGTGGGACAGGGCGACGGACACCACCGCGTACGTGCTGTTCGCGGCCGGCGAGGATGTTGGCGTTGAGGGTCTTCTGAGGAGGGTGACCCGGCCGTGCCTGGTGATGGTGCGCCGCGGACAGCGCGAGCTTGCCGTGAGCGTGGCTTCGACCGACATCAGCAACACCGAGCCCATCGTGCTGACGCTCGCGGGGCACTGGAAGCCCGAGGAAGGCGGCTTTGAGACACGCGCGTCCGCAGACGCGACGATGCTAACGGTTCCCTACACATCGTACATGCCCACCGTGGTGCGACTGCGTGCGGGGTAGGGACGGCCCGGGACTACGAAGCGTACCCCGGCCCGGCCGGGGCAGCAGACACACAAGCGCCTCTCCCAGTTGGGAGAGGCGCGTTGTTTTGGGGCGGCAAAGCCGGCTAGAGACTGCGGGTGAGCGGAACCTGCGCGCGGCGGGTAGCGGCCAGCAGCAGCAGATCCTGGATGTGGGTGCGTCCTACCAGGACGTTGGTGATGCGGCCCGCCTCCCAGGCGACCAGCGAGTAGCTGCCGCCGCCCTCGGTGCGGCACAGGAAGGGGGCCCCGTTGACCCGGACCTCGGAGTACCCCCTGGGGGAGAATGTCTCCGAGGGGAGAACGAACTCCGAGACAGGGGTGCGGTCCACCCGGTACAACGACTGCTCGATGATCTGACCCCTGAGGGGCATAAGTGCGCGCGCCACGGGCACCCATTGCGTCCCCACAGAGCGCGGCGTCGTGACTTCGGAGACGTCCGCCCATGCTCCGGGGTTGCGGGTCGCGCCGATGGGGGCGAACTGGCCCCAAGCGGCTTCATGGGCCCTGGCGAAGAGGCCGGGGCTTGCCGGCGGCGGTGCATGGCGAGACTGCCAGCCCCAGACGCCGAGGAGCAAGACGAGGCCGGCGGCGGCGAGGGCGGGCAAGTAGCTGCGCCGAGGCCTGAGAGGGTCCATGGTGGCGGTCCGGGCGAGGCCGTCGGCCCTGTCAATCTCGGCGATGAGGCGCTGCCAGGAGCCGGCCGGCACGTCCACCGGCTGACCCCGGGCGCTGAGGAACCTCTTGCCGGCCAGCAGAGAGCCCAGCATCTGGGCACAGTGCGGGCAGTTGACCGCGTGGGAGGCGACACGGCGCTGCGCACGTCCGGAGAGCTCGTCGTCAACCAGAGAGCTGAGCTCGTCTTCCGTTACCGGGCAATGAGGGCGCATGGCTGATCCCTATATCATCCCATTGGCTTTGGCGTAATCTGCAAGAGACTCGCGTAGCAACCTCCTCCCCCTGAAAATACGACTGCGGACGGTGCCCAGGGGGATTTCCAGGGCCTCAGCGATCTCCTTGTACGATAGCTCGTGCATATCCGAGAGGATCACGGCCTCCCGGAACTCGTCGGGTATCTGCTGCAGCGCATCGGCGATCCGATCATCCGGTATGTCCGCGAGGACCTCTTCCTCGGGCAGAGGATCGGGCGACGACTCCTGCGGCAACCGGCGCATCCCGCCGTCGGTGATGTCTTCCCAGGCTACCGTCTCCGGACTGCGGCACGCCCTGCGGTAGCGGTTGATGTGAGTGTTGGTCAGGATCCTGAGTATCCACGCCCGGAAGTTGGTGCCCAATGCGAACTGATCGAAGGCCACGTACGCCTTGAGCAACGCTTCCTGAACCAGGTCCTCCGCGTCCGCATACTTGCCGGTCATGCGCAGAGCGGCATTGAACACCTCTCGATGGTACTGGCTCGCCAGTGCCTCGAACTGCTGGCGCCGGTACTGCCGCTCTCGTTCTACCTTGCCGGGAAATAGCCGCACTGTCATTCACCCTAGCCAATGAGGGCCATGGAACCCGGGCTTCGGCTGCTCCCAATGGGTGGTAACGCCGTAGACCCGGGGGGGGTTCCCGCACGAAACACAATCCAGTGCTTCCCACCGTTGCCCTGGTGTCTTTCTGTAGACGGATGCCGCCCCGGATCGGTTCCGGGACTGCCCCAAGACCGCGCTCACTTGAGCTCCACAGCTCCGCGTTGGTCCCTGGGGGTCGAGTAGAACTTGACGAGGTACCGCACGTAGCGTCGCGACCAGCGGAACAGCTTCTCCATGGTGCTCCGCTCGGAGAGAAACCGCCGCTCTTCTTCGTTCAGCAGATGTGGCGCACATCTGGCCTTGAGCTTCGAGACCGCTCGGATGTCGTCATCGCACAAGGACGGGAAGACCGCCGCCGACAGGGGGCTGGACCCGGTGACGAAGGCGGCCGTGAAATCCACGAGGTAAGGCCGCCCGTCCGGGGTGACCAGGATGTTCTCCAGCTTCTTGAGGTCTCCATGGGCCACGCCGCGGGCATGCAGCTCCTTCACCAGCCCGTTCAGACGCTGGAAGAAGCCCTCATCCAGGAGCCCTGCGGGAGCCGAGGTGGCTTCAGAGCCCTCGATGAACTCCGTCACCAGAGCGCACGGTCCCAAGGTACCGGCCAGGCCCGGCACCCCCGCCACGCCCTGAGCCCGCTCGTAGGCGATCTTCTCCCTGAGCACGAGATAGGCGCCCAGAGCGCGCTTAAAGGGCAGGGCACCGGGGGAGTAATCCTTGACCACGTACCGACGGCCCTCGGTCTCCACGACCCGCACATCCGGTCGCGCACGCTCGGGGCTGCGAATCACCCTTACGGTGCACTGCTCAAGTTCGTTGCGGTCGGGCACGATGCACTTCATAGTGGGCTTTGTCTTCCGTCCAAAGGGTCTGCAGGCGATGACGCCTGGCCCTCGTCTTCGTGTGAGATGCTGCGCCGAGGGCCGTGGTGCCCGGCCCCCATCCTAGCAGGTGCGGCCGAGAACCCCGCATCGGCCGGGAATGTCATTGCCAGAGCGACCGCTCCCAGAGGGAGCAGCTCGAAGGATCTCCTGGTATTGAGCGAGATTCCTCGCTGTCTCGCTGCGCGGGATGGACGCTCAGAATGACAGGAACCGGGCCGGCCAGACTTCCCGGCCGCGCCTCTATCTAGCCGCCCGCCGCCTCGCCCTCATGCCCCGCCTCGCCCTCATGCCCCGTCTCGCCCCGCGCCCTGGGCGGCGCCCACTTCGGGGCCGAGTAGATCGCGCCATAGGGGCACTTCTGACATTCCAGGCACCCCACACACTTGTGACCATTGACCTCAAGCCGCGGGTCGATCCCCTGCGGGCAGTGCTTCACGCACCACATGCAGTCCACACACTTGTCGCGCTCGAACCGTATCTCCCAGGCGCTCATGCGGTTGAAGAGCGAGAAGATCGCCCCCAGCGGGCAGATCGTCGCGCAGAACGGGCGGCGCCAGAAGACCATCGCTACCAGAACCACCAGCAGAATCGCCTGTTTGGCCCACCACCACTCCTGCATCATCTCACGCACACCGGGGTCGACCAATGGGTGCAAAAGACCGCCCTGCAGCGCTCCCATGGGGCAGAGCTTGGAGAACCATGGCGTCTGCGTCTGAAACGGGATCACGAACACCAGCACCACCAAGACCACGTAGCGCAGGTAGCTGAGGGCATTGGGGATCGGCAGCTTCTTGCGCCGCAGCCGCCCGACCTGCTCCTGGAGCCACCCGAAGGGGCAGAGCCAACCGCACATCATCCGCCCGAAGAGCGCGCCCAGCACAACCAGCGTCCCGATGGCATAGACGGGAATGGCGCGTAGTACCGCCTGGCCCAGGTTGGGCGCGGTGGTCAGCGTGAGACCCGCATCGCTGCCGGCATTCTGCAAGACCCCGATGGGGCAGGCGAAGTTCGCCGCGGGGCACGACCAGCAGTTCAGCGCCGGGTAGCACAGGCCCTTGAAGCGGCGGAGGAAGAAGGAGTTGGCCAGGACGATCGAGGCAAGCTGAATGAGGAAGCGGTTGCGCAGCCACCAGGGATGGCGCGTGGCCGAGAGCTTCTTGTTCGGGGCCTGGGGTTGGTCCATGGGCGTTGTCACAGGGCGTGCGGCTCCGAAATGGCAAGCAGGCGATGGCAGGGCACCGACCACCGACCG
>CAZXDD010000230.1:0-11420 GCA_964639415.1 uncultured Armatimonadia bacterium
CCAGCACAGAGATAGGCTGGGCATCGATACCCTTTCGGTCTCGAAGATAGCCTAGGACCGAGCGGGAACCGTACCCGCCCTGTAGGACGCCCACCCGGATCCCACCCCCGGTGAACTCCGGGGGGCCGAAGCGGGCACGCTCTTGCTCCGACATCGGCTCCAGCGGCAGCGGCTCGGGCCGGACGCCGGGCGGCAGCACCTTCCAGAAGTACGCCCCACCGTGGCAGCCCCGCCGATCTAGCGGCTTGTCACTGGACTTGACCCCGCTCATGTTCACGACTAGCCAGTAGCTCAGGTTGGGGTCATGGGCCGGCAGGTTGAGCTCGTACACCGGGTCGGTGGGCGTCCAGCCTATGCTGCCCTGGTGTTCATCAACGGCGAGTTCCGTGAGCTGCTCCGGGCGATCCGCAGGGGCCGCGGCCAGCGCCACTCGCTGCACCGTGCCGCCGTTCCATCCCCCAATGTGGTAGAACAGCACATTGTACGGCCCCGGTCCGCTGATCCGGGGCGTGACCTCCCAGACCTTCCGGATCGACTGCTCCTGCTCGAAGTCGTCATCCACGTACTCTCCGATCTTCGTCCTCAGGTAGGAGGCATACGGTTCGCGGATACCGAAGGGCAGCAGGGATGCCGCGACGTCCGCCGCCGTCTGCTCGGTAACGTTCACGGTGTCCGCCAGGCGCCCGCCGATCCCCTTGTCTAGGCAGGCCTGCTCCCACTGTGCGAGACCTGCCGAGACCGCCTGCGCCGCCTCCGAGAAGGTGGTCAGTGTGTCGCGCATCGCCAGCCGGTCCTCGTCGCTCGGAGCCACCTCGCGGGACATCCATTTCAGCAGCGAGTACTGGCTCTCGATCATCGTCAGGTAGCCGGAGATCACCTTCGTCTCCGCGATGATCTCCGGGAACGCCAGCTCCTCGGCGAGCTTCGCCGCTTTGGCGCAGGCGGCTCGGTCCTCGGCGAACCGCTCCTCCGTCGGAAAGTAGCGGAACATGCCGGTACCCAACTGCGGCGGAACGCGACCGGTCATGGCGCGCCCGGCGGCACCGAAGTAGGCCGGGAAGGGGACACCGGAGCCGTACACGTCCCAGCCCACCGGCCCGAGGGTCATCGCCCACTCGGCCGCCTTCTCCGGCTCGCGGATGCCGCGGCCGATGGCCCAGGCGGTGGCGAACTCCCGCTCGTCCCGTCCGTGGGCATTCCAGCCCCACTCCGCGGCGGCGGTGACGTTGAAGTCGTACAGCCGGTTGTGGGGCGTCGCGTAAGCGGTGAGGTTGCTGAGGCCCTTGTCCACGAACTCCGTCATCCGGTACTTCACAAACTGTGGCCCGCTCCACGGACACACAATGCGCCACGAGGCCGTCACCTGCGGGTACACCCCCAGCCAGCGGCCGCCGGCGGCGAAGTCCTCAAGCAGCGGGTAGATCATCGGGTCACGCGAGGAATCGTAGGTACGCCCACCGTCGTAGTAGCTGACGCCCACCTCCGGCGGACACTCGGCCAGAACCTGATCGTTGTGGGCGTAGCTGCCCTGGGTCAACAGGACCCGCATCTTCAGGCTCGGGCACTGCTTGACGGCCTCCCGGTATGCGTTCGCGAGCGTGCGGGTCTCCAGGACGTGCTGGGGTACTTGTCTGCACTGCTCGCAGCCGCACTGCACCGAGTTCTCACTGAGCCAGCAGCAGATGTCGGTCACGTTTGTCTGCCTGCCGAGACAGACCATCCAGTCGGTGAGAAGCGAAAGCATCTTCGGGTTGGAGAAGCATGGGGCGATGGTGTCCTCGTACCCGCGCAGACGGGCCGATTCGCCCTCCCCGATGAGCTCGCGATAGACCCGGAATATCCCGCTGCCCGCCAGTTGATCCAGATGCGTGATGATCGGGACGACTTTGAACGCGTGCAGACGCCCCTCTTCCAGCAGCTCCGGCGCCATGCTCGCCACGCCCTTGCCCTCAGCCGTCACCTGCAGGTTGCAGTGCACCTCGGCCAGGTTCATCTTGCGGGCGGACATCCACTCGATGTCGCTGGAGCAGTTGCCGCCCCACTCGCCGCGTTCCTGAAGGTCTGGCCAGTCGATGATGGAGGCGATGGGCAAGGTGAGGTAGTTGCGGCGCACCTTCCATCGGCTGATCTGGGCCATGGTCAGGCAGGCGTAGTAGACACCACGCTCGGTGAGCCCCGTCAGCGCCAACGCATCGTCGCCCACCGGCGCGATGGCATAGGCCTGATCGCTGCTCTTGAGAGCCGAAAGCCGCCCGGCCTGTGGAACTGTCACCTCACCGAGGCGCCCGGCCTCGTCACAGGTCCCTACCAGCAGCCGGAAGCAGCCCTCAGGCGCCTGCCCGACAACCCGGGTCTTCAGAGCCGCGGCCAGCAGCTCAGCCCCGGCCCGCTCCACGTCGCCCGCACCTACCCGAAGCGAGATCACGACGCCGTCTACCGGCAGCCGTCGGGTCTCCGGGATGGAGGCCTGTTTGGGCAAGGGGATGACGTGCCTCAGCCACTGCCGCTGCTCATCCGGCGACAGTGGTGAGGCGATGGCAGAGATGGATACCAGCGTGGCGATGCACCCCATCAGCGCGGTCCGCATAGCCTGCCTCCCATGTCGTCAATCGCAGCCCGGCCCTGTCCCGGACGTCCACACGCAGGGCAACGTTGCCTCAGGGCTCTCGCGCCGGCTGCCACAGGTCCAGATCGTCCAGCCAGACCGTGCCGCTGCCGCCGTCCTTGGCGTCGATGTAGAACGCCGCCTTCACGGTGTCCCTTGGGATCGTCCCGGCGGGCAGAACGGCCTCCACCTGAGTCCAATCCGCGGTGCCGGTGGGAAGCCGTCCGAGCCCCGGCAGAACGCGCCAACCTTCCTCCAGGTCATCCACCGGCCCCGTGGCCGCCAGGCACCAGCTCCCCAGCCACTTGTCGGCGCCGAAGAAGGCCATGTTCAAGGTGACCGTCCCGCCGCTGAGCGCCTCGGTCTTCACCCAGGCCGAGAGCCTCGTGTCCTGGTCCACGGCGGGCACGAGGCCCCAGTGTACCAAACGGCGGTCGAAGGGGCCGTCGAGCCGGATGCTGCCGGGGGCAACGTGCCCAACGGTGCCATCCCACGAGTAGCCGCTCTGGCGTTCCGGTGTCCAGTGTGGTAGGCCCCGGGTCTGCAGACCGCCGTCGCGCAGGAGGTTCGGCTCACCGATACTCACCGGCAGACTGCGCCGGACGGCATGGCGAGCCACAAGTCCCATCTCTCCCGCCGGGAAGTGGGAGCGAACCGTGAGCATCCCCGCCGCACGCTGAGCCTCCGCGGCCGCCGCCAGCTCCACTACTCGGGCGCCGCCGTCGCCCGCAGCCACCCGAACCTCCAGCGGCAGTCCCGGCTCGAGGTGAGCGGTAACCTCCGCCCCGGCAGGAGTCTGTACCTCGACCCGCGCTGTGGTCCCCGGCAGGACGGCCACTTCCGGCACATCCAGACTCACCGCCTGCTCCGCCCGGGCGATGCCCGCAAGCTGGGCGCTTCCCTCCAGGTACAGCGCTCCGCGGGAGAGGTCGACTGTCAGCTCGCCGGCGAGACCCGAGGCAACCGGGTTGGTGTAGGCGTCGCGGATGGCGATCCGCTCCTGAGCGAGACATCCCAGCGCCGTGGCCGGCACCGCCGCGGCGCGGTTCGGATGGTCGGCCCAGACCACGGAGAGAGGGCCGGCGAAGGACACCTGCTGCAGTCCCAGCGCCTCGTCCGGGGGGCGATCCTCCAAAACAACCGCGCGCCCCACGCAGGCGCGCCCGTCCAGCTCCTGACTGACACCGGCCAACGCCGCATAGGACAGCTTTGGCAGGAAGCCCAGGTACAGCACCCCGATCCCGGCGTCCCAGGCCCAGTCGGACTCGTGGGCGGAATCGCGCGGATCGTAGGTGCAGAACCAGAACGCCTTCATCTCGGGGTCCTCGGACAGCGAGAGTGCGTAGTTGGCGGTGAGGATCTGGGCCTGCTTGAGCTCCGAGCACGAATACTCGGCCGAGTATTCCGGGCTGAAATCGTAGGCCGTGGCGCCGAACTCGTTCATCCAGATCGGCTTGTCGCCCATGCCGTGGCGGTCCAGCACCTCCCGGCGCTGCCGGATTGCGGCGCAGTAGTCCGCCGGCGGCGCGTAACTGTGGAGGGTGGCGATATCGAAGTAATCCCCGGCTCCCAGCCGCCCCACCCTATCCAGCCAGTCCATGTAACCGGCATGGGAGAGCCCCAGCACCGTGCAGTCCGGGTCCGCGGCCCTGGCGGCCTCCCAGGCGGCCTTCAGCACCGCTACATAGTGCTCGCCCGAGTGGCGCGTTTGCTCCTGCCACATGAGGTCCGGCTCGTTCCAGACCTCCCAGTGGTCGATACGGTCCTTGTACTGCTCCACCAGCCGGCGGACGTACGCAGACCACAGGTCCAGGCGCTCCTGAGGCGGTGCCCGCCATCCGCTGTGGCCGGTCGCCCACTGCGGCGCCCCAAACAAGATGGCCTGGTATTCCATACCAAAGGCCGCCATGCGCCGTAGGGCCGCGTCCAGGGCGCGGGTATCCCAGACGTCCGCGGCAGGCTGCTGCGCCGACCAGACGTTCTCCCACGCCAGCCACGGCCGGATCCAGTGCACCCCCGCCTTTGCCAGCAGGGGCACCTGGTAGGCGTACCACCAGATCTGCTGCTGGAAGATGTTCATGCCGATGGCGGAAGCCTCGGCGTCGACTGCCCGCGGCGCCGGGATGCGACACAGTCGCAGCCTGGCCGGCTCAGGCCCCCCCTCGGCCACGAGCTCAAACACGCCGTAACGGTCCAGAGGGATGTCCAACGGAACGGCGGTCCGGGCGCCGGCTTGGCAGGTCAGAGCCTGCGTGCCGCTCCAGAGCACCTCTCCGGTGGCGTAGTCTGTGAGCTGCAGGGCGAGTGTGCAGGCGGCCTGTGGTCCCGGACACAGCCCCGCCACGGTAACCGTGACCGGCTCCGAGCCGGTGAAGACGTGCCCCACCCGGTCGGTGCTGAGCCGCACCTGCAGCTCTTCACCCCCGCCGGGAGCCAGGTACAGCGGGTAGGCTTGTCCATCGGAAAGCAAGTGCAGCCCCGCTACATAGCGGTCGCCCGTGGTCGCCGGGCCAAGAGTGATGTCGTGAAGCTCGCAGCGGGTGACGCCGCCCGCAGTCCGGCGCGCGATGACGCCGCAAGCGAAGTAGGGCTCCTCAACCAGGTATGACAATGCCCCGTCCTGCCGACCAATGGGCGAGACGATATGCAGCACCGCGTGCTCCGGGTCGTCGGGGAACTCGGGATCCAAGCAGAGGTAGGCCAGGCGCAATTCTGGGGTCGCAGGTGCCCCGAAGGCCTGCGCGAACACGGGGCCGGGCAGGCGGAGGTTCTGGCCCAGAGCGTCGGAGAAGACCCACTCACCCCGTGCCATGTCCAGCAACTCCACGGTGAAGGGCTGCAGGGGAAGCGGCACCTCCGGCCGCTCCAAGCGCTCCACGGGGGGCGGTGGTGCGGCCAGAGGCGAACGGACCGCGGTGATCGAGCCGATGCTCACCTCATGAGGCCCCCCCGTGTGGCCCTGCCAGCGACCGAAACAGAAGCGCACGCGAGTCGCTCGCGAGAGCGTCAGCCGGCCGCCCTGAGTGCCCAGCAAAGGACCGGCGTCGCGGGCCCGGAGGGTCATCTCCTGCCAGTCCGGGCTCAGTCGCAGCTCGGTTCCGTAGTTGCCCTCCGGGGTCCGGAACGCGACCTCGAGCCGTCTGGTCTGCTGCGTGCCCTTCACCCACAGACGGACGGCATTGAACTCGCCCTCCAGTGTGGGGAGAGCGATACTGAAAGCGCAGGCCTGTTCCTCCTGCTCCATGTCCGGAACCACGACCCGCAGCGCCCCGCGCCCGTCCGGCCCGGTAACGGCAGCACACTCCGCGGGAACCCTCGTCTCCAGCTCCGCCCGCGCCGCCGCCGCCCCCTCAAAGGCCACCCACTCCTGCAGCGTCTCGACCGGCGGCTGAGCGAAGGCCGAGCTCGGAAGGGCGATCGAGCCGGCAATGGCAACGAGGACATACAGTCGCGACAGGCAGGAACGGTTCACTGTATCAACTCCCGAGGCGCAGGCCCGGCCGCGGCGGATACGCGCAAAGCGGCGCACATCCTGCTGCGGCCCACCTACTTGTCCACCAGCAATCGCACCGGGCGGAAGATGCCACCCATCTGCGCCGAGTCATGGACGCGCACCGCCAGCACGTTCTCCTGCCCAAAGCGGACGCCCTCGACGGGGACGCTGAAGGGCTCGTCCCAGAAGTCCGCGGGCGTCAGGCCGGTGGATTGGGCGCTGCGCTCACCGATGAGCTCCCCATTGAGGTACACCCAGGCGCTCTCGTCCACGCCGGCGAACTCGAGCCACAGCTTGTGGCCCTCCAGCTCCGGCGCGAGGGTGAAGCGCACGCGGTACCAGGCGTACCCGTCGTAGACGCCAACCGGCGTGGTCTCCCACCACGCGGGCACCGGGATACTCGTCCACCCGCTGTCGTCGTAGTCCGTCGCCTGCCACCCCTCCGTCATCCCGGTGTCGCCGGGATCCGTCCGAAACAGCCACTCGGCGGGCAACAGGGCGGCCTCCAAGCGGGTCTCAGCCACCTGCAGGTCCGTCCAGGCCACCGCCGGGCGGCCGAACACATCGGCCGCCGCGGCCCGCACGCGGTAGAGCCCTCCGGCGGGAAGGTCCACCTCGATGCTCTCCCCCGTCTGCAGCACCACTCCCCTGTCCGGGCCGTAGATCTCCCAGGCAACGCGCGGGCTACCGTTCTCGAACTCCCCGGTGCCCGCCGTCGCGACCGCCTGCAGAACCACCGTGCACGGAGCCGTCAGAGGCGCTGCGGGCACATCGATGGACAGGGCGGGACCAGGTCCGAGGTCGGGACGGTCCGGCTCGCGACCGGCGCCAAGGCGCCTCTCGGCCCCTTTGGCCTGCACCACCACGGTTCCGTCCTCGCGGCAGTACACGATCTCCTCGTAGCCCTCCGCCGTGAACTGGGGGTCATCTACGGCGATGTCGAACTCGATTCCCAGCCGCAGGCAGCGCTCCACTTCCAGGGCGGCATTGCACAGGACCTGCCGGTACGTTGCGCCCAGCCCGCTCTCGCGCTCGAGGTGGAGCCAGCGGACGGACTGCAGGGGACCGGGCGCGAAGGTGTAGCCATGGGGGATGACGATGCAGGTCCTCGCCGCGGTCAACAGGGCCCTCATGTCACGGCGCGGGTTGGCCGCCTGCGCCTGTTTCACCAGCGACGCATAGTAACGCTGGTAGCTGTAGGGCAGGCCGGAGTTGTCGCCGATGCCGACCCAACCCGTCCAGACCCAGAAGTAGCTCGCGCCCCTATTGTAGAGGATCGGGATACCGGCGGCCTTCAGCCGCGGCTCGGACGGAGAGTAGAACGCCACTCCCCAGCGCTTGTTGAAGTTCCTGGCGGCGCCGCGCAGGACGGCCACCCGAATGGCGCATGCGCTCTCAACGGTGGGGGGGATCTGCGTGCCGAAGGCCCTGTTGTAGCTCTCCGTCAGGTCTTCCATGGATGTGTCTTCGTCGACGATGCCCGCGACGCCGTTCTCCACTGCGAGCTGGTACCAGGCGGTGGTCCAGAGCGCCTCCCACACCGGATAGTCTCGCTCTACGATCCACAGGTCGCCGCGCCCGAACTGCCGGTCGATGAAGCTGTTGATCCAGACCTGTGAGTAGTTCCCCACAGTGGGACGCAGTGCGGCCTGCAGGCGGGCCTGAAGCGTAGTGACCGCCTCCGCGGGCGTCAGCTTTCCGGCCAGGTCGGCCCTCTCGTTGAGCAGCCCGCGGTTGTGGATCGCCGGCTCGTCAACGTAGATGCCGCGCCCCCAGTAGTTGGAGCGATAGAGCTGCGCCGGCCAGTCATCCATGAGCCAGAACAGGTTGTTGTCCCATGCCGCGCTGCGGGTGAGCCACTCGGGCCGCGGAGTCGCCTGGAACAGCGAGAAGCCGGCCTCGAGATGCTTCCGGTGATCCTCGGCAACGGTCTTGCGGTACCGGTACTTGCCCTCCGGCAGAGTCCAGTGGGGCTTCCCGTCCACCTCGGTGTCGCGGGTCATGTGACCGAGGATCAGGTCGGGGTCGAGGCCGACTACGGTGGCCTCGGCCGGAGGGTTCAGAGCCTGGCCGTCCGCGACGGGCGCGCGGTCGAACTGGAAGCCCTGGAACATCAGGGCCTCTGGGAAGGCTGTTCCTTCGACGGAAAGAGGCCCGCCCCCCAGGGACCGGGGCCAGCCGTACTCCCACAGCGACAGGCGAGGCAGGGCGGCCGCCCCGGTTGCCTGATTGACAAACTCCACCGCGTCGGGCCAGTCGGGCTCGCGCCACAGGTACCGGGCGACGACCGGGAAATGGTCTACACCGGGCCATGAATCCAGCAGCAGCCACGCCTCATACGCATGGCCGTTGGCGCGGGTGAAGCCAAGAACGCACCACTGGTACGGGCGTCCCCGGACATTCTCATCCGGGCCGAGCCCCAGCGTCATCTCGACCACAGACAGACGGTGTTCGCGCTCGAACTCCGGCCGCTGTCCCAGGTCGGCGTTCAGCGAGTAGGTGGCGATCGTTCCGGGCGTCCCGAGGGGGACGGCATTGGCGGCGCCAAAGGCCGCAAGCACCAGAATCCAGGACATCACCGCAGTCTCGCTACGTCCCATCGGCCCGTTCACCCTCTCGGATCATTGCTGCAGGCCTCATTCCACGGGCCTGCGCCGGTGGGGACCCTTGTCTCGCCACTGCGAATCTGTGCGACAACGGCAAGGCGCCCTGAGGACAATCTCCTGCCCTTCACCGCACCGGCCATCGTCTCGAGCGGCCCTCCCACGACTCGGGCACAGGTGCCGGCTGCCCCGGCGCCGGCGCCGGAGCCGGTGCCGCCGGGGCGCCGGGGCGCCGGGGAACGGCGGCCGGCGCGCCAAAGCCCGACATGCCGTGGCACCATAGTCCACCCATCTCCGGTTCCCGCCTGAGCACCCGCGCACCTCCGCCCACCCGCACGGGTGCCGCGGAACACAGAGCCCCTACCATCCCGACGCGTTTGAGCGGCCGCCTGCAACCCCGCGCAGGGAGGGGACCGGCCACGTCCGTCGAAGAACAACTCGGTCGACGGACACTGCAAGGAGCCCTCGATACTATGCGCATTGCCCTGCTGATGTGTGCCCTATCGGCGTCCGCGGTGGTCTTGGCCCAGACACCCGCGAACCTGGTGAAGAACCCCTCCATGGAGATCATCACCGCCGACGGATTCGCGGCGGACTGGCGCGGCGGTGAGTTCGGCAAGCCCGGCAAGAACGTGGTCATCGATCGCCAGGAGGCCCACAGCGGGCAGTGCTCCATCAGACTCGCCACCAGTCCGGGGTCTTTCGTGACCTGCGCCGCCGCGGACATCGCCGTCAAGCCGCAGACGACCTACTTCGTCTCCTGGTGGTGCAAGACGCAGGACATGACCATGTCCAGGGCCTACGTCTGGCTGCAGACCAACAAGGCCCAGCGCGTGGTGCCCGATGACAGCCAGTATGTGACCCAGGACTGGACCCAGCATTTCGCCCGCTATACGACGACGGAGGACGAAACCTCCCTGCATCCTGTGCTGACGACCCACCACACCTCCGGGCCGGAGTGCCACGCCTGGTTCGACGATGTGGGCGTGTACGAGGGCGGCTTTCCCGAGCCACTTCTCAGCGCCTACAAGACCTACGAGGCCGGCCGGTCCTGGGTCTCGGAGACGGCAGTGCTCTTGTCCAGGACGAACGAGCTGACGGTCTGGGCCGACGACCTGGCGGCGCGGGTGTACAGGGAGGACGGCGTCCCCGACTACGCCGTGCAAGCCGACGAGGTCGGCCTGGCGGCGGCTCGAGGCGAGACGGTCTACTCCCAGGTCGTGCTGCTCCCCACCCGGGATGTGCCCCGGGTGCTGCTGGCTCCCGGCGATCTCACGGGACCGGGTACCATCGACGGGACGCAGGTGCACTGGTGGCCGGTGGGCTTTGCCAACGTCAAGACCGCGCACCGCCAGGGCACGCGCCTGGGCCCGACGCCCGACCCGCTACTCAGACCCGAGCCCATCGCCCTGACGGCCGGGGAGAACGCCCCCTTCCTGGTTGGAGTCACCGTCCCACGCGACGCCAAGCCCGGCACTTACACCGGCGCCATCATCGCTCAGGCCGGGGACACGACCCTTGCCGCCATCCCGCTGTCTGTCCGTGTGTATGACTTCGAACTGCCCCGCGATCCTACGTTCCGCACGCTGATCACCTACTCCGCGTCCTCCTTCCGCCCCTGGGACCGGCGGCCGCTGGAGGAGATCGAGCGCGACATCGCCCGAGTGCTGCACGCCCACGGGGTGCGCGGCAATGGCGCGACCGCCACGGTCCCGGCCAGGCTTGTGGACGGGAAAGTGGTCTGTGACTTCGCGGACTTCGACCGACGTATCCAGTGGTTCATCGATAGCCTGCAGTTCAATGCGTTCTTCCTGGGGCCATGCTTTGGTGGCGGCACCAGCGAGGGGTGGGAGAAACACTCCCAGTGGCTGGGCCTGGAGCCCCTCAGCGAGGAGTTCAACCGGCTGTTTCCGCAGTACATGCGCCAGGTCGGGCAGCATCTGCGCGACAAGGGCTGGCTCTCCATGGCCTACCTCTATCTGTGGGATGAGCCCGAGCCCGACTACTTCGACAGGGTCGTGGCCCTGCAGAAGCTGGCCCTCGCAGGCGACCCGGACTTCAAGATCTGGGAGACCACCAGCCCCAACCACGAGGCCTTCTACGGGGTAGTGAAGGCCTGGTCGGTACCGTTCGGTCGCCCGCACTTCACTGAGGCCAGCGTGGACGCCCGCCGCGCGGCGGGTGACGAGATCTGGGTCTACAACATCCCGGCCACGTTGGAGGCTCCGCCACAGCTCCACCGCCTGTGGTTCTGGCAGGCCGCCAGGTACGGCGCGGTCGGCGCGCAGCTTTGGCAGACCACGTTCTACAACAAGATCGATCCGTGGGAAGACATCACGCCCGTGCCCTGGGTCACCGGTCGCAATCAGGAGAGCCTGTACGTGTACGACGCCGGGGAGGCGATCTTGCTCTACCCCGACAAGGAGGGGGGCCCGCCGCTGCCCACCTTGCGCCTGAAGCTGATGCAAAAGGGCATCGACGATTTCGAGTACCTGACGATCCTGCAAGAGCGCCTGAAGACGGCCGCGGAACGCGACGGTGTGGCGGACCCGGCGGCCTTCGCACGGGCCGAGATGCGCCGGGTGGCCGACACGCTGGTTCGCGACATCGGCAGCTACAATCTGGATCAGGTACTGCTCGGCCGGACGCGCGAGGCCATCGCCCGGCGGGGCTTCGAGCCGCATGGCCACGGCACGGGCCACGGACTGGGCCTGGCGGT
>CAZXDD010000231.1:0-11368 GCA_964639415.1 uncultured Armatimonadia bacterium
CGTTCAGTACAATAGCTGGTACGACCTGCGGGGCGACGAGCTGACCCTGGAAAACCTCGTCTCGGCCTTCGACGCCTATGACGACAACATGCTGAAGCCCTTCGGCGTCAAGATGGACGCCTTCGTCCCCGATGACGGCTGGCAGGACGGGAAGTCCATCTGGATGCCGCGGGCGCACCTGTATCCCGAGGGGTTCGGGCCCCTGCGGGACGCGCTGGAGGCGCGCGGGTCGCGTCTGGGCATCTGGATGCCGCTCAACGGCACCAACCTCGACACCGCCTGGGGCGCGGCGGAGGGCTACGAGAAGTCGGACCGCGGCGGTTTCTACTGCCTGGTGGGTCCCAGGTACAACTCGGCGATCCGCGAGGCGACGCGGCGGATCATCACCCAGGGCAATCTGGCCTATTACAAGCATGACTTCAACACCCTGCGCTGCACCGCCGAGGGCCACGGCCACCTGCCCGACGACATCCACGGCCACGAGGCGAACCTCGACGCCGAGCTGGAGCTCTTGGCCTACGAGCGCGAGCTGCAGCCGGACATCTTCCTGAACGTTACCTCCAGCGTCTGGTTGTCTCCCTGGTGGCTTGAGCATGCGGACAGCGTCTGGATGTGCGCCGGCGACTTCGGGTATGACAAGACCTTCCCGCAGCTCTCGCACCGCGAGTGGGACATGAGCTATCGGGACGTGCACTTCTACAACGTCTACCACCGTCAGCGCCGTCTGGTGCCGGTCTCGGCCATGATGACCCACGGGATCATCCACGGCAAATACTGCAGACTCGGCGGGGAGCAGGAGACCCTGCGGGAGTGGTCGGACTGCAGTGTCCTGTACTACGGCCGCGGCGTGCAGCTCAAGGAGCTGTACGTGACGCCGGACATGATGGACAGGGAGCGTTGGGACATCCTGGGCGCCGCGACGCGGTGGGCGGTGGAAGAGACCGAGCTGATGAACCAGGTGGTGATGGTGGGCGGCAGCCCGGCGGCGGGGGAAGTCCACGGCTACGCCCACTGGCTGGAGGATCGGGGTCTGATCGTGCTGCGCAATCCGGACGTGCGCGCCCAGCGCATCGAGCTGGCCTTCGACAAGAGCGTCCGGTACCGGGGGGCTCCGGAGCGCGGGTTCAAGGGGCGCGTGGTGTACCCCTTCGTCGAGGACCTGCCCACCCGCTTCGTGTCCGGGCGGCCGGCGGCCTTTGAGGTTCCCGGCTGTAGCGTCCTGGTCTACGAGCTGGAGCCCGGAGCGGCCACGGCCGTCGAGCCCCTCTCTGTCCCCGCACTGACCGGGGCTACGGCCTCCGCGGAGCTCGATGAGCAGCGCGCGGGCCGCATTCACCTGCGCGTGCCGGTACCGGACGAGGAGATGCAGCGCTGTGACCTTTACCTCATCACCCGCGGCGCCGGCAAGGGCCTGAGCTTCACATCCCTGACGCTCAACGGCGAGCCCGCCATCCCGCGCGGAAGCGAGGGGCCGGCCTGGGCGCTGCAGAGCCTGGACCTGCGGCCTTTGCGCGGCACGGAGGCGGTGGTCCAAGCCGCGCTTCCCGGCGGCGGACAGGAGCCCTTCTCAAGCCCCGATGTGTCGGTGAGCGCCTGGCTCGTTGCCGACCGCCCCGTGCCGGAGCGGGCGGCGTCCGACACGGAACGCCCCCTGCCGATACCCATCGCGGCGGGCTACCGCCGCCAGACGACGGAGCTTTTGGCCGAGACCACGCTGGACCGCCGTCGCGGCCGAACGCTCACCGCCGGCGACCTGGCCTCCGCCCGGGCGGCCAAGCTCCGGGTGCGGGTGTTTGACTCCAATGGCGAGCCGCAGTACCGGGACAAGGACATTCTGCTCAACGGCGCGAGGATCGCCAACGTTCCGGCCAACCGTGGCACGCTCGCGGAGTGGGACGAGGTGGTCATCGATCTGCCCGCCGAGGCTTTGGCCGGCCTGAAGCTGCGCAATACGGTGCAGCTCACCAACGCCGGAGGGGACTGCTACAAGTTCGGCGGGCTGGCGCTGGCGGTGCAGTTGGCGGACGGAAGCTGGTTGGAGACCGCCGCAGACCGCAGCGTCCACAGCAGCGTGGACAACTGGCTCTACACCGAGGGAGAGCTGTTTTCCGAGAATCGCTCGCGGGAGATAGTCCTGAGGTTCGACTGAAGGCGCGCGGCGTCCCAGAAGCGCGGCCGGGAGGCCGGTCGCAGCCGCGCAGATCGGGCGTTGCAGCCCGTGTGGGTTCGGTGCCCCGGCCGGCGGCGCCGGGCGCCGGACACACGCTCCAGCCCGGCGGGATCGCCGCCCGGTCGTGGCACCGACGGGGGACAAGCCCCCGCGCCGGGCGCTCAACCGGGCGTGTCGACGCCTGCGGCCTCCGTGGGCTCGCCGTCTGCGACGCCTGCCAGCCCCGCCGTGCACACCATCAGGGCCTGGCCGCCGATGTACGTCCACCACACCATGTCACCCACCAGGAACCAGCGCGCCTCCCGGAGCACCTGATTGCCCAGGATGACATCCGACGCCACGAACAGCAGCGCCCCCACCGCGATACCCGCCAGACGCGGGTGCTCAATGGCGAGGGCCAGGGCGACCCCGGCCATGCCACACAGCAGCAGGCAGTACCCCAGACTGCCGATGTTCAGTACCGTCTCCGCCTGCGGCGTCTGCACCAGCAGCCACCACAGCGCGCCCCCGACGGCCCACATCCCCAGGATCGCCGCCACCTGCGCGCCGCGCCGCGGCCTGCCCAGTGCCCTACCGATCCGCAGCCAGGCCGCTATGTAGCACACATGGGCGGCCCCGAAGGACAGCATCCCAAACACCATGGAGTTCGGGGTGCGGATATGGTCGCCCATCACCAGGTCGCCGACAAGCGACAATGCCATCCCACCGGTCACCGCCGCTCCCGCCGCCAGACCGCCTCCGAGCCACAGGACTACGGCCACCAGGAAGAGTAGGGGAGAGGTGGACAGTTGCAGCAGGTGGTGGGAGCGGCGGGTCTGCTCTGTGTTGTACTGGCCGACGGCGAAGGCCACCACCAGCAATACCACCCACAGCAGCATCAGGATGGCGGCGATGAGGCGCGCGTCACGCTGCGACAAAGCGGTCGACCTCCGTTCGTATGGTGCGCGGGAGCCGCGGGCAGGCTAGGCCAGGGCAATCCCCTCGGCCGTGGTCGTCTCCCAGACGCGGCTCATGAGTCTTTGCTGCACCACGGCGACCTGCTCGATGCGGTCCGTCCAGGCGACAATCTGCAGGTTGAGAGCGGCAGCCGCCAGTGCTCTGAACAGTACCTCCGGCTCAGGATCGCGGAGGATCCCCGGCGTGTCCAAGGTGGCGTGCAAGATGAGCTCCCGGGCACGGGGCAGGTCGGTGTCCGGCGCGAGGTTGACATCCACCGTCACCCGCACTCGTCCCTTCCGGTGGCTGGAGACCACCACGTTCTGGGTGTACAACGTGGCGTTGGGGACGACAACGTTCCGCCCGTCCGGTGTGCGGATCGTCGTGGAGCGGATCGTGGTGTCGGTGATGGTGCCGCTTTGGCCCGCCACATCCACGAAGTCTCCCACATTGATGGAGCCATCGAGCATGATAATCAGCCCACAGATGGTGTTCTTGGCGATGTCCTGGCTCCCGAACCCCACGGCGACGCCCACCAGCCCTGCGAAGGCCGTGAGCACCCCCAGTTGCATACCCGCTACGAGGATCCCCACCACGAAGCCCGCCACGACGATGCCATAGTACAGCAGGCTGCCGATGGCGTGCCTGGCTCCCGGGTCCCACCGCTCCTTGAAGGTCTGGGCATTGCGCACGTTGTCGCGGACGATGCGGGCCACGCCCATGGCAAGCGCCACCACCAGCAGGCCCCACAGGAGGCCAAGGATGGAGACCTTGGCGCCCTTGATGTCCAGCAGCGGGATGGACAGGTACTCCACGAGCCGATGCAGGTGGTGACCTCGGACCCCCCATGAATAGAGGCCGCCCAGGACGGCGGCGGCCGCCACGCCGAGGCCCTCTCCCCAGCAGGCCACGAAGCGCTGCAGTTGGGCGCGCCGCTGGGCGTGGGTGTCCGGTTCGCCCGCCAACGGAGGCAGGTGCCTGTGGATCAGGCCCCGCAGCCACCGGTGGGCGTGCCACAACAGGGCGAACAGCACGAGCGAGCAAAGCAGGCCCCGGGCCAGGTACGCGGCGAGGTTGATGTAGCCTGTGGTCCCCGTGACGAACAGGGCCACGGCCAGTAGAGAGACGGCGGGGTTGAGCACATAGGCGTTGGCCCGAAGTCGCGTGGCCAGGGCCTCGTCCCGGGCCGATATCAGGCACAGAGGGCCGCCGTAGGAGTTCGTGATCAGGACCACAAGGACGCCGCTTGACAGCCCGTATGCCAGCTCCAGCCCCAGGACCACGTCGGCCCTGGTGTAGCCGATAGCGGCCAGGAAACGAGTGACCGGCACGAAGACCGCGGTGACGAGAAGAGCCAGCCGCGACAGCAAAAAGAGACGGGCCGCGGCGGCGTCATCGCACCCGGCCAGACGAAGCTCCGAACTCTCCGGGACCAGCAGAAGCCGCAACAGCGGACGGGCGACGAAGTAGCCGCACCAGGCGGCGGCGAGGGTGGTCAGAAGGACCGTCATCTGCGGCGTCAACGGCAGGATGCGCACCGCCGCGTAGATGAAGGCGAAGGTGAGAGCGGCACGGAGCGCGTCCAGGCCGCGGAGCAGGCGGAATGTGGCCGCATCTACCTCGGCCTCCGAGCCCTCCGGGGTGCGGCGCCGGGCCACATCCAGGAGCCCGTGCCTGATCCGCCGCCCCACCCAGGGAAGGCCCAGGCCCAGCGCCAGAATCCCCAGGAGCTTGCCGATCAGCCCCAGTACCCAGACCTGGGCACCATCGGCCAGGAGCCCCCCATCAACAGTGGGCATGTCCCAGATCGACTCGGGCAGTCTCGCGGCGACCGCGCGCAGGTCCGCCACGGCCGTCGCGATCGTGCTCAGACTGACGCGCGCCTCCGTGCGCCACAGAACCCCCCGGGTGCGTGCGGACTGCATGGCGGGGAGCAGTAGCGCCAGCACGTCTCCCGCGGCCCTGGCGTTGGCCACGGCGACATCGGCGGCGATCTGCAGGTCCCGCTGGATGCGACGGGCCTGGGCGACGGAGTCCTCCAGGTCCGAAACCAGGGCCGCCGACAGCCGCAGGCGTTTGGCCTCGGCCAGGGCGGCCTCGTAGGTCACGAGGCGCTCGCCCAGGCTCTCCGCGGCCGCGACCAACTGGTCGTAGAGGGTATCGTACCGTTTCTGCTCGCCCCAAAGGCCGTCTCGCAGCTCCGCGGCCTTCGACAGCGGCACTCTCCCCTGTCTCACCTGCCACGGCAGCGAGCGCTTCTGACCCGCGAGCCGGCGCCGATCACTTTCCAGGTCGACGCGCAGCTTGGTGGCTCTGGCGGCCTCCGCTCTCAGTTCACTGTTCCACAGCGACACCCGGTTCGTGAGGCTCTGCTCCGCCCGAGACGGCGCCGACCGTCCCGCCGCCGGCGGTTCGGCTTCCCGCGCCAGGGCACTGAGGGCCTGCAGGACCTGGGTCTCGCGAGGGGAGGGAGCAGTCCGGGGCACGTACGGTGGCTCAGAAGGCCCCTTTGCCGGCTCCGGGCTACTGGAGTGAGGCTCGGGGGGCTTCGCGGCTTCCGGGGCGGAGGCGGGCTGGGCCGCATCGGCGGCGGGGGCGCTCTCCGGCGCCTGGGGCGCCGCGGGCACCGCCGGCAACGGCAGCGGCGACGGGACTATCCCGCCCGGTCCCGCGGGGCCCCGAGCCGGCGACTCGCTCTCTGTCTGCGGCGTCGCTTCGCCCTCGGGCGGCGCCTCCTCGCGGTGTGGCCGCGTCGCGCCCTTGGGTCTGTCAGCCTCGTGAGGAGACGCCGAGGGCTCCGCCGCCTTCTCGTCATCCGTCGCGCGTTCCGCGACCCGGGAGCGCTCTGAGGGGCGTTCGGTCTCCGCAGGCGCCTCGGCGGAGGGCCCGGGGGCCTCGCGGGCCGGGCGCTCGGGAGCCGGCTCCTCCTGCCCACCGGCCGGTGCCATCAGCCCCAGCAGGCACAGCAGCCCTGCGCCCGAGATGGCCCGCCATCGCCCGGTTCGGGTGCGTCCGTGCATAGCGATGATCTCTTTCCGAAAGTGGCCGTGCACCGCGCTTCGCCTCTGTCCCGCAGTGACCTTCGGTGGCCCCGGCCGGTGGGGGGAAGGACTCGGTTGCCTCTGTCGCTGGGCTCGCGCCGGGGACGGGGGCCCTCAGCCCACCAGCGGCGGGATGCCGGTCCTTTGCAGCGGCCGGGTCTCGAGGTTCTCCCATTGGCACTCGCCGTCCTCCGGGCCGCCCTCCCGGGAGAACATGTGCTGCCAGCGCTTCTTGAACTCCAGACCGTTTTTGATGGTCGTGTACTTGAACTTCATGTCCACCGAGCCGGCGGTGCTGGTGTTCTCGAAGTGGTACATCTCCGCCGCCGGCTCATACCACACCAGCCAGCCGTTCTCCCGGGCGCGGTAGCACAGATCGAAGTCCTCGAACTGGGCGGGGTTGAACACCTCGTCCAGGCCCCCGAGGGTGTCGGTGATCTCCCTCTTCATCAGCCAGCAGGCGCTGATGAGGCACTGCACGGTGCAGGGCCGGGAGAACTCGGCGGCCTCCTGGGCCTGCCCGCGCCCGCGGTACTGCACCCGGCCGCCGGGAGAGATGGCGACCCCGGCGCACTCGATGTTGTACGGCTCGAAGGGGTACAGGAGCTTGGGGCCGGCAATGCCGTTCTCCGGAGCCATGTCCAGCCGGTCCTTGAGCACCTGCAGCCAGCTACGGCTGCGCACGACCAGGTCGTTGTCGCAGAACGCTACCAGCGGCTGGCTCGCCGCCTCCAGGCCCTGGTTGCGGGCCGTGCAGGCCCCCGCATTGCTCAGATTGCGGACCAGCGTGAAGGACACGCCCGAGCCCTTGGCAAAGCCGGGGAAGTCCTCCTCGAAGTACTCCGCCGTCCCGTCGGTGGAGCCGTTATCGATGCAGACGATCTGCGCGGGCAGGGGCCTGGAGTTGAGAATAGACTCCGCGCACAGCCGCGAGTAGGGGAGCTTTTGGTAGTTGACAATGATGATGCTGATAGGAAGCTGCATGGCTTTGACTCACTCCGAGACGGTCGGCGGCCGTGACGCCCGATGCTGCCGGCCGTTGTGGTATCGCTCCGGCGCTCCGGGGCCGCTGCGCCGAACCGTTGCATGATCCGGGCTCTCGGGCGCCTGTCGGCAGAGCCCTTGCTCGGCCTCGGACACGGGCGAGCGGATGACGTCCGGTGGGTAAGCTCTCCCCCATGTGGCGGCAACACATCCAGAGGACCATGACGGCACTCTTGCTCCGCGTTCCGAGCTATGGCAAGGAGGCACATAGGCGGTCCAATTGACTCACCCGACAGGCTCAGCCGTCCCCATCGGGACCCAGCATGCCCCACAGCAGGCCCAGTGCTTCCAGGTGCCTCCCGGCCTTGAGCAGGTCCTCCACTCCGGCGGCTTCCAGCGCGTCGGCGGCGCGGCATGCCCGGTCCACGGCCTGCACAGTGCGGTCTAGCGCCTCGGTACCGTCCTCGCGGTAGGGGAACACGTCCACGCAGAACCACCCGTCGTAGCCCAGTTTCCGTACCCAGTACATGAACTCAATGAGATCCCACGGGTTGGCCGCGCCGGGGATCAGATCCAGGTCCCATTCGCGGTAGTTGTCATTCAGGTGCACCTGGCGCAGTAGTCCCTCGCGCATGGCCAGGGCAGCGCACTCAGCGGGATTCTCCAGGGCGGCCAGGGCGTGGCCGATGTCCAGCGTGATGCCCACGTGAGGCCTACCGATCCGGCCGGCGATGAGCAGGGCCCGGCCGCAGTTGCCGACGTACGTGTTGGCCCGGGGTTCCTTGCACTTGTACTCGATACTGATGGGGAGCGCGGGAGTGTGCCACGCCACCTCCTGCAACGAGTCCATCAGGTAGTTCCACGCGTCGGGATAGTGAGTTCCCAGGACGTAGTCGAAGCCGTCCTGGGCCAGCCAGAGGTTCATGTCGGCGGCGCCCGCCGCGAGGGCCTGGTCGGCGGTGCCCTTGACGATGTCGATCGCCGCTCTGCGCACCGCAGGGTCAGAGCTGGACAGGGCGCCGCGGGTGAACCGACGCTCCGAGTAGATGGCGGGTTCCACCGTGGCCAGACGCAGCCCCAGGTCGTTCAGTTGGCGTCCGAGGGCGGCGCCATCGCGGAACTGGGAAGGCCAGCCCAGCGCGACGCCCTGGATGCCCTCGATGCGGGAGAGCATGCGCAGTTGTGTCGAGAAGTCGTGACCGTCGCGGTAGCCGTCCGGGACGAAGCGGTCGGTGAGCCGGGAGAAAGGCACGAGATTGGACGCCAGCTTGATCGCAGCCATCGTCGCGGCCCTCCATGCTCGGTGCGTCGCGTTGCGGTCTCTCGTCCTTCTGCTTACTTGCCCTCCGGCCCCGCCAGCTCCACCACATGATCCGCCCACCGGTCGTAGTCATGGCTGCAGGTGAACAGGATGACCTGATGGACCTGGGCCAGGTCCCGCACGGCCTCGAGGGCCGCCTGGCTTCGCTCGGGGTCGAAGTTCACCAGCGGGTCATCGAGCAGCACCGGGGGCCCGCCTTCGGGCCAGAGCATGTTGATGATGGCCAGCCGCGCGGCCAAGAACACCTGTTCCCGGGTGGCGCAGCTCAGGTCGGGAACCGCGTGCAGGTCGTCGGCGGCGATCTCATGCCCGTGCCCCGGAGCCGCCACGACCGGGCGCATGTCGCTGTCGAGCCGAACGTCCACATACCGCCGGCCCGTGAGCTGGGAGAGCAGCTCACTCATCTTCGGCTCCAGCAGGTCGCCGGCCTCGGAGAAGGTCTCCTGACGGGCCTGATGCAGCACATCGCGGGCGATCCGGCGTACCTCGAGGCGCTCTCTGAGTACGGTCTCACGCTCCACAAGCCTGTCCAGTTGGCCCTCAAGCACATTGACCGCATCGGCGTCGCTCCCCGCCGTGGCCACCGCGATCTCGGCCTGCCGGATCTTGGCAACCAGCGTCTCACTTTGCTCCCGCAGGCCCGCGATCTCCGCCAGCAGCTCCTCGTACTGCCGCGGCGAGAGGCGGGCCGTTGCCAGCTCGGGGCTCTCCATCTCGTACTCCCTGGCCCGCACGTCCAGCAGTAGCTTGCGGTGGCCGTCGGCCATCTGCTCTTCGGTCTCGCCGTCCAGGAGGCCCTCGCGCTGGCTCTCGCGCTCACCCAGATCGCGCAGGGCACTCTCCCGGGTCTCCGCCTGCTCGATGAGGTCTTCGACACTCTCCAGGCTCGTCTCCCGCAGGACGGCTTCCAGTCGCCGCTGCAGGCTGGCGATGAGGTCATCGGTGCGTCCAATGCGGGTGCGTAGGTCCTTGAGTGCCTCCTGCCGGGCATGGAGGACTGCGTGGCCCTCCGCGGTGTCCCTGGCGCGCCGGGCGGCCAGCTCGGCCAGCTCGGCCACCCCTCTGTCCAGATCCACCGGCTCGTCGGGAAGCAGGTCGGCCAGGAGCCGGCGCAGCTCAGTGGTCTTGTCTCGGGAGCTCTCGATGTCCGCCCTGTGCGCCTTCTGCGCCGTCTCGATCTTCCTCGGAAGCTCGCGCAAGTCCGCGGGAGCGCGGCGCAGCAGCGCCGCAATGACCAGGGCGGTGCCCAGCGCGCAGGCTCCCAGGCCGAGGAGGTGCTCGGTGGCCGCAACGGCGCCCAGGACGATCGAGAGCACGCCGATAGTCAGAAGGTACTTGCGCGGTGCCAGATGCCGTCTGATGCTCTCGATGCGCTCGGAGTAGTCCTGCGCCTGTGCCAAGTGGCGACCCGCGCGCTCCCGGGCCTCCTCGGCCTGGCGCTTGAGCTCGGTGGCCCGGTGCACCGTGTCGGGACCGATCTCAGTCCCGGCGGTCTTCCTGGCCTCGGCCTGCAGTTGCTTGCATTCGTTGTCCAGGAGCGCCTCCTGGCGGCGCAGGGCGTGCAGCTCGCTGATACGATCTCTCTGGCGGTCGGCCCAGGTCGCCACGTCCTGGGCCATCTCGCGGTCCACGGCCGGGGCCTCCTCCAGCCCATTCCTGAGCGCCTCGATCTCCAGTCCCAGGCGCTGCACACGCACGAGGCGGCCGCCCAGGCGGTCGGCGTTGCGGCGCAGATCACTGACCTCCCGGTCCAGACGGATGTAGCGCTCGGCCCGCGAGCGCAGGTTCTCGGCCTGCTCCAGACGCGCGGTGGTGTCGGAAAGTGCGTTGCGGCCCAGTTCCAGCTCTGCCTGGGCCCGGGTGCGTGTGGCGTAGTCTGCCCGGGCCCGGGCAAGCTCGCGCTCCACCGTCTCGCGTCGAGCGATGGTGGCCGTGAGCTCTCCGGGGTTCTTCGGAGCCTGGCGCTTGCTGCCCCGCTCCAGATCGGCGATGGAGCGGTCCAGCTTGGCCAGGATGTCGCCGACGGCCAGTCCCTCGATCCCCCCGGTGAGTGACTGCTGAACCAGCTCCTGCAGCTCGGCTCCGGCGCTGATCTGCGCCCACTGTTGCTGCACCAGACAGGCGGTGGCGCGGTACGAGGCCTCGTCGCCGATCTGGGTGAGCCGGCCCATTGCCTCCGCGACGCCGGCGCGGTCGGTCAGCCGTTTGCCGTCGGGAAGCAGTACCTCGGCGCGGCGGGCCTCGAAGTCCTTGGTGACCGAGTATTCCTGGCCCGGACTGGCGATCTCCGCGGTCAGGGCAGGGAAGGTATCCAGGCCCCAGGGCTTCATGGCCTCGGTGGCCCTGGTGCGACTGTGCGGGTCGGCGAACAGGACGGCGACGATCGCCGCCTGCAGCGTGCTCTTTCCCGCTTCGTTGGGACCTCGCACCACATTCAGACCGGGGCCGAAGCGCACCTCGAGGGCCTCAAGGGCCCGAAAGCTATCCACTCTCAGGCGCTGCAGGATCACTGGAGCACCTCCTTGCCGTGCAAGAGGGCCAGGAGGAGGCGCAGCGCCTGCCGGGCCCGTCTGAGGCCCTGCTGATCCCCGGACTGCTCGCAACGGGACATGCGCTCTGCCAGGAGCGCCGTGGCCCGTGCGGCGATTAGCCGCCCGGCGGCATCCTCGGCCTGGAGCCGGTCCGTCGCCGGGACACTCTCATCGCGCACCCGCAGGCGGAAGAAGCCGCTCTCCAGCTCATCTTGCAGGCGCAGCGTGTCGATCTCCCCACCCTCGGGCATCAGCCCCGAGATCACCACATCCAGCAGCAGATCGGGGGCGGCCCGGGAGGCGATCTCCGCCGCAACGGCCGCCTCGTCCGGGTAGCTCTCGGCGTCCAGCTCGACCGTGGCGCAGAGAAGCTGCCCGACGATGA
>CAZXDD010000232.1:0-2684 GCA_964639415.1 uncultured Armatimonadia bacterium
CAAGCGGCTCGAAGAGACGCCGAGAGGCGGGGCTGGGGGGTGAGGCGACGTGAGTCGCCGCCCGCCCGGAACCTGCATGATCTGAGGTCCGGCGTGCAATGCGCCGGATCGGCAGACCGTCCACGGCGAAAGCGCGACTGCGCCACGGCGTGACGTCCGCGGCGGGAACGGGCCCGAGGGCCGCTCCAGACGGCGATGGGTAGACCTCCCCGTGCCTCCGGCCGCCGGCCGGGGTGCCGAAACCGCGCGCGGCGCGGTGCTTCTCTGCCCGATGGCGGCTGCAGGCGCCTACATGCCGCCCATGCCCGGCATGGGAGCGGCAACCGCGTACGGCCCTTCCGCGATCTTCGTCAGCGTGTTGCCGTCCAGACGGTAGATCGTCAGCATGCCGCCGGAGGCGATGTAGATCATGTTGTTCTCCACCGCGATGGCCGGCTGACACATGCCGACCATCTCCATCATCGCGTAGGCCTGCATATCCTCCGCATCCCCCATGCCCGGTGCCATTCCGCCGGGGACGGGAGCGCCCTGCGGGGGTGCGAAGCCGCCTGCCGGGGCCGGGAAGCCTCCGGTCGCGGGCGGGGCGACGGCGCCGCCCTGCGGCTGCGTCGCTCCACCGGCCGGAGGGAACGGGGCGAACTGGGCGAGAGCAGGAACAGACAGCAAGACCACCAGAGCAACGACTATTGTGCACCTGAGCATATCAACCAGACCCCCTTCTTCGTACAGAAAGTCGCCATGGGCCGTCATTTCGCTGGCGCCTCCCGCGACACCTGCCGACCGGGAGGCCCAACGCCGCGGGGGGGCGAAACTGCCCCGTGAACTCATGGAGGGCGTCCGGGGCCTCTGCGGCGCAACGCCCCCTCGGCGGGGCTCCGTGCTCCCGCCGTCGGTCGTCCGCCTATCTGGGAGGAACTCTCACATGCTTACGTGGTGGGTCGCCGGCAGTCTGCAGAAGGTGTTCCAGGACGACGGTCCGGGCGGCGATGCCGGCAAGGAGATCCGGCTCGCGGCCGCGGGAAATGAGAAGGAAGACGCCCAGATCTGCCTCCGCTCTGACCGCAAGGTCGCCAGGGTCGCGGTGCAGTGCACCGAGCTCACCGGCCCGGGGGGCGCCCGCATCCCGGCCGAATCCGTGAGTGCCCGCTTCGTCGGTTACGCTCCCGTACACGAGAACACCGCCGACAACGGCGATGGGCAGCACATCATCCGCCGCGCTCCCGCCTTCTTCCCCGACCCCTTCCTCGAATGGCCCGAGACCAAACTGCACGCCGGCCAGACCCAGCCGATCTGGGTCACCGTGGCCGTGCCCGGGGAGGCACCCGCCGGCGAGTACCGGGGAACCGTGACGGTCCACAGCGACGAGGAGAAGATCGAGGTCTCGCTGACCCTGCACGTGTGGCCCTTCTCCATCCCGCGGAAGCCCAGCGTCTGGCACACCGAGTGGTTCTTCCCGGGCAATGTCGAGGACTGGTACGGCCTGGAGCGGTTCAGCGATGACTGGTGGCGGTGGATGGAGATCGTCGCCCGGGACATGGGGCAGCACCGCCAGAACGTGATCCTCACTCCGCTCCAGACTCTGGTGCATAGCACAGCCACCGCGGGCGGCTACGCCTACGACTACAGCAATCTCGACCGCTGGGTCGAGCTGTTCGACAGGTACGGTGTGGCCGATCGCATCGAGGGCTCACATCTGGGGGGGCGCTGCGGCGACTGGGAAAGCGAGTTCGTCTTCAGCCCGATGACGGTCCACGATGCCCATGGCGTGCCCACGCAACTGGACAGGGCCCCGGTGGACGACCCGGACCGCCGAGCGCTGTTGTCGCATTTCCTCCAGTCGCTTCGCGATCACCTTGTCCACAAGGGCTGGTGGTCGCGGTTCATCCTCCACCAGGCCGACGAGCCCATCCCGCCCAACGAGGCGTCCTACCGCGTGATGAGTGCCTTCGTCCGCGAGACCCTGCCGGACGTGCCCCGCATCGATGCGGTCATGTCCGAAGGCCTCGAGGGCTGCATCGAGATCCGTGTGCCCCAGATCCAGGAGCTGCGCGAGGGGATGCCGGCGGCCGGCGAGGAGCTGTGGAGCTACACCTGCCTGGCGCCGCAGGGCCCGTACCCCAACCGATTCTTGGACTATGCGTCCCTGAAGACCCGCACCATCCACTGGCTCAACTGGCGCTACAACGCCACCGGCTATCTGCACTGGGGCTACGGAGCCTGGCGGCCGTGGGGAGGGATGAAGGGGCGCATCGACCCGTGGAACAGCACCACCGGCTCCAGCGAATGGCTGCCTCTGGGCAAGCTTCGCCTGCCGCCGGGCGACACTCATGTGGCCTACCCGGGCCAGGAGGGGATCTGCGATTCCATCCGCTGGGAGATGGTGCGCAAGGGCATGGAAGACCACGAGTACCTGCTGCTGGTGGAAAAGGGCATTCAGCGGGCCGGGGCAGGAAGCGCAGAGGGAGCGGCGGCGACGGCGCTGCTGGACCGGGTGCGCCGGGACCTGCTCAAGAGCCACTCGGAGTACACCCGCTCCGAGGCCGAACTGCTGGACGCCAGGAGGAAACTGGCCGAGGCCATCATCGCGCTGGGATCTACAGGGGACGGCAACGGCGGATGACGGCGACGGCGGACGGCGACGGCAGTGGAACAGGATGGACAGGATGACGGCGGACGGCGGACGG
>CAZXDD010000232.1:2784-5020 GCA_964639415.1 uncultured Armatimonadia bacterium
CGACGGCGGACGGCAACGGCAGTGGAACAGGATGGACAGGATGACGGCGACGGCGAACGACGACGACAGTGGAACAGGATGGACAGGATCACGGCGGATGGACAGGATGACGGCGACGGCGGACGGCGGACGGCGACGGCGGACGGCAACGGCAGTGGAACAGGATGGACAGGATGACGGCGACGGCGGACGAGGACAGTGGAGCAGGATGGACAGGATGACGGCGACGGCACGGCTGGGTACGCTGTGCCGTTGTCGTCAGCCCCGCACGGGGCCAAGCAGACTTGCCATGGGGGCGTCAGAGCCCGTGGAACCAGGCCCCCATTCCCTCTCCCCCTGCCTGCCCTGGGCGCGGTCCGCGGGGCATCCCGGCGCACCGCCTGGACGCGACAGGGCCTCTTGCCGTACCGGATCCGCCCCCCGCGCTACTCCAGCCCCGCCACGACCTTCCGCGAACCGGCGACCTCATTGTACTCGGCGATGTTGCCCACCGTCGGCACCAGGTAGTTGGCGGACGGGTACGGCTGCAGCGACTGAGCCTTGTAGTGCGCGTCCATCTCGGGTGTGAACTGCCACCAGGACGAGCCGTGGCCGTAGACCCACAGGTACCTGCCGCTGAACGTTCGGGCCGCGGCGTGCTGGACCGCGAACTCCTCCAGCGGGTAGTTCTCCGACTTGTCCGCGTAGGAGCCCACGGTCTCGTTGCCGAACACCTCCTCGCGCCCCGACCAGCCCACAAACTTGCCGTTCTCATCCATGATCGGCCGGTAGTACCCCAGGGGCCACAACCCCAGAGCCACCTGCCCGTGCTGCGCCCAGTAGTCGCGGGCCTCCGGCGTCAGGCCGCGGGCCGTGGTCTGCATCACATCGGCCACGTGCTCGCGCAGGCCGTAGGGATCGCGGTTCGTGTACGAGCTTTCGCAAAACACGTGGACCCCCAGCGGATGCTGCGCCGCGGCAAGCGCCTCCACGAGACCGGAGAATAGCTGGTTCCATAGGGGGCCATAGTGGATGGCGCCCTCCGGGAGCACCATCAGCTCCAGGTCCGGGTACTGCTGCAGCATGGCCGCCGCGATCTTCCGCCAGCGGGCGCGAAGCGCCTCTGCCAGCTCTTCCGGACTGTGCCGCTCCAGGTCGTAGCCCTCCCATCCGGGGTCGAACTGGTAGGCGGTGTATTCGGTATCGATGGCGATGGCCGGGAACCCGGCGAGCCGGGCGAAGCGCGCCGCTTCCGAGAAGTTCCGGGTGATCGCCGCATAGCCCTCATCATCGAAGGGGTCCGGGAGGTCCCTGTAGAACGCGACCTTCAGCACGTTGCTGTCGACCCCGACCTCGCGGCACTTGTCATTGGCGGCCCGGCATTCCTGCAGCAGCTTGTCGTCCTCGCCCCGCGTGCCGGCATCCCCGTCCGCAGCCCACGGATCGTCGTGGATGTCGCCGAAGATCCCGCTGACGAAGGTCCCAGAGAAGCCCCGCGCCTTCCACTCCTCGGCGTGGTCGGCCCAGGACATCAGGTGGGCATCGAAGTATAGGAGCCTGGGCTGTTGCTCCTGCGGCCGGGGATCGTCCACGATCTCAAGGGGCCTGTCGGGAACCGAGACCAGGGACACGTCATCGAACCAGACGGTGCCGCTGACGCCGGAGCAGTTCTGGATGTTGATCTCGGCCCGCTCCACCGGTGCCTGCAGGCGGGTGCGGAACTCCACTCGCGTCCAGTCGTCGCCGACGTCATGGGATCGCGAGTAGGCCGTGGCCAGGTAGCAGCGCACCAGCCCCGTCTGGCCCTGGGCGGCCCTGGCCCAGAAGCTCAGGGCATAGGTGCCGGCCTCCAGAGGAACGTGGGTGTACGCCCCGGCCCGGGCGGTACTGCTCACATTCACCCCGGCCAGCGAGCGGTCGCCGGTGCGCGACACGGTGGCATCCGGCTCCTGCGTTCCCTCGGTGCCCTCTGCCCCCCAGTTGTACCGGCTCCAGCCGGTGGGCCAACCGTTGGCGTCCGTCTCCTCGAACCCCGCATTGGGCAGCAGGTTGTCCTGGGCCGGGCAGGCGCCGGACCAAAGCAGCACAATCGCGGCCATTACGGCTCCAAGCATGGGGTCACCTCATCTGGTCATCCCGTGCGACGCGACTACGGCACTCCTCGCCATGCCGCCGGCGTCATCCTGTCCATCCGCCGTTATCCTGTCCATCCTGTCCCACTGTCGTTGCCGTCATCCTGTCCATCCGCCGTTATCCT
>CAZXDD010000232.1:5120-11362 GCA_964639415.1 uncultured Armatimonadia bacterium
GTCCATCCTGTTCCACTGCCGTTGTCCGTTGCCGTCGCCGTCATCCTGTCCATCCGCCGTTATCCTGTCCATCCTGTTCCACTGCCGTTGTCCGTTGCCGTCGCCGTCATCCTGTCCATCCTGTTCCACCGTCGTTGCCGTCCGCTACCGGTACAGCCACTCGATGTCCAGCAGCGTGACCTGGGTCCGGCTCAGGTGCGGGAGGCCCTTGCCGGTGGCGCAGTAGGCCAAGAGCACGCGGTCGCCCACGAAGTCCATCGCCGTGTAGCAGAACCACCCATCCCGATCGTCCTCGATCACCTTCCGGTAGTCCCACGTCTGTCCCTCATCCCTGGAGATCGCGGCCACCAGGGGCGTGCGCTTCTGGCCCAGGCTCGGGTCGGCCGAGTGATCGTTCCAGACCATGAGGATATCGTTGGTCTGGGGGATGCGCTCGAAAGTCGCCGGTGAGCAGGGGGACATGATGTCGGTGGGTTCGGCCTCGGACCACGTGATCCCGCCGTCTTCTGAGTACGACCGGTATTGGCAGCCCTGATCGGTGCGGCAAAGCATCATGATCCGTCCGTCCCGGAGCTCGATGATGCCGGGTTCCTGCAGGCCGGAGCCGGAGTTCGGGGGGGCCTGTAGCTCTGTCTCACTCTGGCGCCAGGTCTTCCCATTGTCATCGGACAGGAATGCCATGGCGATGCCTCTTCCGAACCGATCGCCGGGGCGGGCGTGGCAGGCGGCGGGAACCACGAGTCTGCCCGACTGAAGCTGGATGACGCGGTCGTTATTGACCACGAAGTAGCCCTCGGGCGGGATGCACAGCGTCGGCTCGCTCCAGGTCTCACCCTCGTCGGTGGAGATGCGCAGGTACTCGCGGCAGTCGTCCTCGGCGTTCTTGCGCAGGTAGAACAGCGCCATCTCGCCGCTTTGCAGTCGCAGGAGCGAGACGGACATCACGTTCATGGCCCCCTCTTTCGGGACCACTTCGCGGTCTTCGGCGCTCCAGGTCAGCCCGCCGTCCGCCGAGACGCGGGAGCACAGCGTGGCCGCGGCATGATCGCCGCCGCCCCCGGTGAAGCGGCTGTAGACCAGCATCACGCGGCCGTCCTTCAGGCGGATGAAGTCGCCCTCGGAATTGCGCGGATTGCCCACTCCGGGGGGTAGCAGGCCGATCTTCGTCACCCCCTCGCTGCGGATCACCTCCGGCCCCTGGCCCGTGGAGGCCGCCGCAAGCTGCACGGCCAGGACCTGGTTTCTCGTCTCCAGATGCACGATCTGAGAGTAGTGGTGCACCTCGGCCACTTGCCTGTCGCCCTCCATCACGGGGGTGGGCGCCTCGATGATGAAGTCTGCCCAGCCGTCGGTGTTGTAGGCCACGAAGGCCAAGCGCAGCGTCTCGGCCCACTGCTCGGGCGGGGCGGTGAGGTCCGGGAGCAGCACGGGGCCTGTGTCGACCTGCCACTTGCCGCCGTCGGCCGAGAGGTTCATGGTCTTGATCGGGAACTCGATCACCGCACTGCGGCCACTCTCGGCGTCCCTGATCTCCACCTGCCCGATGAGCGGCAGGCCGTCGGCGACGGCGGCAGCGATCTCGGCCGGGCTCTGGAGCAGCACGGCCTGGGCGGCGCGCACCCGCGGCACGATGGTTCCCCACAGCGGCCCACCCACGGTGCGGTAGCCCTCCGCCACTGTGGCGCGGCGGCGGTAAACGATGGTCTGCCCCTCGGTGAACACGGGTAGGAAGTCGTAGTTGGGGCTCATGAACAGGTTCTCGGTGGCGAAGGTATGCTCGCTTTTGCACGAGCCGCACTGATAGTAGTCGCGGGTGATGCCGGCCTGAGGGTCGGTGATGCGCAGCCGCGATTCCAGCCAGAACAGCGGAGTATTGGCGCCTCCGAAGCTGGTGATGGCCGACCGGCCGTAGTCGGTGGGCGGGTCCAGCAAGGGCTGAGCGGCAACGTGTGAGCAGATCATGCCGGCGAGGGTCGAGATGAGCAGCATGACGAACTGGCCTCCGTAGGCGGTGATTAGGTCCGAGCCGTCGGGAGCCCCGCCGATCGCGGCAGGGAAACGCTCGGTAAGAGCCGAATTCCCGCTACGGCCAAGAGTTCCTCCGCACGATCCTCGCATCGAGGTGATCCGCCTGTGCCCAGCTCATCGGGGTCCCGCATGGAAGGTAGCGCCGAGACGCCGTTGCCCGCCCTGTCGCCACTCACCTGGAAAGGCGACCTTGCCGCCCGCATGGTGGCCGGAATCGGCAAGTACCTGACCCGCGAGAGCAGGGAGAGTATCGGGGGCCGATCTGCCTCCTGGCGGCGGGACTTGTCCTCCTGGGAACGCTATCGCCGCTCGGTGGCGCCGAATCGGCGGCGGCTGGCCGCGATCCTCGGCGTCGTGGACAAGCGCCTATCAGGGCCGCTGCACGCCGTGGCCCCGATTGCCGATCCCGACGACCTGCCCGGCGATCCCTTCATCGAAAGCGACTCCGCCGTCATCGCCCACGGGGAGGGCTTCGTGGTCCGTCAGGTGTACTGGGATGTGCTGCCCGGGGTCGAGGGAGAGGGCCTGCTCCTGGAGCCGGTCGGAGACTGCGCAGCCGACGTCATCGCCCTGCCGGACTGCGACGACACGCCGGAGATGCTGGCCGGGCCTGTGCCGGGGATCGCCGAAAGCAGCCAATTCGCCCGCATCCTGGCCGAGGGCGGCTGCAGGGTGCTGATCCCCACGCTCATCAACCGGCAGGACACCTACTCGACCGTGGCGGGCCTGAGGACCAATCAGCCGCACCGCGAGTTCATCTACCGCGCGGCCTTCGAGCAGGGCCGGCACATCATCGGCTACGAGGTCCAGAAGGTGCTGGCGGGCGTGGACGCCCTGGGCGGGCGGCGTCCGGTGGGCGTCATCGGTTACGGTGAGGGCGGGGTGGTGGCTTTCTACGCCGCGGCGCTGGATGAGCGCATCGCCGCCGTCGCGGTCTGTGGGTACTTCGGGCCCCGCGAGAGCCTCCACAAAGAGCCCATCTACCGCAATGTTTGGTCCCTGCTGACGGAGTTCGGCGACGCCGAGATCGCCACTCTCATCGCTCCGAGGCCCCTGATCGTGGAAGCCTGTCCGGTGCCTGCGGTGTCCGGCCCGCCACCGGTCACAGGGGGCCGAGCCGGTGCCGCGCCGGGAGCTCTCACAACCCCGCCGATTGGCGCCGTGCGAGACGAGATCACCAGGGCCCGGGAGCTCCTGGCGGGCCTCGAGCCCCCGGCCCCCATCACGCTGGTGCAGGCGGCCAAGCCCGGGCCCGGCTCGGAAGCCACACTTGCGGCCCTGCGGAGGGCCCTGAACCCCTCGGCCTCCGACCCCTCCCGACGGGAGGTTTTCGAATGGACGCGCGCCGCTCAGCGGCGCATCCTCGCGCCCCTGCCCGACGCCGAGGACCGCCACAGGCGCCAGTTCCTGCAACTGCTGGAGCACACCCAGCACCTTCTGCGCGAGGCCGAGTTTGTCCGCCGCGACTACTGGAAGGACGCCGATGCCACGAATGCACAGACCTGGGTCAAGAGCACGCGCAAGTACCGCAGGCGGCTGTGGGAGGTATTGGGGCCCTTGCCCGAGCCAGACAGGCCGCCCAACCCGCGGGGGCGGAGGCTGTACGAGACCGAGGCCTTCGTCGGGTACGAGATCGTGCTGGATGTGCTTCAGGACGTCTTCGCCTACGGTATCTTGCTGGTGCCGAAAGACCTCCGTCCCGGAGAGAAGCGGCCGGTGGTGGTCTGCCAGCACGGCCTCGAGGGGCGCCCGCGAGATGTGGCCGACCCCTGCGCGGAGGACAACGCCTACCACCAGTTCGCCTGTCGCCTGGCCGAGAGAGGCTTTGTCACCTTCAGCCCGCAGAATCCCTACATCGGTGGCGACGACTTCCGCATGCTCCAGCGGATGGCCAACCCGCTGAAGCTCTCGCTGTTCTCCTTCATCGTCCGGCAGCATCAGGTGATCCTCGACTGGCTGGCGAGCTTGCCCTTCGTGGACGAGCAGCGCATGGCGTTCTACGGCCTGAGCTACGGCGGCAAGACCGCCATGCGGGTGCCCGCGGTGCTGGAGGACTACTGCCTGTCCATCTGCTCGGGGGACTTCGATGAGTGGGTGCTGAAGATCGGCACGGTGCGACATTCGTACAGCTACATGCGTACCGGCGAGTGGGAGATCGTGGAGTGGAACCTGGGCAATACGTTCAACTACGCCGAGATGAGCTGGCTCATCTGTCCGCGGCCCTTCATGGTCGAGCGCGGCCATCTCGACGGCGTGGCTCCGGACGAGTGGGTGGGTTACGAGTACGCCAAGACGCGGTACCGCTACGACCTGTTGGGTATCGGCGACCGGACGGAGATCGAGTTCTTCAACGGTCCGCACGAGATCAATGGTGTGGGCACCTTCGAGTTCCTGGAGAAGCATCTGAGGGGGTAGGTGGGGCGTGGGGCGCCGCGAGCCGTTGCCGTACATCACCTCTCCCAGCCCGCGCCGTCTGCGGGCGTCCGGGAGAGGTCACGGCCGCGGCGCGGCCGTGGGTGAGGGTCTGCCCTGCAGCGGTCTAAGGCCCGCTCTGTCACTCGCCAGCGCTCGGCGGCCCACAGTATCCCAGCGCTCGGCGGCGCCAGGGTCTGCCGGGCCATCGGGGCGTTCTGCAGCGGGCGGTGGTTTGCCTCGCGGCGGCCCCTCACCCGCAAGCGCCCCGCAGGGGCGCCCGACTGTCCCGGGCGGCCATTCGGGCCTGGGAGAAGGTGAACGGCGGCCGCGGCGCGCCCGCAACGGCGGCTGGCCGCAAAGCCCGCCCTACGAACAGTGACAGCCACGGCGTGCCTCTCCGAGACCCGCAGGCACGGGGCCCTCTCGACGCCGTCAAGGATCTCGCCGAGCAAGCAGGTGACGCTTTGGCCGAACCCATTGCCGAAGGAGAGCGCTCCGATAGCCGGGCCTTCCTCATCCTCTGCGGAGTGGGGATGCTTGCCATCCTTAGCTCCACCATGTCCAAGACCCCGGTGCTGCCGCTATTCGCCCGGGATTACCTTCATCTGGGCGACTCGGTGCTGGGGCTGGTGGCGGCGGCCTCGACCGTTGTGGGCATTGTCGTCAGCCTCCCTGCCGGAGCGCTTTCGGACATCCTGGGGCGGCGGGCGGTGCTGCTCTCCGCGATGCTTGTCTTCGCCAGTGCTCCGGTGCTGTACCTGTTCGTCGAGTCCGCCGGGGCACTGGTTGCGGTGCGCATGTACCACGGGCTGGCAACGGCGATCTTCGGGCCGGTGGCCATGGCGTACATCGCCGACCTGACCCGAGAGCGCCGGGCCGAGCAGATGGGCTGGTACTCCTCGGCCACGCTGGTGGGCCGCTCGATTGCCCCGATGCTGGGCGGTGTGCTGCTCTTGTTCAGCTATCACGCGGTGTACGTCGGCTGCGCGGTGGGCGGGACGCTGGCGCTCCTGTGCGCGCTGTTTCTGCCCCACGCTCCCCGGGCGCCCAAGCCGCAGGACGCGGAGGGCAAGCCCAGGGAGAGCCCGCTGCGCCAGATGGCACAGGGCCTCGCCACCGTCGGGCGCAACCGGACGATCATGGTCACGAGCATCGTTGAGGCCCTGCAGTACCTGGCCTTCGGCGCGGTGGAGACCTTCATCCCGCTCTACGCCAAGTCGCAGGGGGTGACGGAGTGGCAGATCGGGCTCATCTTCGGTGCCCAGATCGTGACCATCGCTCTTACTAAGCCCGTGAGCGGGCGCAGCTCCGACCGGCTGGGGCGCCGCCCGGTGATCGCCGCCGGCCTGGCCCTCAACGCCATCGCCCTCGTCGCGCTCACCGCCTATCCCCACTTCTGGGGTTTCCTCGTCGGTGCGACGCTGTTCGGGCTGGCAATGTCCGTGGTCACGGCCTCGACTTCAGCCCTCGTGGCCGACGAGTCAAAGGCCCACCACTACGGCACCTCGCTGGGGGTGCTGAGCACCATCATGGACGTGGGCCATGCCTCGGGCCCGGTGGTGGCGGGGCTGCTGATCGGGCACCTGGCCTACGCCGGTACCTATCGCGCTCTGGCGGTGCTGATGGTGGTGGCGATGGGTGTGTTCCTGGGAGCGGGGCGCGGCGGCGGACGACCGCACGCGGGGCCGTAAGCTGCGGCATCCTGAGGCTCCCGTAGGGTCTCGCCGGCAAGGTGGGGCCCGGCGGTCTGTCGAACCGACAGTTGAATGGAGCCCTGGTCCTCCGCCTCGATCCTTGGT